>NZ_CP063362.1:5232500-5580770 GCF_016807805.1 Xanthobacter dioxanivorans | reverse complement strand
CGGCCGTCGCAGGGGCGCGAAGCTGCCGCCGGAGGCGGGGCGCGGGGAGGGAGAGGGTGCCGTATCGCTCAAGGTCAGTCCCTCACGCGCGGTGGGCCAGATCGTACCACGCGACGAGCACGAAGGCGCCGGCGAGGCCGAGATGCTCGAAGAAGGCATTGGCGGCGAAGAACCGCTCCGGCATGGCCATCTCCCAGAAGCGGTTGGCGAGGAGGCTCGCCATAAGGGTGAAGCCGGCGAGCCCCAGCGCGCCGAGCCAGCGGCCGAACCCGGCGAGGATCATCGCCGAGGCCCCGAGCTCCAGCGCGATCACCGCGACGGCGAAGGGGGCGGCGGGGGCGAGGCCGAAATGCCCCATCTCCGCCATGGCGGAGGGAAAATCCATCGCCTTGTTGATGCCGCCCTGCAGGTAGGCCCCGCATAAGGCGAGGAGCGCGAGGAACCGCACCGGAGCGGGGGACAGGAGGCGCCGCGCGACGCCGCGCAGCCCCTGACGCGTTGCAAGAAGGTCCATCGCTCAGAACGCCCAGCAGGCGCAGCCGAGCGCACCCCAGAAGCTGCGCTCGTCCGCCGCCGGCACGTTCGCCTGATAGGCCTGCGCGTGGGCGTGCCCGTGCACGCCGCAGGCATTCGCGCAGCCACAGAGGCTGGCGAAGGCATATTTGCGTCCGCCCGCTTCCGCCCGCTGCTGATAGCCGCCGAAGGTGCGCACCGGCGACCAGTCGGGCATGGCCGGCGGCAGATCGGGAGCCAGCGGCTTGAAGTCGCCGTCGCCATGGACCGGAGTGCCGCCAAGCAGCGTCAGCACGGCGGTGATGTCCTGGATCCGATCGTCGGGCACCGAGAAATAGTCGTCCGACAGCACCGCGAGGTCGGCGAGCTGGCCGGCCTTCACCTGCCCCTTCTTGCCGGGCTCGCTGGAGAACCAGGTATTGGCCTGCGTCCACAGGCGCAGGGCGCTCTCGCGGTCGAGGAGGTTGGACGGCGGATAGAGGGACAGGCCGCCCAGCGTCCTGCCCGTCACCAGCCAGGAGAGGGAGACCCAGGGGTTGTAGGACGCGACGCGCGTCGCGTCGGTCCCGGCACCCACCGGCAGCCCGGCTTCCAGCATGCGCCGTATGGGCGGCGAGCGCTCGGCGGCGCGGGCGCCGTAGCGCTCGGTGAAGTACTCGCCCTGGAACGCCATGCGGTGCTGCACGGCGATGCCGCCGCCGAGCGCCGCGATGCGGTCGATGTTGCGGTCGGAGATGGTCTCGGCGTGGTCGAAGAACCAGTTGAGGCCGTTGAGCGGCACGTCGGCATTGACCTTCTCGAACACGTCGAGGGCGCGGGAGATGGTCTCGTCATAGGTGGCGTGCAGGCGCCATGGCCAGCGGTTCTCGGCGAGCAGGCGGATGACCGGCTCCAGGTCGGCCTCCATGTTCGGCGGCATGTCGGGCCGCGCCACCTGGAAGTCCTCGAAGTCGGCGGCGGAATAGACCAGCATCTCGCCGGCGCCGTTGTTGCGGTAGAGGTCGTCCCCCTGTCCGGGCTTCACCTGCCCGACCCAGCCGGAGAAGTCCGCCAGCTCCTCCTTCGGCTTCTGGGTGAACAGGTTGTAGGCGATGCGCACGGTGAGCTGTCCGTCCCGGTGCAGCTCCTCGATGATGGAATAGTCCTGCGGATAGTTCTGGAAGCCGCCGCCGGCATCGATGACGGAGGTGACGCCGAGCCGGTTCACCTCGCGCATGAAGTGGCGGGTGGAGTTCTTCTGGTACTCGGGCGGCAGCTTCGGCCCCCGCGCCAGCGTCGCATACAGGATGGTGGCGTTGGGCTGGGCGATGAGCAGGCCGGTGGGATTGCCGGCCGCGTCGCGCACGATCTCGCCGCCCGGCGGGTTCTGCGTGTCCTTCGTGTAGCCCACGGCGCGCAGGGCGGCGGCGTTCAGCAAGGCGCGGTCGTAGAGATGGAGGATGAACACCGGCGTGTCGGGCGCGGCGGCGTTGATCTCCTCCAGCGTCGGCAGGCGCTTCTCGGCGAACTGGTGCTCGGTGAAGCCGCCCACCACCCGCACCCATTGTGGCGGCGGGGTGATGGCCACCTGCTTCTTCAGCATCTCCATGGCGTGGTCGAGGGAGCGTACCCCGTCCCAGCGCAGCTCCATGTTGTAGTTGAGCCCGCCGCGGATGATGTGCATGTGGCTGTCGATGAGGCCGGGAATGATCCGGCGGCCACCGACGTCGACGGTCTTCGTGCCGGGCCCCGCCAGCCGCATGGCCTCGGCGGTCGATCCGGCGAACAGGATCAGCCCGTCCTTGACCGCCACCGCCTCGGCCTGCGGGTTGGCGCGGTCGAGGGTGGTGACCTTGCCGTTGTAGAGGATGAGGTCGGCGGTCTCGCTCATGGTCTGCGCCTGTGGGGTCGAGGGAGAAAAGCCGGCAGCCGCGAAGAGGCCGGCTCCGGCGATGAACTGGCGACGGTTTGGCATGTTGCGGCTCCCGGCTAGGATTGGGGCGGTTTCTCCGCAGGGGTGGGTTCGGCGGCCTGCCTTCCGGGGAGCTGGCCGAGCACATGGTCGCTGCAATCGGCGAGCCCGATGGCGGTGGCCAGGCTGTCGCCCTTCAGCAGGTGGCGCGCCACCGGCACGATCTGCTCGCCCACGAGGATGCCGAACAGCCCGATGAGCGCCACCACCGGCGGTGCCGGTGAGCGGACATTGACGAGGCTGTAGACGATGCCGACCAGGATGCCGGCGCCCAGCGAGGCGAGATAGAGCTTCATGCGGCCTCCGCGGTCGGTTGGCGGCGCCGGCCGGCGAGGGCCGGCGCCGGGATCCTCATCCCTTGATGAAGGCGAGCAGGTCGGCGTTGATCACCTCGGGATGGGTGGTGCACATGCCGTGCGGGTACCCCGGATAGACCTTCAGCGTGCCGTGCTTCAGCAGCTTGGCCGACAGGAGCGCGGAATCGGCGATGGGGACGATCTGGTCGTCGTCGCCGTGCATGACCAGGGTGGGCACCTCGCAGGCCTTCAGGTCCTCGGTGAAGTCGGTTTCCGAGAAAGCCTTGATACCGTCATAGTGCGCCTTGGCGCCGCCCGCCATGCCCTGCCGCCACCAGTTCTGGATGGCGCCCTGGGACACCTGCGCGCCCGGCCGGTTGAAGCCGTAGAAGGGCCCGGCGGGAACATCGAGGAAGAACTGGGCGCGGTTGGCCGCGAGGGCGCTGCGGAAGCCGTCGAACACCTCCATCGGCAGGCCGCCGGGATTCGCCGCGGTCTTCAGCATGAGCGGCGGCACCGCGCCGATGAGCACCAGCTTGGCGACGCGGCCCTTGCCGTGCTTCACGGTGTAGTGCAGGGCCTCGCCGCCGCCGGTGGAATGGCCGATATGGACGGCGTTCCTCAGGTCGAGGTGCTCGGTTACGGCCGCCGCATCCGCCGCATAGTGGTCCATGTCGTGGCCGTCGCTGACCTGGGTCGAGCGGCCGTGTCCGCGCCGGTCATGGGCGACGACGCGGAAGCCCTTGGAGACGAAGAACAGAATCTGCGCGTCCCAGTCGTCGGACGAGAGCGGCCAGCCGTGGTGGAAGAACACCGGCTGGGCGTCCTTCGGCCCCCAGTCCTTGTAGAAGATCTCAACGCCGTCTTTTGTGGTGACGAAGGGCATGGCTGTGGTTCCTTTGGTCGTGGCTGAACGAGCAGCCGCGGAGGACATGGGCAGGCCGAAGGCGACCGCAAGCGCCGCGCCGGCGCCGATTTCAAGAGCGGACCTGCGGGTCAGGCCACCGGCCGGGGCGCCGGTGGCGGATGAGACTGCGGTCATGCTCAATGACCTTCGGAGGCCCCGAACATGGTCTTGGCGTAGATGATGCCGAGGCCGTAGGCGCCGCCGAACTTCTTGGCGATCCCGGTGGTCATGTCGTAGGTCCCGGTGCGGGCCCAGTCGCGCTGCAGTTCGAGCAGGTACTGCAGGGACGTCATGGGGCGGGCGCCGGCCTGGATCATACGCTGCATGGCGCGCTCGTGCGCCTCTTCCGAGACATCGCCGCAGGCATCGGCGATCACATAGACCTCGAAGCCCTGCTCGATGGCCGACAAGGCGGGGCCGACGATGCAGACCCCGGTCCACAGGCCAGAGAGCACGATGCGGCTCTTGCCGATCTCGTTGACCTTGGCGATGACGGCGGCATCCTCCCACGTGTTCATGGAGGTGCGGTCGAGCAGGGCCTGGCCGGGGAAGGCCTCGGTGATTTCGGAGAACATGGGGCCGGAGAAGCTCTTCTCCGCCACGGTGGTGAGGATGGTGGGAACCTTGAAGCCCGCCGCCGCATGCGCCACGAGGGCCGCATTGTTGCGCAGGTTCACGGCATCGATAGACTTGGTCGCAAACGACATCTGCGACTGGAAGTCGATCATGATCAGGGTGTGGTCCGTGGGAGACAACAACATCCCGCCGGGGGCAGCGACGGCGTTTGACAAGGCTCGATCTCCTGTTGAGATGGTGGGGGAAGGCTAGCGCCGCGCCGATGCGGTGGCCATTAGTTACCGGGAAGATACCAGTCGGAACCATGGACGACGAAACCGAAGACAAGAGGATCGGTACCGGAAACTGTCCGGCCGAGCCATTTCTCAAGTTTTTCGCTCAGGAATGGATGAGCCACATCATCGCTGCGTTGGCGCGCAACGGTACGCTGCGTTTTGGACAATTGCGGCGGGTGCTTCCGGGCTCGATCTCGGCGCGCGTTTTGTCGGCGCGACTGAAGGACCTGGAGGCCGCCGGCTACGTGACGCGACGCGAACTCGAAGGTCGGGTCCGGCACGTCGAGTATGCGCTGACGCAAGCCGGCAGGGCGATCGATGCTGCGCTCATGCGCAGCGAGGGTCTCGCCACGCCCATGGGCCCGTCTTCCGCATAGCAGGCCGGTCTGCACGGGACCGCAACGCCGCATCGCGTGTGGACCGGTCGCGGTTCGCGGTCGTGCTCATTGCATCCAATCTCTGGCTCGCTGTGCATGCGCGCAAACTATTCCGCGGCGACCGGGGCGTCTTGCATGAAAGTCCGCTGTTCTTGAACGATGGGATCCGCTGCTACCGGCGGCGGCGCCAGGCGCCGGGCGCGGCGCCCGTCAGGCGGGTAAAGGTCCGCGTCATGTGGCTCTGGTCGGAGAAGCCGCAGACGACCGCCACGTCCGCCAGCGGCAGGCGTGAATTCACCAGCAGGTCCCGCGCCTGCTCGATGCGCTGCATGAGCAGCCATTGATAGGGCGTCGCGCCGGTCGCTTCCTTGAAGCCGCGGATGAAATGGCCCCGCGACACCTCGCACGCCGATGCGATATCGCCGATGAGCACCTGCCCCGCGAGCCCGGCCGCCAGCATCTCCTTGGCGCGGGCCACCTGGGCGCCGGAGAGCCCGCGCGCGCGGCCGGCCTTCGGAACGCCGCCGTGCAGCCGCGTGGCGAGATGGGTCTGGATGGCGCTCGCCATCTGGTCCAGGAACAGGGGAGACGAGCCCTTTGCGTTGGCGAGGGCCGGCAGGAGCGCGCGCGCCAGATGGGCGAGGACCGGATCCCGCGCTCCGGGCGTTGTGGTGAGGCCCTCGGCGCAGGACAGCCCGGTTTCGGCGAAGGTGCGCTGGAGGGCGCTGCGCCGAATCTCCAGCAGGAAGAAGTCGAAGCCGGTCTCGACGTCGGCGCGATAGCCGTCCGAGAACGAGCGGACGTAGCAGCTGTCCTCCTCGAAATCATGGGTGACGGACCGGTTGCCGTCGAAGATGCGCCGCCGATGCCCGCGGGTCAGGGCCACGCCGACCAGCAGCCCGCGGTCGCTCGCGGGGGTCTCCACCCGGTGGATTCCGTCCCCCGCATGCGACTTGCGGTAAATCGCAAATCCGGAGCCGATCAATTCCTGGTGACAGCCCAGCGCCGAAAGCGAACATCCGAGGCTGTCGCGCACGGGCACGGTACGGTGCGTGGTGGGGCTGTCCTCGACTGCGGAGGCGTGCGCGGCGTTCATTGAGGCCCTCCACCACCCCGCGAGCGTGGTCGCACAGGTGAACGGTGCGCCGGTGCCGCGGGCCAAACCGGACCACGAGACTAGCACCGGCTGGCCGCCCGGACGAGATCCGCCGGCGTGCGCGCCGCGATCCGGTCAACCGGAGCTCGCTTCTCTACCTTGGGGCAGGCGGGCGCGGCGTGCGCACCGGCCGCCCCGCTACCGTCGCCTGGCCCCCCGGGATCATAGCGCCAGCTGCACCGCAGCCTCGAGAATGGCCATGTCTGTGCCTGCTGCTCCCACCAGCGACAGGCCGAGGGGAAGGCCGTCCACCCGCGCCAGCGGCAGCGACACTTGCGGCAGCCCGCCGAGGCCCGCGACGCAGAGGAGGTTCATGGCGAGGTTCCGGTAGGCCACCTCCACATCCGCGGCCGCCGCGCCCCGTACCGGCGCAACGCGCGGGGTGGTCGGCATCAGCAAGGCGGTGCCGGCGGGGAGAAAGGCGGACAGGCGCGCTCGGATCGCCTCGCGATGCGCGGCGGCTCGCGCCACCGCCGCCGGATCCACCTCGCGCGCCGCGGCGAAGCGTTCGCGGACCCCGGGGCCGAAGGCGGGGCGAACCGCCTCGATCCAGGGACCGACGGAGCGCCAGATCTCCGCTGCCTGAAGGGTGCGGAAGGTGGCGGACCAGGTGTCCAGCCCGTCCGGGGCGAGGGCGATCTCCTCGGCCGGGGCGAGCATGTCCTGAACGCGCTGCACGGCTGGGCGCAGGGCCGCCGCCGCCTCCGGCGCCAGCAGGGCGAAGGCCTCGCGTGGCAGGAGAAGGCGGGTGATCGGGGCAGGGGAGGTGTCCTCCGCGAGCAGCACCCGGCCGACGGTCTCGAACAGGGCCGCATCACGGGTGAACCAGCCGACGCAATCGAAGCTGGGTGCGAACGGAACCACGCCGTCGAGTGGGATGCGCCCATGGGTGGGACGCATGCCGAAGAGACCGCAATAGCTCGCCGGAACGCGCACCGAGCCGCCGCAGTCGGTGCCGAGGGCGAAGTCCACCGCCCCGCCCGCCGTCGCCGAGGCCGAACCGCTCGAGGAGCCGCCGGGCACGCGGCCGGGCGCGGCCGGGTTGAGCGGGGTGCCGTAATGGGCGTTCTCGCCGGTGAGCGAGTAGCACAGCTCGTCGGCAATGGTCTTGCCGGCGAGATCCGCGCCGGCGTCGAGCACGCGCCGCACCGCCAACGCTGAGCGAAGCGCCGGGGCGTGGGTACGCAGCCAGTCCGGATGCCCGTTGCCGGTGGGCGCGCCCTCCACGTCGAGGGCATCCTTGGCGGCGAAGCTTAGGCCGGCGAGAGGTCCGGAGCCCGAGCCCGTGCGCACGGCGTGGTTGTCCGGGCAGAAGGCGCCGAGGGTATCGGTCAAATTCATTGTCCGCATCCGCAGGTGGGGAAATGGAGACGCGCCCGCTCCCGCGTCAGCGTGCGCCGGCCGCGCTTGAAGGCGGCGAGCACGGGCGAAAGCTCGGCCACCGCGTCTCGCGGGGTGGCGTTGTCGATGATGACGAAATCGGCCGACTTGCCCACCTCCAGCCCGTAATCGGGCAGGTTCAACAGCCGGGCCGGCCGGCGCGTCACCATGTGGAAGCACTCGGCCATGTCGTGGGCGGAGCCCACATGGCAGATGTTGGCGTTGAGGTTCGCCATCCTGAGCTGGGAGCAGTCGCCGAACGGGGTGAACGGGTTGAGCACGTTGTTGGTGGACAAGGAGCAGTTCACCCCATGCTGGAGGAGAAGATGCGCCGGGGTCACCCCGCGCGTCTTGGCATGATCGCGGTCACGGCCCATGAGGAAGAGATCGGTGGAGGGCAGCACGGTGAGCGCCACCCCGGCGCCGGCCATGCGCCGCGCGAGTTCGTCCATGCGCGCGGGGGGCACATAGGCCAGCTTGGTGACATGCCCGATCGCCACCCGCCCACCCCAGCCGAAGCGCTCGGCGAGGGTGCATACATATTCGAGGTCGAGGCTCGTCGTGTCGCTGCCGAAGTCGAGATGCATGTCGATGTCGACGTCGAACGCCCGCGCCATCTCGAACACGCGGTCGATCTGGCCGTGCGGGTCGGTGTCCGTATAGGGCGCCGCGCCCACCGCCTTCGCCCCGCGCCGCAGCGCCTCCACCATCAGTGCGTCGGTACCCGGATTGTTGAGCAGGCCTTCCTGCGGGAAGACGCAGATCTGGATGTCGATGGCCCAGCGGTAATCCTCGACCAGCTTCAGCACGCCCTCGAATCCCCTGAGGCCGATGCCCGGGTCCACCTCCAGATGGGTGCGCATGTGGGTGGTGCCCTGGGAGATGGCCTTCTCCACGGTGCGCCGGCCGCGCGCATAGACATCGTCCGGCGTGAAGTCCTTCTTGGCCTTGGCCACCTCGGCGATGGCCTCCTCCAGGTCGCCGCGCCGGGACGCGCAGCGATCGAGGATGCAGGACTTGTCCAGGTGGATATGGGTCTCGACGAAGCCGGGGGAGACGAGGCAGCCGCCGGCGTCGATCACTTCCGCCTCCGCCGTGATGCCGGGGCCGACGGCGGCGATCCGGCCATCGGCGACGGCGATATCGACGGTCTGCTCGGGGGCGTCCGGGAGGCGGGCGTTGGTGATGATCAGGTCCATTCGGGGCTCCTCGGGGGAAGGGTCATCGGGCCGGCAGCCGCGCCTCGCCGCGGGCCTTCTCGGTCCGCAGCCTGGCGCGCCATGTGCCGCTGTCCACCATGGCGGCGATCACGTCCGCCATGACCTTGGCGACGGCTTCCGAGCCGCGCGGATTCATGCTGCGCTGGGACACGACCACGGACAGGCGCCAGGATGGGGTGGGATCGAGGATGGGCACGGCCGTCATCTCGCCGCGTTCCATCTCGTCCATGAAGGCGAAGTGGGGCATCACACCCAGCGCCCGGCCCGAGCGTACGAGGCGGGCGATGGTGGGCAGGCTGTCGCAGGCCATGGCGGCGGGCACCACGTCGTGCCGGGCGGCGAATTGCTCGATCACCGTGCGCATCACGTTGGGCGCGCCGGGCAGCACGATGGGCCAGTCGAACATCTCGCGAAAGGACACGCTGCCTTGTTCCGCCAGCGGATGGCCGGGCGGCACGAACAGCATGAGCTCCTCGACCATCATCTCGGTCCAGGCCACGTGCTCGAACGCCTTGTGGTCGTAGAGCAGGGCCACGTCGAGCCGGCCATGCTGGAGGAAGTCGTCGAGATAGCCGGTCATGGCCTCCACCACGTGGAGGGAGATGTTGGGCTGGCGCTCGGCCAGCGCCTGGATGAGCGGCAGGCCGAGGCCGCGGCAGGCGGAGGTGGGCAGGCCCACCGAAACCCGGCCGGAAGGATTGAGGGAACTGGAGCGGACCACGTCCTTCACCCGGTCCACCTCCTGCAGGATGCGGCGGGCATGGTCGTAGAGCTGCTGCCCGAGCTCGGTGAGGGTGACGCCGCGCGCGTGGCGCAGCAGCAGGCCGACGCCCAGTTCTTCTTCCAGGTTCTTCATCTGCTGGCTGAGCGAAGGCTGAGCAATGCGGAGCACTTCCGCGGCGCGCGAAAAGTTCCCGCTTTCCGCGATCTGGACGAAGTATTTCAGTTGCCGGATATCCATGCCTCACCTTTGCCGGGAATGAATTTTCACGGGGCAAAGGCGATTGTCAAACTGCATGATAAACTATCATATGCCTAAACTATGAGCGACGATGGACGCTAAAATATGTAATATCAGTATCTTATGTGTATGGCTACGGCATCGGCACTGCCTATTAACTCGGATCATAGTCTGGGCCTATATCAACGATCGGAAAATAATCTTTGTCCTTGAGTGCGGCCTATAACTAGCTTTCCTGCGTCGTTGGTCTGCGGGCGAAAATGCCCGGTGCGTCCTGTGGACGACAGGAGAAGAACACATGCCTCCAGAGAGCATTATGCGCAGCCAGCTTCTGGCTGCGGCGGTGGCGCTCGGCCTTTCGACCGGCGCCGCCTTCGCGCAGCAGGAGCCCTGCATCGGCAACTCCGCTGCCGTCACCGGCCCCGCGGCGTTTTCCGGCCAGGCCATCAAGCTGGGCGCCGAGATCGCCATTGACGAGATCAACGCCGCCGGCGGCGTGCTCGGCAAGAAGCTCCGGCTGATCCAGTACGACGATGCCGGCGCCCCGCCGCGCGGCGTCGACAACACCCGCCGCATCGCGCTCGCCGACAAGTGCATCGCGGTGCTCGGCGGCTTCCACTCCACCGTGGCCCTGGCGCAGGTGGATCCGGTGCACGAGATCGGCATCCCCTACATGGGCGTGTGGGCGGCCAACACCAAGGCCATCGAGAATGGGCGCGATCCCAACTTCATGTTCCGCGTGTCCGCCAAGGACAAGTGGGTCGCCCGCTTCCTGGTGGACGAGGCGCTGAAGGTCTCGAAGACCGGCAAGATCGCATTTTTCTACGAGAACACCGGCTGGGGCAACGGCGCGCTGCCGGACGTGAAGGCCGCCCTCGGCGCCAAGGGCAAGGACCTCGTCGCCGCCGAGACCTTCAACTGGAACGACCAGGACATGTCGCCCCAGGTGATCCGCGCCCGCGACGCCGGGGCGGATGTGGCGATCATCTGGTCCCTCGACCGCGAGGCCAACCAGATCTTGCGGTCCATGGACAAGGCGGCCTGGAAGCCGGCCATCGTCGGCGCCTGGGGCATCTCGGGCAATCTCGGCGAGCTCGCCGGGCCGCTCGCCAATGGCGTGCGGGTGATGCAGACCTACTCCTTCCTCACGCCGCAAAGCGAGACCGGCAAGAAGGTGCTTGCCGCCATCGAGGCGAAGGCCGGCATCAAGGACCCGAAGGACATCAAGGCCGGCTCCGGCATCGCCAACGCCTATGACGCGGTCTACGTCCTCGCCGACGCCATCAAGATCGCCGGCTCCTACGACTGGAAGAAGGTGCAGCAGGCCCTCTACCAGGTGAGCCGCGACGGGCTCGTCGCTCCCTACAAGCCCGCTTTCGACAAGGCCGACCCCGAGCGCCAGGACGCCATCCTGCCGCAATACTACCTGCTCACCGTCTGGCACGACGGCAAGCTGATCCCCCTCAAGGGCTCGCCCTACGACAAGTGAGCCCTGGAGCACGCGCTGGCCAGATTGCTCGCATTCTGATCGGCGCGTCCTCTCCTGATGTCGGCAGGCGGTTTCCCTCGCCGCCTCCCGCCTCTGCCTCGGCCGACCGCTTCCGCCGGCCCAGCCGGGATCCACCCCCATCAGTCAGGTCGCCCGCCATGACCACAGTGGTGCAATACCTTCTGTCCGGCCTCGCCATCGGCGGCATCTACGCCCTGGTGGCGCTCGGCTTCCACATCATGTGGTCGTCGGCCAAGGCGGTGAACTTCGCCCATGGCGACACGCTGATGATCGGTGGCCTGCTCGCCGTCTATCTCCTCGCCGCCGGCCTGCCGCTCGGCCTCGCCAGCCTCGTCGCCATCCTCGCCGGCGGCCTGTTCGGGCTGGTGCTGGAACGGGTCGCGGTGCGGCCCTTCCTCGGCCAGCAGGGGTCCGTGGGCTGGATGCTCACCACCATCGCCGTGGGCATCATGGTGGAGAGCTTCGCCACCATCCAGACGCAGGGCTACGCCCGCCCGCTGCCCTCGCCGGGCATCGCCTCCTCGGTCCACATCCTGGGGGCCGGCGTCTATCCGCAGGAACTTGTCATCCCGCTGGTGGCGCTCATCGCCATGTTCGGCCTCAGGGCCCTGCAGCGCCACACGCTGGTGGGCCGCGCCATGCGCGCCGTCGCCCACAACAAGAACGCCGCCGCCCTCATGGGCATCAACGTGAACTTCGTCGTCGCCTTCTCCTTCGCCCTCGCCGGGCTGCTCGGCGCGGCGGCGGGCGTGCTGGTGGCCCCGGTGGTGCAGGCCTCCGCCGCCATGGGGGTGCTGCCGGGACTGAAGGGATTCGCGGTGGCGATCATCGGCGGCATCACCTCGGCCCCCGGTGTGGTCATCACCGGCCTCGTCTACGGGGTGATGGAGAAGTTCGTGGAGGGCTATATCTCCACCGCCGCCCGCGAGATCATCGGCTTCTCCCTCATGATCCTCACGCTGCTCGTCTTCCCCCAGGGACTGTTCGGCAAAAGGGAGGTGATGAAGGTATGAGACACCTCACCCTTCTCGGCTTCCTGGCGCTCGCCGCGATCCTGGTGGCGGTGCCGCTCGCCTCCTCCAACGAGTATGAGCTGCGCCTGTTCATGCTGTTCCTCATCTACGGCATCATCGCCGTGGGGCTGAACGTGCTGGTTGGGCTCACCGGCCTCGTCTCGCTGGGCCAGGCGGGCCTGTTCGCGCTGGGCTCCTATACCGGCGCCATCCTGGCGACGCGGGCGGGCTTCGACATGATCTCGGCGAGCCTCGTCGCCGCTTTGGTGGCCGGCCTGTTCGGCGTGCTGCTCGCCTATCCCACGGTGCGGGTGCGCGGCGTCTATCTCGCGGTGGTCACCATCGCCTTCGGCCTGATCGTGGAGAATGTCGCCATCGAGTGGCAATCGCTCACCGGCGGCACCACGGGCATCACCTCCATCCCCTCGCCCAACGTGTTCGGCATGCGCCTGTCGGGCTATGCCTTCTATTGCGTGCTGGCGGTGTTCCTGTTCCTCGCCACCGCCGCCGCGCACAATCTCAAGGTCTCCCGCTACGGCCGCGCCATGCGTGCCGTGTCCCAGAGCGAGATCGCGGCGCGGGCGCTGGGCGTGGACGCCACCGGCCTGCGGACCCTCGCCTTCGTGGCCGCGGCGGTGACGGCGGGCCTCGCCGGAACCTTCTATGCCTTCCTCAACTCGTACATCTCACCGGACATCTTCACCTTCTCAGACAGCGTGCGCTTTCTTCTGATGGTGATCCTGGGCGGGGCGGCCTCCACCTTCGGGCCGGTGCTCGGCGCCTATATCCTCACCTATTTGCCGGAATACCTGCAGGAGTTCGCGGTCTGGCAGAAGTTCGCCTACGGCGCCCTGCTGCTGGTGGTCATGTTCGTGATGCCGCGCGGCATCATGGGGTCGCTCGCCTACGGCCTGAAGCGGCTGAGGCCCGCGCCGCGCGCGGTGGCTGCCTGCGAGGGGCTGCCCGCCGACGGGACGCTGCGCAGGGAGGCGCGCGAGCAGAAATCGGAGCTGGTGGCCCGCGACCTCACCGTGCGCTTCGGCGGGCTCACCGCCCTCAACAAGGCATCCCTGCGGGTGAAGCCCGGGGAGGTGCATGCGCTGATCGGGCCGAACGGCGCCGGCAAGTCCACGTTCGTGAACACCATTTCCGGCTTCTACCAGCCCACCGAGGGCGCCTTCGAGCTGGACGGCATCCAGCTCGCCGGCAAGCGCTCCCACGAGATCGCCCGCGTCGGTCTCTCGCGCACCTTCCAGAACACCGAGCTGTTCTCCGACATGAGCGTGCTGGAGAACGTGATGGTCGGCTACCAGCAGCGCCTCGGCTACGGCCTCGTCTCGGCCCTGCTGCGGACCTCCGACATGCGCCGACAGGAGAGCGAATGCCGCCGCGCCGCCATCGGCCTCCTCACCTTCGTGGGGCTTGAGGACTATGCCAACGAGGAGGCGCGCTTCCTCCCCTTCGGCCTGCAGAGACGGCTCGAGATCGCCCGCGCGCTGGCGGCGCGGCCCCGCCTCTTGCTGCTGGACGAGCCGGCCGCCGGCCTCACCACGCAGGAGATCGACGAGCTGGAGGTCATGATCCGGCGCATCGCGGCGCTGGGCGTCTCGGTGCTGCTCATCGAGCACCATGTGGAGCTCATCATGGCGGTGGCCGATACCGTGACCGTGCTCGACTACGGGCAGGTGATCGCCTCCGATACGCCCTCAGTGGTGCAGGACGATCCGCGCGTCATCGAGGCCTATTTCGGCACCTCCCTCGACCACGCGAAGGCGGAGGCCTGAGCATGCGCGACATCCTCCTCGACATCCAGTCCATGGAGCTGCGCTACGGCGCGGCGGTGGCGGTGCGCGACATCTCGCTTCAGGTGAAGCGCGGCCAGCTGGTGGCCGTCATCGGCAATAACGGCGCCGGCAAGTCGTCCATGGTGAAGGGGGCGACCGGGCTGGTCGCGCCCTCCGGCGGCAAGGTGCTGTTCCGCGGCGCCGACACCACGCGCATGAGCGCGAACGCCAAGGTGAAGCAAGGCCTGGTGATGGTGCCGGAAGGCCGCCTGATCTTCCCCGACCAGAGTGTCGAGGACAATCTGATCCTCGGCGCCTACGTCCATGGCGGCCTCAGGGGCGCGAAGGCCAAGGCGACGCGGGAGAAGGTGCTGGACCTGTTCCCGCGCCTGAAGGAGCGCCTCGGCCAGCAGGCCGGCTCCATGTCCGGCGGCGAGCAGCAGATGCTGGCCATCGCCCGCGGCCTCATGGCCGAGCCGGAACTGCTCATCATCGACGAATTGTCCCTCGGCCTCGCGCCGAAGATCGTCGACCAGCTCATGGGCGTGCTCGCGGCGCTGAACAGGGCCGGCCTCACCATCCTGCTGGTGGAGCAGCTCGCCTCCTATGCGCTGGCCATCGCCGACCACGCCTATGTCATCGCCAACGGCCGGGTGGCGCGATCCGGGCCCAGCGCTGACCTCGCCCGCGATCCAGAGGTGATGGAAGCCTTCCTCGGCCGCAAGAAACCGGCCGCCTGAGGCCATCCTTCAGCACGTCCCTGCCAGTCCAAGGAGAAATCATGTCCAAAGTTGTCGACCTCAGCCTCCTCATCGAAGACAACATGCCCGCCCACAAGCTCTTCCAGCGCCCGGTCATCACCACTCACATGAGCCACGAAAGCTCCAAGGCGCTCGGCCTCGGCGTGCCGGGCGACGCCATGACCTTCCAGACCAATTTCATCGCCATGTTGGACCATGTGGGCACCCACGTGGATGCCTTCCGCCACGTGAAGCCGGACGGCGCGCCCATCGACGAGATGCCGCTGGAGATGTTCATGGGCAAGGCCGTGTGCTTCGACCTCACCCACATCCCCGACCTCGGCGAGATCACGGTGGAGGACATGGAGAAGGCCGAGGCGGCCTCTGGCGTGAAGGTGGACGGGCATATCGTGCTGCTGTGCACCGGCTTCCACAAGCGCAACTATCCAAGCCTCGATTCCGTCTGGAAGAACCCCCTGCTCACGGCGGAAGCCACCCAGTGGCTGTATGACCGCGGTTCGAAGATGCAGGGCGTGGAAGGTCCCTCCACCGACAAGCCCTCCGACAACATCTTCGCCCAGCACCGGCTGTGCCGCGAGCTCGGCATGAGCCACTGGGAGTGGCTGGTGAACCTGGAGGAACTGGTGGGCAAGGGCGAGTTCCAGTTCTTCGGCGTGCCGCTGAAGTTCAAGGGCGGCTCGGGCTCGCCGGTGCGCGCCTTCGCCGTGCTCAACTGACCGGAGTACGTCTCTCGCCCCGACCGAGACGTATGGGTCCGCCGGATGGTCACTGCCGGCCATCCGGCGGCACTCTTTGCCTGACTTCCCCGACCGGGAGCGCTGCCCATGTCTGCCGATCTCGATTTTCTCAGCGCCCATGCCCTGCGTGCCCTGGTCGCCCGGCGCGAGGTTTCGCCCGTGGAGCTGACGCGTCGCGCCCTCGACCGCGCCGGCGCCACGCAGGATACGCTCAACGCCTTCTGCGTGATCATGGAGGAGGAGGCGCTCGCCGCCGCCCGCATCGCCGAGGATGCGGTGATGAAGGGGGCGCCGCTGGGCCTCATCCACGGGCTTCCCTTCTCCGCCAAGGACCTGATGGCGGTGAAGGGCGTGCGCTATGCCTCCGGCTCGCGCGCCATGGCCGGCAACGTCGCCGAGGTGGATGCCCCCGCGGTGGAGCGCGCCAAGGCGGCGGGCGGCATCCTCATCGGCAAGACCACCACCAGCGAATTCGGCTGCAAGCCCATCGGCGACAGCCCGCTGACCGGCATCACCCGCAATCCCTGGAATCTGGCCATGACCCCCGGCGGGTCGAGCGCCGGAGCGGCCGCCTCGGTGGCGGCGGGGATCACGCCCTTCGCTTTGGGCACGGATGGGGGCGGCTCCATCCGCATTCCCTGCGCGTTCAGCGGCCTGTCGGGGCTGAAGGGGCATTTCGGCCGGGTGCCGGTGTGGCCGACCTCGGCGACGCCGACGCTCGGCCATGTGGGACCCATCGCCCGTTCCATGGCGGATGCGGCGCTGCTGTTCTCCGCCGTCGCCGGGCACGACCGGCGTGATCCCTTCGGCGTCGCCGGCCCGGTGCCGGACGTGCTGGGCGCGGCGCAGGCTTCGGTGGCGGGCATGCGCATCGCCTACAGCCCCACCTTCGGCTATGCCCGCTCGGCGCCGGAGGTGGTGGAGGCCACCGACCGCGCCGCCCGCACTTTCGAGGCCCTGGGGTGCCATGTGGAGCTGGTTGAGCAGGTGTTCGACACCGACCCCGCCGACCTGTGGACGGCCGAATTCTATGCCGGCGTCGGCACCCGCCTGCGCAGCGTGCTGGAGACCCAGCGCGAGCTTCTGGATCCGGCGGTGGCCGACATCCTCATGCCCGCCCTGTCGCAGGAGATGAAGAGCTACCATGCCAGCGTCTTCGCCCGCTATGCGCTGCGCGAGAAGATGCGGCTGTTCTTCGATCGCTACGACCTGCTCATCTCGCCGGTGCTGCCGGTGAGCGCGCTCGAAGCCGGCCGGAACATCCCCGAGGGCCTGGAGGACCGCAACCTCGTCTCCTGGGTGTTCTACACCTACCCGTTCAACCTCACCGGCCAGCCGGCGGGCGCGGTGTGCGCCGGCTTGTCGCCGCAGGGCATGCCCATCGGCCTGCAGATCGTCGGCCGGGCCTATTGCGAGGATGACGTGGTGCGCGCGGCGGCGGCGTTCGAGCGCACGCAGGCCCCCGGCTACAACCGTCCGCCCACCCCGTGATTCCGGGGCGTCGTGCATGGGCCTGCCTGGTCTGCCTCAGCGGCCGTTTGGAAATTCATCCAGATGGATGGGTGCACGCGGGGGTAGAATTCAGTCCCCCGCCAAAGACTTCAGGCCGCCCCGTTAATCGCCTAGACTCCACCGGGAGAACGCGTTCTCTTCCTTCAAGCCAGAGGCGGAATTTCCGACCAGGCCGATTCAACCTGATCGGATCCGGCTCCGGCGGAGCCCGGCGACATGAACGACAAGCAGCTCGAGTATTTCGTGCAGATCGCCGAGCTCGGCAGTTTCCGTAAGGCGTCGGAGGCGCTGCGCATCGCCCAACCGGCCTTGACGCGGCAGATCCAGAAGCTGGAGGAGGAACTGGGCGTCAAGCTCTTCAGCCGGGGCAGCCGGGGCATCGTGACGACCTCGCCCGGCACGCTTCTGCTGGAGCGTGCGCGGTTCATCCGCCGGCAGGTGGAACAGGCCGCCGCGGACGTGCGGGCGGAAGGCACCGTGCCGAGCGGCGTGGTGACGTTCGGCGCGCCACCGTCCGTCGCCGAAATCTTGTTCCCTGCGCTGTCGAAGACCTATCTCGCTCTCTATCCGCAGGTGAAGCTCTCCTTCATGGAGGGAGTGGGACTGCTGCGGTCCTGGCTGCTCGCGGGGGACCTCGACATTGCGATCCTGCCCAATGTCCGTGACATCCCGGCCCGCCACGTGGGGCTCGAGCACCTGGTGCGCGAGCCGGTCTATGTGGTGGGGCCCGCCGGGCGCTTTCCGCCGGGGGCTGCCTGCAACTGGCGCGACGTGGTCCCGCTGCCGCTCGTTCTCGCCGCCCCGCCGAGCGCGGTGCGCGGCTGGCTCGACCTGAACCTGGCCGCGAGCGGCGAAAAGCCCCACATCGGCATCGAGACCGAGAGCCTCCAGGTGCAGAAGAAGCTGGTCATGGCGGGCCTCGGCTATGCGGTGCTGCCGCATAGCGCGGTTCTGCGCGACTATGAGGCGGGGACGCTGACGCTGTGCCGCGTGGAGGGCTGGCTCATGGACCGCGTCCTCGCCTGGCGCACCGATCGCCCGCTCACGCCGGCAGTGCAGAAGATGATCGAAATGACGCGGGCCGAAATGGCCCGGCTTCAGTCGGAGGGCACGTTCGGCTCGCCGGATTCCGGATCGCCCCTGGCCCGCGCGCGACGTGTCCGGCGCAAGCCGACCCTTCCCGCGAAGTGATGCTTCTACGGCATCATGGGCATAGCACTAAAGTATTGGATGGCATCGCGTCCATCCCCTAGCCTTCCTCCTGTCGTAGCCGGGCTCAGACCCAAGAAAAAAAGCTTCGATAGGGAGAAAACGTATGTCTCTGGAGACGGCACGTCTCGCGGAACGCATCCCCATTCCCTTGCGGAATGAGGTGGAGGCGGAAGATCCCGCGATCCGTATCTCGCACCTCGACAAAGTGTTTCTCACGGTCCGGAACGAGCGCGTGCACGCGCTCTGCGATATTTCCCTCTCCGTGAAGGAGAAGGAGTTCATTACCATCGTCGGGCCGAGCGGCTGCGGGAAGTCCACGCTGCTGAAGATCATGGCCGGCCTCGTCGCCCCGTCTTCCGGCCAGCTGCGCGTGGTGGGTCAGCCGGTGCTGAAGCCGCGCCGGGACATCGGCATGGTGTTCCAGAGCCCGGTCCTGCTGCCCTGGCGCACCGTGCTGGAGAACGTGCTGCTGCCGGCCGAGGTGCAGGGGCTGCCGGCCGCATCATGTCGCGCCCGGGCCCGCGACCTGCTGAAAATGGTGGGTCTTTCCGACTTCGAGAACAAGTATCCCGGCGAACTCTCCGGCGGCATGCAGCAGCGGGCCGCCATCTCGCGCGGGCTCATCTGCGACCCCGCGATCCTGCTCATGGACGAGCCGTTCGGCGCCCTCGACGCCATGACGCGCGAGCAGATGAATCTCGACCTCCAGCGCATCTGGCGCGAAAGCGGGAAGACCATCGTCCTCATCACCCATTCCATTCCGGAGGCGGTGTTCCTCGGCGACCGGGTGGTGGTGATGACGCCGCGGCCCGGCCGCATCGCGCGCATCATCGACGTGCCGCTGCCCCGCCCGCGCGGCCTCGACGCCATGGGGGAGCCGGCATTCGGGCAGCTCTCCAGCGACATCCGGCGCCTGCTCTACAGCCTGAACGACGTGTCGCTGGCGCATGGCGGAGGAGGACTGGGATGACCATCGAGGCCCACCTGGGGCAAGGGGCCGGCGCCGTGCGCCCCGACCTCTCGCCGCGCCCGCTCACCGGCATCCGGCTGCTCCTGCGCACGCGCCCGGAGCTGTTCCTGGCGCCCGCTTTCCTCGTCGCCGTGTTGCTGGCGTGGCAGTTCGGCGTCCAATGGATGGACGTGCCGAGCTACATCCTGCCGCCGCCCAGCGAGGTGCTGTGGGCCCTGTGGAAGGGGCTCGACACCGGCTTCACGGCGCGGGGCGGCTACTGGCTGCATGCCGGCGTCACTCTGATGGAGGTGCTGCTCGGCTTCGTCATCGGCAGCGCCGCGGGGCTGCTGCTCGGCACTATCGTCTCGCAGGTGCGGATCGTCGAGGCGACCTTCAGCCTCTATCTGGTGGCGATCCAGAGCCTGCCGAAGATCGCGCTCGCGCCGATCATCGTGCTGTGGTTCGGCTTCGGCCTCACCTCCAAGGTGGTCATCATCTGCCTTTTGACCTTCTTTCCGCTGATGGTGAACTCCATGGCCGGCTTCAAGGCGGTGGAGCCCGAGCGCATCGAGCTCATGCGCGCCATCGGTGCCAATCCCTGGCAGCTGTTCTGGAAAGTGCGGTTGCCCTCGGCCATGCCGTACATCTTCGCCGGGCTCAACATGGCGGCGGTGTTCGCGGTGGTCGGCGCGGTGGTCGGAGAGTTCGTCGGCGCCCAGCGCGGCCTCGGCGTGCTCATCTTGTCCATGAATGCCTCCATGGACACCGCCGGCACCTTCTCGGTTTTCATCATTCTCTCCCTCATCGGCATCCTGCTCCATGGGCTGCTGCGGCTGGTGGAGCGGCGGGTCCTGTTCTGGAGCGGGCCCGACCGCAGCGCCAATGCCGCCGGAAGCTGAAAGAACAACAGGGGAAACGCATGCTCAACCGTCGCAGCTTCAACGCGCTCATCGGCGCCGCCGGCGCGAGCCTTCTTTGCCCGGCCGTCTCCTTCGCGCAGAACAAGGCGGTGGTGCGCCTCGGCAACGCCGCCGGCATCATCGACCCGCAGCTCGCCTTCATGACCGTCGGCCAGAACCCAAAGGTCGGCACCTACGCCAAGGAAGGCGTGGAGATGGACGTCATCAACATGTCCGGCGCCGGCCAGACCTTGCAGGCGGTGGCCAGCGGCAATGCTGAGACTTCGGCGGTTTCCCCGGTGGCGTTCCTCAATGCCTACGCTAAGAACCAGCGGCTCGACGTGGTGTTTCCCTATTGCTGGTTGCGCGAGCCGCACTGGGGCGTCGGGGTGAAGCCGGACAGCCCGGTGAAGACCCTGTCGGACCTGAAGGGCAGGAAGATCGGCATCCGCAACCAGGGCGATACCGGCTATTTCGGCGCCCGCGCCATGCTGCAGGAGCTGAAGATCGATCCCGACAGCGATGTGGAGTGGGTCTCCATCAGCGAAGGCGGACCCGCCGGTGACGCCATCTATCGTGGACGGGTGGACGCCATGGCGTTCTGGGACGCCAGCTTCGCGCGCATCGAGCTCGCCGGCTTCCCCTTGCGCTACCTGCCCAATACGGACGGCATGAAGCAGCTCTTCGGCAATTCCTACGGGGTGCAGAAATCATCCCTTGGCAAGAACCGCGACACCATGGTGCGCTTCTTCCGCGCCATGGCCAAGTCGACGGTCTATGCCTACGCCAACCTGCCCAATGCCATCCTGCTGCATTGGGAGATCTATCCCGAAAGCAAGCCGAAGGGCCGCAGCGACGAGGAGGCCATGAAGGAGGCGCTCTTCATCCTGAAGTCGCGCGCCGACAAGTGGATGCCCAAGCCCTGGCAGAAGGACCAGCGCTTCGGCGCCCAGTCGGCCGAGCAGTGGCAGGCGCAGGTGGCCTTCGCCGGGCTGCAGGGGGAGGTGAAGGATGTTTCCGGCATCTCCACCAACGATCTGCTGGACGAGATCAACGCCTTCGACAAGGACGCGGTCATCGCCGAGGCGATGGCACTGAAGATCTGACACCGGCGCAGCGCGCCTGACCCCGTTGAATTCCGCGCCCGCAGCTTCGGCGGCGGGCAGACCCCGGCTGTTGCCCCCAGTCCGAGCGTGAGCCCCCATGACCGCGCCCTTGTTCCTCAGCGAAGCCGATGTCCGGGCGCTGGTGGGCGTCGACGACGCAATCCGCGCCCTCGACGCCTGCTTCAGCGCCCCGGCGGAGAGCATCGCCGTCATCCCCCGCCAGCGCGCGCCCCTGCCGGGCGGGCCGTTCCAGATCATGGCCGCCACCTATGCGCCGCGGGTGTTCGGGCTGAAGGCCTATTGCGGCGCGCCGCAGGGCACCTTCTACAACGTCCTGCTTTATTCCTATGCCGACCGCCGTCTCCTGGCGCTGGTCGAGGCGAACCTGCTCAGCCAGATCCGCACCGGCGCCGCGACCGGTCTTGCGACGCGCCTCATGGCGCGGGCCGACGCCCGCAGCCTCGGCATCATCGGCACGGGGAAGCAGGCCTTCTGGCAGGTCGCCGCCATCGCCGTGGTACGGCCCGTGAGCGAGGTGCGGGTGTACGGCCGTGACCGTGAGCGGCGCATCGCGTTCGCGCGGCGCATCGAGGCCGAGCTCGGCATCGCCGCCCGCCCGGTTGAAAGCGCCGAGGCGTGCGTGCGGGGGGCGGACGTGGTCGTCACCATCACCAATGCGAGGGAGCCGGTGTGCCTGTCGCACTGGGTCGCCGAGGGCACCCACGTGAATGCCGCCGGCGCCAATGCCGCCGACCGGCGGGAGGTGGATGGCGACCTGGTGACGCGCGCCGCGCTCCGCGTCACCGACGATCTCGCCCAGGCGCGCGTGGAGGCGGCGGAGTTCCGCGACCTCGCCGATGCCGGAGCCCTGGACTGGGCCGACGTGCGCACCCTTTCGGACCTCCTGCGCGTGCCCCACGAGCGAGCGCCGCAGGACATCACCCTGTTCAAGTCCCTCGGCGTCGCCATCGAGGACGTGGCGCTGGCCGAGGTCGTCTATGCGCGGGCGCTCGCCGAAGGGCGGGGCCGCGCGATCACAAGCGGCTGCGCCGCGACCAAGTCTGGAGAAACGCCATGAGCAGTAAGAGCGAAGTGCGCGACGGCATGCGCATCGACTGGGACGTGCCGATCACCATGGATGACGGCGTGGTACTGCGCGCCGACATCTTCCGCCCCCTCGGGCAGGACAAGGTGCCGGCCATCATGACCTACGGGCCATACGGCAAGGGCCTCGCCTTTCAGGACGGCTACAAGACCGCCTGGGAGATCATGGCGCGGGACTATCCCGATGCGCTGGAGGGCTCCTCCAACATGTACCAGTCATGGGAGGTGGCGGACCCGGAGAAATGGGTGCCGGACGGCTATGCCTGCGTGCGCATCGACAGCCGGGGGCAGGGCGCTCCGAGGGTTTCCTGTCGGTCCACAGCCCGCGGGAAACACAGGACATCTGCGACTGCATCGAGTGGCTCGCCGCCCAGCCCTGGTGCACCGGCAAGGTGGCGATGAACGGCATCTCGTATTTCGCCGCCAACCAGTGGCGCGTGGCGGCGCGGCAGCCGCCGCACCTCGCCGCCATCTGCGTCTGGGAGGGCTTCGCCGACAATTACCGCGACGCCACCCATCACGGCGGCATCCTCTCCGTGTTCCGCAGGAACTGGCAGGACATGCAGGTGAAGACGGTGCAGCACGGCCTTGGCGAACGCGGCCCGAAGAGCCGTGTCACCGGCGAATGGGTCTGCGGGCCGGAAACCCTGCCGGAAGACGAGCTGGCGAAGAACCGCGCCGACATGCCCGGTGACCTGCTGCGCAACCCTCTCGACGGCGACTATTACCGCGCCCTCGGCGGCGACCTTTCCAAGATCACCGTTCCCCTGCTTTCCGCCGCCAACTGGGGCGGGCAGGGGCTGCACCTGCGCGGCAATGTGGAGGGCTTCCTGGCCGCCGCCTCCGAGTACAAATGGCTGGAAGTGCACGGCGGCGCCCACTGGGCCGAGTTCTACACCGACTACGGGCTCGATTTGCAGAAGCGCTTTCTCGGCCACTTCCTCAAGGGGGAGGACACCGGCTGGGACCAGCAGCCGAAGGTGCAGATCCAGGTCCGCCGGCCGGGCGAGACCCGGTTCCAGGTGCGCCATGAGGCGGACTGGCCGCTGCCACGCACGCAGTGGACGCGCTTCTATCTCGATCCCGCCGGGATGGCGCTGACGACGCAGAAGCCTGCCGCCGCCGCGACCCTTGACTACGAGGCCATGGGCGAGGGCGCGACCTTCCTCACCGCGCCGCTTGCGCAGGAGATGGAGATCACCGGCCCCTCCGCAGCCAAGCTCTTCCTCTCCTCTCGCACCGGAGACGCCGACGTCTTTCTCGTGCTGCGCGTGTTCGACCCTCAGGGCGAGGAAGTCGTGTTCTACGGCGCGCTCGACCCGCACACACCCATCGGCCAGGGGTGGCTGCGCGCCTCCCATCGCAAGCTCGACGCGCAGAAGTCGCATCCCTATCGGCCCTATCATCCCCATGACGAGGTCTGGCCGCTGACCCCGGGCGAGAAGGTGGAGCTCGACGTGGAAATCTGGCCGACCTGCATCGTGGTGCCCAAGGGCCACCGCATCGGTCTCACCGTGCTCGGCCGGGACTATGAATGGGCAGGCGCCGCGGCGACACTCTCCAACATGAAGAACCCGATGAAGGGCTGCGGACCTTTCGTCCACGATGATCCGCAGGACCGCCCCATGGACGTATTCGGCGGCGTCAACACGCTGCACTTCGGCCCCGGCGAGGAGCCCTATCTGCTGCTGCCCGTGATTCCGGAGTGAAGATCGCGTCCCGCCCCGGATGCGGGGCGGGACCTTTCGCGGGTCCCGGCAGAAGAATGAACAAAAGGGAGGAAAGACGCATGCCCCAGGTCCATCATTGCCTGAAGGTGCTCGCGCTGCTGATTTTCGGCCTCGCAGCCGGCCCCGCACTCTCGCCCGCTTTGGCCGTCGAGTATCCGACGCGGCCGATCACCATCATCGTTCCCTATGCGCCGGGTGGACCGGGCGACATCGCGGTGCGCATCATCTCCGACCGCATGTCCCAGGTCCTCGGCCAGCCCATCGTCGCAGAAAACGTGCCGGGCGCGGGCGGCATGGTGGGCGCGGCCCGGGCGGCACGTGCCGCGCCGGACGGCTACACCTTGCTGATGCACCAGAACGGCCTTGCCATCGCGCCGGTGCTCTATCCCAAGCAGGCGGTGGATGTGGCCAGGGACCTGACGGCGGTGGGGCTGGTCAACGCCTCCTATTCCTTCCTCGTCGGCAGTCCGAAAATCCCAGCGAAGACCTTTCCGGAGCTGGTCGCGTGGATGCGCGGGCCCGGGAAGCCCGCCAAGTTCGCCCATCCCGGCATCGGCACCCTGGCACACCTACAGGCCATCATGCTGGCCCGGGCGGTGGACGTCGAGGTCACCTTCATCGGCTACAAGGGGGCGGACAGGCCATGAGCGACATCGTGGGCGGTCATTCGGATCTGGTCTGGGCGGCGGCCGCCACCTCCTCCGAGCTGATTGCCGCGGGGAAGATCACCGGCTTCGGTTATGGCTCGCCACGCCGCTTTCCGAAGCTTCCCGACATTCCCACGTTCGGGGAACTGGGCCATCCGGAGCTCGACATCCGCTTCTGGCAGGCGCTGTTCGCCCCCGCCGGCACGCCGAAGCCCGTGGTCGACAGGCTCAACGCCGCCTTGCGCGAGACGCTGGCCGACGAAAGGGTGAAGGCGACCTATGCAGAGCGCGGGGTCGAGGCCTTTCCCGCCGACGAACTCTCTCCGGAGGCCGCCAATGCCTTCGTCGCCGCCGAGCTGAAGAAATGGCGCGCCGTCATCGTGGACGCCAAGATCGATGCGGAAGCGAACTGAACGCCGTTTGAGCCGGTCCGCCGGTGTTTCAAGACATCTCTGAAAAATCAGGGGAAGAAACGTGGAAGATACCAGCATCCGCATCGAGGGCACGTGCAGCCCGGAATTTGCCGCCGTGCGCGCCGCATTCGAGGAGAACTTCCGCCGTCGCGGCGAACTCGGCGCGGCGGTGTGCGTCTACAAGGACGGGCAGAAGGCGGTGGACCTGTGGGGCGGCCACACGGACACGGAAAAAACGCAGCCGTGGCGCCCCGACACCATCGTCATCATGAACTCGGTGGCCAAGAGTATGACCGCCCTGTGTACGCACGTGCTCATCGACCGCGGGCTCGTCGACTTCGATGCACCCGTCGCCGATTACTGGCCCGAATTCGCCCAGGCCGGCAAGGAGAAGGTGCTGGTGCGGCACGTCCTGTCGCACACGGACGGGGTCATCTTCTGTGATGCTGCGCCGCCCGGATCGTGGTTCGACTGGGCCACCCACATCAAGGCGCTGGAGGTGCAGGCGCCGGCCTGGGAGCCGGGCACGAAGGGCGCCTACAACTCGATCAATATCGGCTTCCTGCTGGGCGAGATCATCCGCCGCGTCACGGACAAGAGCGTCGGGACCTTCCTGCGCGAGGCGATCACAGAGCCGCTCGAGGCTGATTATCACATCGGCCTCAGGCCGGACGAGATCGCCCGCGTCAGCGACATGCACCGCAATCCGAACAACGGCTTCTTCGCCGTGGCGCAGGATCCCTCGACGCCCCTCGGCCGGGCGTTCAGGTCGGCGCCGCCCATCGGCTACTTCCAGAACTGCCGCGAGATCCGCGAGATCGAGGTGCCGTCCTTCGGCGGTCACGGCAATGCCCGGGCGGTGGCGCGCATCTATGCCGCCCTTGCCGGCGACGGCATGGTGGACGGCGTGCGCATCCTCTCGCCGCAGGCGGTGGAGCGGGCGTCGGCGCTGGTCTGGGAGGACGACTGCATCATGACCCAGCGGCGCCTGCGCATGGGCTACGGCTTCATGCACAACGAGCCGGAGACCGCGCCCATGGGCCCCAACCTGGCGGCGTTCGGCCATACCGGCACCGGCGGAGCCTTCGCCTGGTGTGACCGCGAGCGCAACCTCGCCTTTGCCTACTGCCCGAACTTCCAGCGCGAGGGGCCCGGCATCGGCCCGCGCGGGGCAGCGGTTGCCGTCGCCGCCGGCGGTGGTGCCCCGCCGAGCTGGCTGGCCTAGAGCCGGATCCCTTCCGGGCGGGGATCAGGCGCGGGTCACATTCCCGCCGACCCGCACGCCGCTGGTCCGATCGAACAGCGAAAAGGCGGCGAGGTCGCAGGCGATGCCGATGGTGTCGCCCGGCCGATGCTCGGTGTAGCCGGGCAGGGTCAGCATCACCTCGCGGGTCAGCGCGCCGTCGTCGTCGTGGGCGGTCTTGACGCCGGCGAGCGTCACCCCCACCAGCGATTCCGCACCGATATGCTCGACCAGGGAGATGGTGCCCGCGAGGGTGCCGGCCATGCTCGGTGCCGTGAGCCGCAGCACGTTGGGGCGAAGCCCGAGCCAGACCGGGCCGGAGGCGGGATGCTCCGCGCCGACGGGAAGGGGGAGGGACACCGGACCCACCTTCACCGCGCCACCGGCCACCTCCGCTTCGATCAGGTTCATGGGTGGGGTGCCGATGAAGCGGGCCACATAGGTGTTGGCCGGCCGTTCGTAGATCTCGCGCGGAGTACCGAACTGCTGGAGCGCGCCGTCCTTGAGGAGGGCGATGCGCGTGCCCATGGTCATCGCCTCGATCTGGTCGTGGGTGACATAGACGAAGTCGCCCCCCACCCGCTGGTGCAACTGGATGATCTCGGCCCGCATGGCCGTGCGCAGCTTGGCGTCGAGGTTGGAGAGCGGCTCGTCCATGAGGAAGGCGGCGGGTTGGCGCACCATGGCGCGCCCGAGGGCCACGCGCTGGCGCTGGCCGCCGGAAAGGGTGCGCGGATAGCGGTCGAGCATCTTGGTGAGCGCCAGCATCTCCGCGGTGCGCTCCACTTTCTCGCGGACCTGCGGGCTGTTCTCGATGCGCCGCTTGGCGATGGCGCCCACCACCGGCAGGTGGAACCACCAGCGGTGCTGGCGCATGATCAGCGGGAAAGCGATGTTCCGCCGTACGCTCATGTGCGGATAGAGGGCATAGGACTGGAACACGAAGGCCATGTCCCGCTCGCTCGGCGGCAGGTGGTCCACCCGGTTGCCGGCGAGGTGGATCTCCCCGCTCGACACGGTTTCGAGCCCCGCGATCATGCGCAGGATGGTGGACTTGCCGCAGCCGGAGGGGCCGAGCAGCACCAGGAATTCGTCGTCGCCCACCTCGATGTTGATGTTGTCGATGACCTTGAGGGCCTCGAACGACTTGGAGATATTCGCGAGCCTGAGCGCCATAAAGCTTCTCCGGAAAACGGGTGTCGGCGGCGATGCGTGGCTTGAAGCGCGCGCATCAGCCCTTGACGCCGCCGGCCGTCATGCCGGCGACCACGTAGCGTTGGACGAACAGATAGAAGACCACCGCGGGCAGGGTGTAGATGAAGCCCACCGCCATCACCGTGTGGACCGGTGTCGACAGCTCGCCCACGAAGCTGGCAAGGCCCACCGAGGCGGTGCGCAGCCGGTCGTCGCTGATGAAGGTCTGGGCGAAGACGTATTCGTTCCAGCCATGGAAGAAGGCGATCACCGCCGCCGCCGCCAGCGTCGGCGCGATGAGCGGCACCACCACCGCCAGCACGATGCCGAGCCGCGAGCAGCCGTCCATGCGCGCCGCCTCCTCGATCTCGGCGGGCACCGCGTCGATGGCGCCCTTGAGGATCCAGGTCACCACCGGCACGGTGAAGGCGGCATTGGCCAGGATCAGGCCGAGCAGCGTGTTGAGCAGGCCGGCTTTGGCGAAGATGTCGTAGAGCGGCACCACCAGCATCGCCTCGGGCAGCATCTGCGTCAGGAACAAGGTGAAGCCGAACAGCAGCATGCCCGGAAACTTGAGCCGCGAGAGGGCGTAGGCCGGCAGCACCGCGAGCAGGATCGACAGCACTGTGGTGCCCACCGCCACCACGATGGAATTCAACAGCCACTGCCGCAGCGAGGTGCCGGTGAGCGCATCGAGATAGACCGACAGCTGCGAGAAGTCAGGCAGCACTTGCGGCGAGGCCGAGAACAGCCGCCCGGACGGCGTCAGCGAGGTGACGAACATCCAGTAGAGGGGAAAGGCGGCGACCCCGAGCAGAGCGAGCACCGCCGCGGCGTGGAAGGGATGGAAGCGGGCCATGGCGCTCACCGCTTTCCGCTGGCCGCTTCCGCGCGCCGGGACGCCCAGAAGTAGACGAGGGTGACCAGGATGGCGACCGCGAGGCCGACCACGCCGACCGCCGCCGCGCGGCCGAGGTCGAGATAGACGAAGGCCCGCCGGTAGAGATCGATGACGAGGGTGTTGGTCTCCCCCAGCGGGCCGCCCTGGGTCATGATCCAGATGACGTCGAAGCGGCGCAGCGACCACACGGTGACGAGGAGTGCCAGCAGCGCGACGGTGGGCCGGATGGTGGGCCACACCACCGCCTTGAACACGCTGAAGCGGTCCGCACCATCGATGACGGCGGCTTCACGCAGCTCCGAGGGCACCCCCTGCAATGCGGCAAGGATCACCACGGCCGAGAACGGGAAGATCTGCCAGAGGGTGGTGATGAGGATCGCCGGCAGCGCGTAGGCCGGCTCGTCCAGCCAGTTGATGCCACCGGTGGAGAAGCCGAGCGCCTGCGACACGCGGCTGAACAGGCCGTACTGGGCGTTGTAGAGCCACACGAAGATGAGGGCGGCGGCCACCGGCGGCGCGGCCCAGGGGATGGTGACGAGGGCGCGGGCGATGCCGCGGCCGCGGAACGGACGGTCGAGCAGCAGCGCCGCGCCGAGGCCGAGGGCGATGGAGCCGGCAACGCAGATGAGCGTATAGACCACCGTGACGCGCAGTGCCTGGTGGAATTCGGGATCGGTCAGCAAGTCGCGGTAGTTGGCGAGGCCGACGAAGGTCTGCCGCGAGGGATCGAGCAGCGAGGTGGAGGTGACGCTCAGATATAGCTGCTGCGCCAGCGGATAGAACTGGAACGCGAGCAGATAGAGCACCACGGGCGCGACGAAGGCCGCCGCCACCCAGCGGCCCGGGTCCGGCGCTGCGTTCCGTTCTGCGGCCTTCGGCCGGCGCTGTGTCAGGCTCGTCATGGATCTCGATCCGGTGCGGAGGGAAACGGGCCGGCGCCGGCGTCCGCGCGGCGCTGGCCCGAGTGGTCTTGTGCCGGCGGCGGTCTTCGACCGATGCCGCGTGGAGACGCGCGAGCGCCGCGCGGAGCCCCCCGGTGCTACTGGCCGAGCACGCGGGTGGTGACGAGGCGCTGTGCCTCGTCCATGGCGACCTTGGGCGCGACGCCGCCCTGCAGCACCTTCAGCACTTGCTGCACGACGATCTGCTGGATTTCCGGCGCCTTGGTCTCCAGGCCCTGGGGCAAGGCCGGGACGGAATAGGGCGTCTGCGCGTCGTAGACCTTCAGCCAGGGCATGGCCTCCAGTTCCGCCTTGGTGCGCTCGACCACGGTGGCGACGTTGGCGGCGCCAAGCAGGGTCTGCAGTTCCTGCTGCTGCTGGGGCTGCAGCGCCCAGCGCAGGAACTTCACCGCCGCGTCCTTGACCTTGGTGTTGGCGTTGATGGTGGCGGGCGCGAGGATCATGCCCTGCTCGCGGTGCGGGAAGGGCGAGTGCGCCGCGCTGATCGGGTGGGCCTTGCCCTCGGAGGTGAGGATGGTGGCGACGCCGCCATTGTCGATCTCCATCGCCACCTTGCCTTCCCAGAACATGCGCCGGTAGGTGGCCGCATCCGTGCCCTTCGGGGTCACGCTTGCGTCATAGACCTGCTTGTAGGCGGCGATGCCGGCCACCACCTCGGGGCTGTTGAAGGTGGGCGTTCCGTCGGGCTTCGACCAACGGCCGCCGAAGCCGTAGACGAAATTTGTAAGATCGTACCACATGCCGCCGCGCTCGGCCATGGTGGCGCGGAAGGCGTAGCCGTAATTGCCATCCTTGGTGGCGGCTTTCGCGGCGGCGAGGAACTCCTCGAAGCTTTTCGGCGCCTTGCCCTCGGGCAGCAGGGCGGCATTGTAGACGAGGGCGTAGTTGGCGGTGTCGAAGGCGACGCCGTAGCGCTTCCCGCCCACGCTCATGTACTTGTCGGCGCTGGTGAACTTGTAGTCGGCGTCGGTGATGAAGCCGTCCCATGGCAGCACCGATTTCGCCGCCACCGCCGCATAGAATTCCGGCAGGTCGAAGCGGATCACGTCCGGTCCGCCGCCGCCGCCCATCTGGGTGAAGATGGTGGAGGCGAAGGAGGAGAACGGGATGGTGATCGGCTTCACCTCCACGTCCGGATTCTCCTTGTTGAACCGCTCGATCCAGGCCCTGAGGCGGTCGCCGCGGCCGACCTCGGCGAAATGCGAGGCGGCGAACGTCACTACCGCCTTGGTCTGGGCGCAGGCCGGGCCGGCCGCGAGCAGGGCGCCGGCGGCGGCGATCGAGGCGAGGGGGGCAAGCAGGGTACGTATCGTCATCCGTATCTCCTCCATTTTCTTGTTTCAGCTTGGCGTTTTATTTTCAGATATTTGAGCGGAGCCTCTGTCGCTCAGAGCAGGCCGCGCCCCGCGAGATTGCGCATGAGGTCGGAGGCGCCGAAATCCCACGGCGCGCAGTCGGCGCAGTGTCGCACCCGGTTGGACAGCGCGCCGAGCGCCGGCGTGGCGATGGTCACCACGTCGCCCACCTTGTGGGTGAAGCCCTCGCCCGGCCGGTCGCGGTCCTGCACGGGGGCGAACATGGTGCCGAGCAGCAGCACGAACCCGTCGGGATAATGGTGGTTCTCCGACAGGGTCGCCGCCGCCAGCTCCACCGGATCGCGGCTGATCTGCCGCATGGAGCTCGACCCTTCCAGGCGGAAGCCGTCCGGTCCCTCGACGGTGAGGCCGAGGTCCGCCGCCCGCACGTCGTCGAGGCTGAAGCCGGCGTCGAACAGGCGCACGAAGGGGCCGATGGAGCAACTGGCGTTGTTATCCTTGGCGCGGCCGAGCAGTAGCGCCGAGCGGCCCTCCACGTCGCGCAGGTTCATGTCATTGGCCAGCGTCGCGCCGACGATGGCGCCGCGCGAGGTGACGAGGATCGCCACCTCCGGCTCGGGATTGTTCCACACCGAGCTCGGCAGGATGCCCACATGCGCGCCCGTGCCCACCGAGGACAGGGGCTGGCCCTTGGTGAAGATCTCCGCGTCCGGCCCGATGCCCACTTCCAGATACTGGGACCACATGCCTCGCGCGATCAGCGCCTCCTTCACGTCAAGAGCGGCGGGCGAGCCGGGCTTCAGCGCCGAGAGGTCGGTGCCGATGAGGCGCGTGATGTCGGCGCGGATGGCCTGCGCCTTGTCCGGTGCGCCGCGCGCCTGCTCCTCGATGACGCGCTCCAGCAGGCTGGTGACGAAGGTGACGCCCGACGCCTTCACCGCTTGAAGGTCGATGGGGGACAGGAGAAAGGGCGCGTCGCCGCGCCGCCTGGCCTCGTCGGACTGGGCGAGCAGGTCGGCGATGCTCCCGATGGGTGTGCCGGGAAGGTCACGCGCAAGGCCCGCCGGGTCCTCGCTCTCCGCCAGGTCGCGCACGGTGGGGGTGGCGCGCGAAGTGATGTCGATCACCGCGCCGCCGCGCACGGTGACCACGCACGGGCCGATGCCGGGTCGCCAGGCGCGGCCCACGAGGACCGGTTCGCGGCCGCCCGCGCCGGGCGCGGGTAAAGCGTGCTTCGGATCAAGGATGAGGGCGGATTCCGTCATGGCCGGTCTTTCGTTTGCCTGTGTTCCCTGCGCCGAACTCATTTGCGCCGGAACACCGGCTGCCGCTTCTCCTTGAACGCCGCGCGGCCCTCGGCGGCGTCGGCGGTGGCGAAGCAAATGGTCTGCAAGTCCCGTTCATAGGCTATGGCCTGCTCCACGGGCAAAGCGTGGGCGGCGGCGAGATTGAGCTTCGCCGTTTCCGCCGCGATGGGCGCGCGGCTGGCGATCACCGCGGCAATCGCGTGGGCGCGGTCGAGCAGCCCCTCCTGCGGCACCACCTCGCTCACGAGGCCCCAGGCGAGCGCCTTGGCGGCATCGATGGGGTCGCCGGTGAGGATCATCAGCGCGGCGTTCGAGGCGCCGATGGCATGGGACAGGAAGGCGGCGACGCCGCCCCCGCCGATCCAGCCGAGCTTGATCTCCGGCGCGGCGAACTGGGCATTGTCGGAGCAGATGCGCACATCGCAGCTCATGGCGGTTTCCAGGCCGCCGCCGAAGGCATAGCCGTTCACCGCGGCGATGGAGGGCTTGCGCAGCCGCCGGATCGCATCGCAATAGTCCTCCCGGTTGCGGAAGTTCCACGCCGTGTCATAGCGGTCGAGTTCGCGGATGTCGGAGCCGCAGCAGAAGGCCTTGGGACCGGCGCCGGTGAGCACCACGCAGCGTATGTCGTCGTCGGCGTTGCACCGCTCCACGGCGGCGATGAGCGCGCTCGCCATCTCCGGCGTCACCGCGTTCAGCTTCTGCGGCCGGTTGAGGGCGATCGTGGCGACGTAGCCGTCGGTGGAGAAGGTGATCTCTTCGGTCATCGGGCGTTCCTGAAAAGGCGGCTCTGGGAGCGCTTATCGTTCGGTTCCGGGGGTGCGGCTCAGCGCATAGCGCGCGGCGAGGTCGGCGAGGATGTCGCGGTGCGGCCGGCCTGCCGCGAGGCCCTGCCGCAGAATCTGGGCGGCCTCCGCCTGGAAGGCGATATAGCCGTCATGGCGCGGGCGCACATAGGCCTGCTCCAGCGTGTCGGCCGTGTCCGCGTAGAAATGGCCCCAGCGGGCATTCACCCCCGCGTCGTGCCAGGCGGCGCGGCGGCTCGGCTGGCCGTCATGGGTCGGGATGAAGGAGACCTGCGCCTCGGCGCCCAGCAGCCAGCGCAGGTGGTCGAGCAGTTCCGGCGTGACCTGGCAGCGGCGCGAGATGCCGATGCCGGTGCCGCCGAGGGTGGAGCCCGGCCGGCCCCCGGGCGTGGCGCGCGGCGCGTTCGAGAAGGCGATGGCCTTGGCGCCGGCATCGGCTGGCGCGGCGTAGTTCACATAGCCGTAGACCAGCGGGCAGAGCGCCACGTCGTCGTGCGTTGCCATGTGGGCCAGGAGGCCGATGGGATTCTTGCCCCGCACCCCATCCGGCGTGCGGGCGGCGAGGCGGGCCATCAGGTCGAGCACTTTCTCGCCCACGTCCGGCGAGACCAGCACGTCGGGGTCCGCCATCGCCGGCGGTTCGCCGAAGGCGGTCGCCATGGACAGGAAGGTGAGGCAGGCATGCGGGCCGGCGAGTGAGAGCGCCACCGGCGCATGCGCGGACAGGGCCTCCACCTCGTCCCAGGTGGCGGGCGCCGGGCCTTCGAGGAGGTCCGCGCGGCGGGCCATCACCTGCGTCGCCGCATCGAGCGGCAGCGCCCAGTGGCTGCCGGCGAAACGGTAGCTCGACAGGCTCGGGCCGATGCTCTCCCGCGCCAGAGCCGCGATCTCAGCCTCCGGAAACAGCTCTTCCAGCGGCACCAGGCAGCCCTTGGCCACCGCTTCCCCCACATGGGGATGATCCAGCACCACGAGGTCGTATCGGGCGCACAGGTCGCCGATGGGGTGGGCCTCGAAGCCTTCCAGCGGCTGCCTGTCCCAGGAGATGGCGAGCCCGTTCGCCGGATCGAGCGCCGCTGCGGCTGCGGCCAGCGCAGTGTAGCCGCGCGGGTGGTCCCAGGTGAGGGCGTGGTAGCGCATGGTCGCCCCGTCAGCTTTCCGCCACGGCGCCGGAGGCGATGAGGCGGTCGATGTCGGTGGGGGAATAGCCTGCGTCGGCGAGCACCTGGCGGCTGTGCTCGCCGGCGAGCGGCGCCCCGCGCGCGACGCTGGAGGGGGTCTTCGAGAACTTGATGGGGAAGCCCGGGGTCGTCACGCGGCCTTCGGTAGGGTGATCGTAGGTCACGAAGGTGCCATTCTCGGCGATCTGCGGATCCTTCAAAAGCTCGTCGTAGCCGTAGACCGGCCCGGCCCAGATATCGTGCGCGCGGAACAGGTCGAGCCACGCGGCGGTGGTCTTCGTGGTGAGCCTGGCGCGGGTTTTCGCGAAGATCTCGTCGCGCTGCGCCCAGCTGTCCACCTCGTCATTCATGGTGAGGAAGGAAGGCTCGCCGATGAGCTCGCCGAGAAGCCTCAGGGAAGGGAAGGCGAGGATGAGGAAGCCGTCGGCGGTGGCGAAGGCGCCATAGGGCGCGCGGATATAGACGTGGGCATGCGGCTCGGCCGAGCGCACCTGCGGCTTGCCGGCCACCGTGAACACCGACAATTCCTGCATCTGCAGGGTGGTGATGGCGTCGAGCATGTTGACCTGAACGAGCTGGCCCTCGCCCGTGCGCTCGCGGTGGAGGAGGGCGGCAAGCACGCCCTCGAAGGCGGTGTAGGCGGTGACCGCATCCACCAGATACTGGCCCGCCGGGGTCGGCGGCTCGTCGGCGCGGCCGGCGGAGAGCATCGCCCCGGACATGCCTTGGAGCAGCAGGTCCTGCCCCGGCCGGTCCTTGTAGGGGCCGGTCTCGCCGTAGCCGGAGATGGAGCAGTAGACGAGCTTCGGATTGATGGCCGAGAGCGTTTCGTAGTCCACGCCGAGGCGCTTGGCGACGCCGGGGCGATAGTTCTGCAGGAACACGTCGGCGGTCTTGACGAGTTCGAGCAGCGCCGCCTTGCCGTCGGCCGACTTGAGGTCCACCGCCAGCGACCGCTTGTTGCGGTTGAGGGAGAGAAACGAGACGTTGATGCGGTTACCGCCGGCCCCTCCGGCGGAGACGTGGCGCTGCCACTCGCCGGTCACCGGTTCCACCTTCACCACGTCGGCGCCGAGATCGCCGAGGCGCTGGGCCGCGAACGGGCCGGCCATGGCGATCGAGCAGTCGAGCACGCGATACCCGCTCAGAACGTTGTGCTTACTGTCCATGCCTCGTCTTCCTTGCGGTCCGCGCGGAGCGGACGGTGGGCGTTCCGGTGGTGGCGAAAGATGCCGCCGCACCTATGGGATGGCTGCGGCCGGCTCCGGCCGGGCCGGTGTGGGGTCGATGAAGTTTCGGTTCCAGGTGGGGCTGATCAGGATCTCGTTGACGCATACCCGCGCGGGCATCTCGGCGACGGCGCGGATCATCCGGGCGACATCCTCCGGCCGGAGCAGGCGGGCGACTTCCTCCGGCGGAGGCGGCGCAGCGCGCTGGTTCAGAAGATCGGTCGCCACCTCTCCCGGCATCACCACGCAGGCGCGGATGCCGTTGGCGCATTCCTCCATGTTCAGCGACTGGCCGAGCGCGAGGAGCGCGTGCTTGGTGGCATTGTAGGCCGGCCCGCCGAGCTTCACCGCATGGCGCCCGGCCCAGGAGGAGACGATGACCACGAGCCCGTCGCCCGCCGCGCGCATGGCGGGCAGGACGGCGGCGGTGGCATACATGACGCCGCTCAGGTTCACGCCGACGATGGTGTCCCAGGCGGCGGTGTCGAGGGTGGCGAAGGAGCGGTTCGGCACGTTGAGGCCGGCGCTCGCCACCAGGATGTCGATGCGCCCGCGGGCCGCGCGGATCCCGTCGGCGACGCGGAGGGCGGCATCGGCGTCGGCAACGTCGAGGGGGGCGGCATCCGCCGATCCGCCGGCGGCGCGGATGCCTTGCGCCACCCGCTCCAGCTCGACCTGGCGGCGGCCGGAGACGACGACGTGCGCGCCGGCCCGGGCCAACGCTCCGGCGGTCGCTTCACCGATGCCGCTGCCGCCGCCGGTGACCCAGGCGACTTTTCCTCCGAGCCCGATCATGCCCGTGCCCGCCTCTCCCATGCCGGCGGTGGCACATGGCACCGCCCGCGGCTCTTCTCCCGGAGAGGGTCCCCGGGGTTCTGCATCGATTGTAAAGTGACCGCTAACGTGAGCGATAACACGGGTGTCGAGCTCTCCGCAAGCCTCTTTCGGGACGGCTGTGGATGAGCGGTAACGTGAGCGCGATCACTCCAGTCGTTGCAAGCTTTCGGCCGGGACGTGTCTTGCGCCCGATGGCGCGCGCGGGCATCAAGGGGGGAACAGGACGTAAGGTCGGTTTGCGCGGCCGAGGCAGGGGTTGGGGCAACGTGTCAGAGAACGGGCCGGGGTCGGCGAAGAAATCCACCTCCCAGCGCAGGTCGGCAACGCGGGCCGTCACCATGGCGGACGTCGCCCGGGCTGCCGGCGTGTCGACGCAGACCGTCTCGCGCGCATTGCGCGACCCGCGCAGCGTGGGGCCCGACACCCTCGATCGCATCGAGACCGCCGTGCGCGAGACGCACTACGTGCAGAATTTCGCGGCGAGCCACCTCGCCTCCAACCGCTCCATGACGGTGGCGGCGATCATCCCCACCATCTCCGCCTCGATCTTCGCCGACACCATACAGGGCCTCACCGACGTGCTGCTGCCGGAGGGCTACCAGGTGTTCCTCGGCCATACCGACTACACCCCGGCGCGCGAGGAGGCCCTGGTCCGCTCTCTCGCGGGGCGCCGCCCCGACGGTTTCTTCATCATCGGCACCCGCCACACCCAGGAAGCGACGGAAATCCTCAAGCGCACCGGCATGCCCGTGGTGGAAAGCTGGAGCTGGACCAGCCGGCCGGTCGACCTTCTCGTCGGCTTCTCCAACCACGCCGCCATCATGAGCGTCGTGGACCATCTCGTGGCCGGCGGCTACCGGCGGCTCACCTTCGCCGGCATGGTGCGGCCGGGCGACCACCGGGCGAAGGACCGCCTCAAGGGCTTCATCGATGCCCACGCGCGGCACTTTCCCGGGCAGGCCACGCGCGTGGTGACCGCCGCGAGTGGTGCCATGGAGATGGAGCGGGGGGTCGAACTCCTTCATCGGGTGCGCGAGACCCATCCCGAGACGGATGCGATCGTCTTCGCCAGCGACGTGCTCGCGGCCGGGGCCGTGCTGAAGTGCGGCGCCCTCGGCATCCGCGTGCCGGACGACCTCGCCATCACCGGATTCGGCGACTACGACATCGCCGCCCATCTCACGCCGGCCCTGACGACGGTGGCCATCGCCAGCCGCAGGATCGGCATGGAGGCCGCCCGCCTGCTGCTTCAGCGCATGCACGGCCAGGCCGTGGAGGCGAAGATGGTGGATGTGGGCTTCGAGCTTCTCGTGCGGGGCAGCACCTGAGGGACGGGGCGCGCGGCCCTTTCCAGCGGCGCAGCCATCGCACGCGCCCGGACAGGACAACGGCCGGCGGGTCCCTCCCGCCGGCCGCGCCACACAACTATGTCAAAGCAGCCCGTGTCAGGACTTGAACGCGGCGCAGGCGATGCGGGCCCCGGCGCCGCCGATGGGCTGGGTGGTGTGGTCGTCCGGGCTGGCGTGCACCAAAAGGGCGAAGCCATCCGCATCGAGCAGGCCGTTCGCGCCCGTAAGGCCGGTCGGGCTCGTCACTTCCGCCGAGACCGAGCCGTCGGCGACGGCGAAGATGTTGGGCAGGTCGCCGTCGTCGGGGCCGTTGGGGTTGAGCAGGCCATGCGCCTTGCCGCCGTGGTTCACGTGCGCCTTGGACGCCAGGAACTTGTCGACATCCGAGCAGTCTCCGACCGCATGGAAGTGGATGCCATGCCAGCCGGGCGGGATGGCGCCGGGCTGCAGGACCAGGCGGACGATGGTGACGCGGTCGTTGCCGGTGGCTGTGACCGTGCCGATGGTCTTGCCGTCATTGCCCACCACGTTGCCCTTCACGACCGTGGGTGCGGGCGTGGCGGGTGCGGCGGCAGGCGCCTGGGCCAGAGCGGCGGGAGCGCCGGCGATGAGGGCCGAAGCGACGAAGAGCCATTTCCTCGAGACCATGGAGCTTGTCCCTTTTTCCAAGCCCGCGCCGGGCGCCTGCGCCGCAGGCCGGACGATGCGGGCTCCTTCTTGCGTTTCGCGGCGGTCTCACCGCCCGGCTCGATTCGATCCGAGCGGTGATCCGGATCCAGCGGGTTGCACGGTACGCGCCTCCCCGGCGTGGGGGAACCGCTATCGGCGGCCGCGGGGCTCGACCTCGTCGCCGCCGCGTCATCGGCGGTTTCAAAGTTGCGTGACGAACGGGGCGCCGATCGCCTCGGCCGGGCGCGGCCGGGTGTCTTGGCCGCACCGGAGGCTCGACTCCCGGGGGCGCCCGTCCCACGATGGCTTCTTTCCGGATCCGGTTTCAGGGAGGCCCGAGGCGCGATGATCACGGGTGGATGCTTGTGCGGTGCCGTTCGCTTTCGCGTGCCGTCAGCGCCCGTTTCGGCACGTGTGTGCTGGTGCAGGCTCTGTCAGAAAATCGGCGCAGGCAGCGGAACGGTGAATGCCGTCTTCGAGAAGCAGGGGCTCCAGGTGGAGGGAGACCTGACCGACTATGAAAGCGTAGCCGACAGCGGCAACCGCATGCACCGGCGCTTCTGTCGCGTCTGTGGAACCCCGGTCTTCAGCGAATCGGAGGCCAGGCCCGATCTGGTCCTCATACGGGTCGGCGCCCTCGACGATCCCGAAGTCGCAAGGCCCGCCGCAACCATCTGGGTCAACAGCGCACCCACCTGGGCCTGCATCGATGCGGGCTTGCCGACGGTCGAGCAGCAGCCCCCGCCCAGTCCATAGCGTGCGTCATGCGGCAGGAGGAGGCCCGTTCTTCGCGATGAAGGCGGCGCCTCGCCTCACGGCTTGGTTTCGATGATCTTCCGCAGGGCCGCATTGATTCGCTCCTGCCATCCCGGGCCGCCCGCCTGGAAATGCTCCAGCACGTCACGGTCGATGCGGAGCGAGACCATTTCCCGCGCATTGGGAATGACCGGTGCCGGCGGCGGCGCCTCGACCGGCTTTGCCGTCACCGACTTGAACGCGGCTTCCGCGGTGTCCCGGGCCGAACCCCCGGTTCGACGAAATGGTGGTTTCTGCATCAGTGGTTTCCCTTGCGCGCTCTGCGCATCCGCAGCCGAATCCCCGGCCCTTCGCCCTTCTCTGCGAGGAAGACCATGCAGGTGGCCCCCAAGGCAATACGGATCTTGGTCGTGGGGGTGGTTCGCCGCAGCGGCGGCTGCGTGAGGCGGGCCGCGACCTGTCGGCCCTCCTCACGCGCGATGGCTATGTCCGGGTGGCGGTTCCGGCCATGCAGGCGGGCGCGTCCGCCTGCATCGAGAAGCCGGTCGGACGCACGGACTTGCGCGCCAGCGTCGAGCGGGCCCTCAAACAGCACGGGTCCGGGGGCGGGCGTGAGCGTGCTTTTGGCAGGCGCCGGCTTGTGAGATATTCGTCGCCAATGGCTCGACAGGATCAGCAGCGCCTCGCCTCGCCAGCGACCCTCGCCGACGTGGCGCGCGTTGCGGGCGTGGACATGTCCACCGCCTCCCGCGTGCTGCGCGGCGACAGCGCCCAGCGCGTGCGGGAGGAGACGCGCGACCGCATCATCAAGGTCGCCGAGGAATTGGCCTACCGTCCCAATTCCCTCGCCCGCGGCCTGCGCACGGCGCGCACTTACACCCTGGGCATGGTCGTGCCGCAGCTGGACAATCCGGTGTTCGCGGCGGCCATCCGGGGGGCGGAGCTGGCGGCGACGGCGCTCGGCTATTCGCTGCTCATCTCCCATCGCGAGCCGGGCGCCACCGCCACCACCATCGCCAAGCTGTCCCAGACCAACCGCGTGGACGGATTGCTCGTCGCCAGCCTCGACGACGACGCTGTGCTCCGCACGGATCTGGCCGCGGCACAGGTGCCGTTCGTGTTGATGAACCGCGTGCTGCCCGGCGCGCCGCTCTCCGTGGTGCTGGATAGCCGGGCCGCCGCCCGCAAGGCGGTGGACCACCTGGTCGGCCTCGGCCACCGGCGCATCGCCCACCTTGCCGGTCGCGACCAGGGCTTCAACGCCGCCCAGCGCCTGGAAGGCTATCGCGACGGGCTCGCGGCGGCCGGCATCGGCTTCGACGAGGCCCTCGTCGCCATCGCCGGCTACACCGCCGAGGGCGGCGCCGAGGCCATGCGCCAGCTCATGCCGCAGAAACCCACGGCGGTGCTCGCCGCGACCCTCGTCTCCGCGGCTGGCGCCATGTCGGAACTGCACGCCGCCGGCTGGCGCATCCCGCAGGACATCTCGGTCGCCGGGTTGCATGATGCGCCCGTGGCCCGGCTGCTTTATCCGAGCCTGACCACGGTGATGATGCCCACCGAGGAGATGGGCCGCCTGGCTGCCACCCTGCTGGTGCGCCGCCTCGCCGGCGAGCACCCCGTCCCGGTCCCGCCGCTGCCTCCGGGCGCGCTCATCGCCCGCGCATCTACCGGCCCCGTTCCGCGCTGAATTTTACCGCTTGACGCCCAAGGTCGCCTCTGACAGCTTAGAACAAACGATTGTTCATCAATCGATTGTTCAAAAAGAACAAGGGAGGACGCCAATATGGGACCCCGCATTGCGGGGCCGTGGCTGCGCGCCTCTGTTGCGAAGAGGTGACCATGACCGGCCTGACCATCGCCGCCGCCAGAACGTCCGATCAGGTGGATGCCGACCTTGCGTCGGCGCTCGCCGCCATCGTTGGCGCGGACAACGTCCTCACGGAGTTCGAGGCGCGCCGCGCCTACGCCCACGACCGCCTTCCCTTCGCCAATTTCCGCGAGCGCGCCGGCAAGCTCGCCGGCGTCGTGCCGCGCCTCGTGGTACGGCCGGGATCCGCCGCCGAGGTGCAGGCGGTGGTGAAGCTCGCCCGCGCCGGGCGGGTGGAGCTGATCCCCTTCGGCAACGGCTCGGGCGTCCTGGGCGGCACCATTCCGCTCCACCGCGAGGTGATGGTGGACCTGCGCCGGCTCGATCGCATCGTCGCGCTCAATCCGCACGATGCCATGGTCACGGTCGAGGCCGGCATGAACGGCGCCGTGTTCGAGCAGGCCCTGAACGCCGAGGGCTTCACCACCGGCCACTTTCCCCAGTCCATCGAGATCTCCACCGTGGGCGGCTGGGCCGCCTGTCGCGGCGGCGGCCAGGCCTCCAGCCGCTACGGCAAGATCGAGGACATGGTGATCGGCCTGAAAGCCGTGCTGCCGGACGGCACGCCGCTGGAGATCCGCCCCGTGGCACGCCGCTCGGTGGGCCCGTCCGTCCGCGACCTGCTGGTGGGCGGGGAGGGGGCCTTCGGCATCATCACCGAGCTGACCCTGCGCCTGTGGCGGCTGCCCGAGGCGGAGCGCGGCGTGGTCGTCGCCCTGCCGTCGCTGGAAGCGGCCTGGGAGGCGGCGCGGCGCATCATGCAGGCGGAGCTGCGCCCCACCGTGGTGCGCATCTACGACGCCAGGGAGAGCGCCGATCGCACCGAGGGGCTCGACCAGTTCAAGACCAAGCCCATTCTCGCCATCCTCGTCTTCTCCGGTTCCGAGCCGATGCTGGGCGCGGAGCAGCGGGCCGCGCTCGACATCATCGCCAGCGTCGGCGGAGAGGTGGCACCGGACGGGCCTTTCCATCACTGGAAGGAGAACCGCTACGTCGCCTATTCGCAGAAGTGGCAGGCGGCGGGCTATTACAATGATACGGTCGAGGTCACCGGCAACTGGTCGGCCATTCCCGGCATGTACGCCGCCATGTCGGCCGCCGTGCACGCGATCTATCCGCAGATCCATTTCGGCGCCCACTGGTCGCATGTCTATCCGGAGGGGGCCTGCCAGTACATGACCATCCGTCTGCCGCCCATGGACGAGGCCGAGGCGCTGCCGCTCCACGCGAAGCTGTGGGAGGCGCTTCAGTCCCTCGCGCTGGAGCAGGGTGGCTCCATCGCCCATCATCATGGCGTGGGACTGTTCCGAAACCCGTGGATCAAGGCGGAGCTGGGGGCGGGGCACGCGGTGCTGCAGGCCATCAAGGACGCGCTCGACCCTGATAACCTCATGAATCCCGGCAAGCTTGGCCTGCGCCCGGCTACTGGCGCCGTGGACGTGCGTCATGGCTGAGCGTGCCTCCCGACGGAGGCTCGCACGGTGACGGCCGACCTCCTCGTCGGCATCGACCTCGGCGCCGGCGCGCTGAAGACCAGCGTGATCCGCGTGGATGGCACGCTGGCCGGCGAGGCGTCGGCGGCTGTCGGCACCTCGTCCCCGCATCCGGGCTGGTCCGAGCAGGACCCTGCCCAGTGGTGGCGGGCCATGTGCGAGACGCTGCCCCGCGCCCTCGCGGCGGCAGGCGGGGAGCCGACACGGGTCGCCGCGATTTCCTTCTCCGCCGGTGCGCACACGCAGGTGCTGGAGGACAAGGACGGCAACATCATCCGTCCCGCCATCCTGTGGAACGACCAGCGCTCCGGGGCGGAGACACGCGCGTTGCGGGAGGCGGCGGACGCCCGCATCCTCGAGCTCGGCGCCAACCGGGCGAACCCCACCTGGACCCTGCCGCAGATGCTGTGGCTGAAGCGGCACGAGCCCGAGGCCTTCGCCCGCGTCAAGCGGCTCTATGTGGCGAAGGACTGGCTGCGCTCCCGCCTCACCGGGACCTGGGAGACGGATTTCATCGACGCGGTGGGCACGCTGATGGCCGATATCGCCACCGGCGGCTGGTCGCGCGAATTGTGCGACATGATCGGTTGGCCGCTGGAGACGTTGCCGCCCATCGTGCCCACCACCTGCGTGGTCGGCCGCGTGACCGCGGAGGCGGCGCGCGCGACCGGGCTCGCCGAGGGCACGCCGGTGGTCTGCGGCACATCCGACACGGCGGCGGAGACCTATGGCGCCGGCATGGTCGCGGAAGGCCTCGGCGTGGTGAAGCTCGCCACCGCCGCCACCGTGAGCGTGCTGACGCGTGCGCCTCGCCCGGACTTCACCGTCATCAACTATCCCCACGTGATGCCGGGCCACTGGTACGTCATCGCCGCCACCAATTCCTGCGCCTCCGCGCACAAGTGGCTGCGCGACACCTTCTTCCGCCGGGAGGGAGAGGACGGTTCGGCAGTCTTCTCCGAGATGGACCGCCGCGCCGCCGCCGTGGCACCGGGCGCGGAAGGCCTCTTCTTCCACCCCTATCTCAACGGCGAGCGCAGCCCGCACTGGGATCCGCTGCTGCGCGCCGATTATGTGGGCATGGGCTTCAACCACGGCCCCGGCCACTTCGTGCGCGCGCTCTACGAGGGCATTGCCTACTCGCTGCGCGACTGCATGCTGGCGCTCAACGGGAAGGGCCTGTCCTTCTCCACCGCACGTCTCACCGGCGGCGGGGCGAAGAGCGCGCTGTGGCGGCAGATCGTGGCGGACGTGCTGAATGTGGAGGTGGAGCTGCCGGCGGTGGCGGAAGCCTCGTTCGGCGCCGCGCTCATCGCCGGGGTCGGCGTCGGAATCTATGCCGACGCGCGCGACGCGGCGCGGGTCATCGACATCGTCTGGCGTGCCGCACCCGATCCGGAGCGGGCGGCGCGCTATGCGCAGGGCCATCGCATCTATTGCGACATCCAGGCCGCGCTCGCGCCCATCAACCACCGCATCCACGATTTCGTCCGCGGCGGCTAGCCGGGTTCGGGGGAGGAGCCGCGGGTTCACGTAGAAGCACGTTGATCGAGACGTTTAACGGCACCGCAAAGGCGAGCAGGAGAAGATGGCGCAGGTCAGGCTGAACAAGGTCCGCAAGGCCTACGGGACCGTCGTGGCGGTCCACGGCGTCGACCTCCATATCAAGGACGGCGAGTTCGTCGTGTTCCTGGGTCCGTCCGGCTGCGGCAAGTCCACCACCCTGCGCATGATCGCGGGGCTGGAGGAGATCACCTCCGGCACCGTCGAGATCGGCGGCCGGGACGTGACGCAGCTCGAGCCCAAGGACCGGAACATCGCCATGGTGTTCCAGAACTACGCGCTCTATCCGCACAAGACCATCTACGAGAACCTGGCCTTCGGCCTGCGCATGCGCCGGATGGACAGGGCCGAGATCGACCGGCGCGTCAAGGCGGCCTCCGCCATGCTGGGGCTCGATCCTTACCTGGAGCGCAAGCCCAAGCAGCTCTCCGGCGGCCAGATGCAGCGCGTGGCGCTGGGCCGGGCGCTGGTGCGCAATCCGGAGGTCTTCCTGCTGGACGAGCCGCTCTCCAACCTCGATGCCAAGCTGCGCGTGCGCATGCGGGAGGAGATCGCGCGGCTGCATCAGGAGGTCGGCACCTCCATGGTCTACGTCACCCATGACCAGGTGGAGGCGATGACCCTCGCCGACCGCATCCTCATCATGCGCGACGGCCACGTGCAGCAGCTGGGCGCGCCGCTGGAGGTCTATGACCGGCCGCAGAACCTGTTCGTCGCCGGCTTCATCGGCGCGCCGGAAATGAACCTCGTCGAGGGGCGGGTGGAGGACGGACGGTTCGTCGCCGATGGTTTTTCCATCGGTCTGCCCCAGGGCCCGGCCGTCGCGGAGGGAACGGAGCTGGTGGTGGGCATCCGCCCCGAGCACATGCCGGCGGGCGAGGCACCGGGCGCGGTGCCGCTGGAGGTGAGCGTCATCGAGCAGCTCGGCGCGCAGACCCTGCTCATCGGCCGCATCGGCCAGGTGCGCATGCGCGTGCTGGTGGAGCGCACGGACGGGGTGAGGAGCGGCACGGTGGTGCCGGTGAGCCTCAAGCCGGAGCGGCTGCACGTCTTCGACAAGGTCACCGGTCAGCGCATCGGGACAGGGGAAAGCCCGGCCGGGCAACGGCCGGCGGCGTGAGCGTAAAGAGACGACAAGAAAACAGATAAACGCATTTGGGAGGAACGGCACATGGACGAGACGAAAGACAAAAGCGGCCTCAGCCGACGCTCGGTTCTCAAGGTGGCCGGCGGCCTTGCCGGCGGGGCCATGGCGAGCGGCCTCGGGGCTCCGGCGGTGCGCGCCCAGGGCACCAAGACCATCCGTTTCCTGAATACCGAAACTTCCATCGACAGCATTCGTGCGCTGAAGGTGGCGGCGGCGGAATATGAGAGGCAGTTCGGCACCAAGGTGGTGATCGATTCCGTGCCGCTCGACGGTGTCTTCACCAAGGTGACCACCTCGCTGCGCGGCGGCACCCCCTACGACATCGCCACCTTCGCCTTCGTCGGCCATGTGCTGATCCTCGCCAGCGAGGGGCACCTGATGCCGCTCAACGAGCTGACGGACCGCTACAAGTGGGGTCCGAACATCCTCTTCCCCATCGACGGAAAGGTGTTCTGGTATCCCTACGACTACAACCTCGCCTGGATCTATTATCGCAAGGACCTGTACGAGAAGAACGGCCTCTCGGTGCCGAAGACCTGGGATGCCTTCCTTGCCAACGCCCAGAAGCTGAATGGCGACGGGCGGTCCGGCGCGCTTTTTCCCATCGGCTCGAACGGCGCCACCAACTGGCTGTCGCCCGGCTTCATGTGGGCCGAGGGCGTGAAGATCTTCGACGACAAGTGGAACATCGTCTTCGACAGCCCGGAGATCGGGCCGAAGGTGGCGAAATATCTCGATTTCTTCGGCGAGCTCTACAAGACCATGCCGTCCGGCACCAGCCAGGTGAGCTTCGGCGAGGTGCTCTCCAACTTCACCGGCGACAAGGTGGCCCACACCGCCTATGCCGGCCGCCTCATCGAGACGCTGGAGCGCAACGCGCCGAAGCTCGCGGACCAGTACGGCATCATGCCCTACATGGATTCCGCGGGTAAGGCGCAGGCGGTGAACCACGGATACGACGGCTGGGTGGTGCTCAAGACGCCCCAGGCGGACGAGGCCATGAAGTTCATGAAGTGGTTCACCGACAATCAGTACATCAATTTCCTGCACACCGCGCCGCTGCACTTCCAGCCGCCGCGACTCGACGTCTATGACGACGCGCGCTGGCGGGCGCACCCGCTCATCGAGAAGCACAATGCGGCGGTGGAGGAGATGCGGCGCTTCCTCACCGACAAGAACATCGTGCTGACCTCCATCGACACCCAGGGCCCGAAGCCGGACCTTCGGCCGGGCAAGATCTTCGAGGCTTTCGTCTTCCCGGAGATGCTGCAGAACAAGTGCCTCAAGGGCATGGCCTCCGCCGAGGCGGTGAAGATCGCGGCGGAGCGCATGAAGCAGGTCATCGCCTGAGGGCGACTTGTCCTTGCCTCATCCCCCGGCGCGTCCGGGGGGTCCACCCTGCAGCCGGGGTTGGTGAGTCCAGCCATGGCATCGGGGGAACGCACCAGCGGATGCCCCGGACAAGCCGGGGCATGCAGCCCATATGGACGGGACGCCGCGCCCGCGGTCCCGGACGGTAGAAACGCTCACAAGGACGACACCTTGAGCTCGCGCGCAACCATCTATTCCTTCCTTGGGATCGGCCTTGCGGCCACCCTGCTGCTCATCGTGGCGCCGGTGGTCTATGCCATCTCCCTGAGCTTCTACCACATGGATTCCTTCGTCGGCACGCCGCGCTGGGCGGGCCTCGACAACTATGCCCGGGTCCTGTCCGAGTGGGCTTTCTGGCGGGCGCTGGGGAACGGCTTCATCTATTCGTTCGGCACCATCGTGCTGCAGGTGGTGCTGGGCATCGGCTTCGCGCTGGTGCTGAACCAGGTCTTCCCCTTCCGCAACATCGTGCGGGGCCTGTCGATCCTGCCCTATCTCCTGCCCACCGTGGTGGTGGTGCTGACCTTCAAGTGGATGGTGGACGGATCCATCGGCGTCCTCACCCATGTGATCGCCGCCCTCGGCCTGCCGCCGGTGCAGTGGTTCGAGAGTCCCGGCGCGGCCATGGCTTCGGTGATCCTGGTGAGCGTGTGGATGTGGACGCCGTTCGTCACCACCACCTTCCTCGCAGCCCTGCAGACGGTGCCAGCCTCCCTCTACGAGGCGGCCAAGGTGGATGGCACCAATGCCGTCCAGCGCTTCTTCCACATCACGCTGCCCATGCTGAAGCCCATCCTCACGGTGATCGTGCTGTTGCGCGCCGTGTGGATGTTCAACAAGTTCGACGTGATCTGGCTGCTGACCCAGGGCGGCCCGGTGGGGGCGACGGAGCATCTGGCCATCCTCTCCTACCGCACCGCCTTCTCGCTGTTCGACATCGGCGGCGGGGCGGCCATCGCCACCATTTCCTTCGGGATCCTCTCGGTGGCGGTGTTCATCTATTTCCGCCTGTTCCCCATCGATACGGAGTGAGGACGATGACCCGCCCGCTCCCCGCGCGGCTCGGCCTCTATGCCGCCGCCCTCGTCATCGCGGTCTATTCGGCCTTTCCCATCTACTGGATGGTGGTGTCCTCCTTGCGCGCGCCCGAGGCGATGCTGACCAGCACATCCCCGCTGCCGGGGCCCTTCACCACGGAATATTACTGGAACCTCCTGGAACTGACGGATTATCCCGCCCAGTTCCTGAACTCCGTCATCGTCGCCGGTGTCACGGTGGCGGTGACCATGGTGCTGTCGGTGATGATCGCCTATGCGGTCACGCGCCAGCGCATGCCGGGCAAGCGCCTCGTCATCGGCGCCATGCTGTACGCCTACATGTTCCCGCCGCTGCTCATCGCCATTCCCATGTTCTCGGTGTTCGCCAAGATCGGGCTGGGCGATACGCTGGCGAGCGTCATCGTCTCCCACCTGACGCTGACCCTGCCGCTCGGCGTGTGGTTCCTGTGGGGCTTCTTCAAGAGCATGCCGTTCGAGCTGGAGGAGGCGGCCATGGTCGACGGCTGCACGCGGCTCGGCGCCTTCCTGCGCGTGGTGCTGCCGTTGTCGCTGCCGGGGCTCATCACGGTGGCGATCTTCTCGTTCCTGCTGTCATGGACGGACTACACCTTCGCGCTGATCATGATCGGCTCGGACGCCAACAAGACGGTGCCCGTGGGCCTTGCCTCCATGATCGGCTCGTTCGATCTGCGCTGGGGCGAGATCATGGCCGGCTCGACGCTGATCGCCCTGCCGCTCTTCGGTGCCTTCGCGCTGCTCAGCCAATACTTCATCCAGGGCCTCGGGGCCGGCGCGGTGAAGGGATAGGAACGGAAAACACCGATGGATCTCGGTCTTCAGGGCAAGATTGCCCTCATCACCGGCGGCGCGGGGGGCATCGGCCGGGCGGAGGCGGAAGCCCTCGCCGCCGAGGGCGCCGCCATCGCCGTCAACGACCTTGATGCGGACGCCGCCCATGGCTTCGCCGCGGAGCTTTCGGCGCGGGGCGTGACCGCCGCCGCCGTGCCGGGCGACGTGTCCGATCCGGACGGCGCCCAAAGCGTGGTCGCGCGCGCCGCGCAGACGCTGGGCGGGCTCGACCTCCTGGTGAACAATGCCGGCGCCGGCGGGCGCCATCTCGGCCGCACGGTGGAGGAGATGGCGGTCGAGGACTGGGACATCATCGACCGCACCCATCTGCGCAGCACCTTCCTGTGCTCGAAATACGCCGTGCCCCTCATGCGGTCGCGCGGCTTCGGGCGCATCGTCAACACCTCGTCCATGAACGTGACGGGCGGCGGGCGGCCGGGGGTGGCCAACTATTCCGCGGCCAAGGCGGGCGTGCTCGGCTTCACCCGCACCTTCGCCAAGGAGGTGGGCAGCGCCGGCATCACCGTGAACGCCATCGCCCCCGGCTACGTGGAGACCGGCCTCATCGCCGGCTTCTCGGCGGAGAAGCGGGCGGTGATCACCGGCCAGAATCCGCTTGGCCGTTTCTGCCAGCCGCAGGAAGTGGGGGCGCTCATCGCCTTCCTGTGCTCGGTGCAGGCGGCTTTCATCAATGGCGCGCTCATCTGCATGGACGGCGGAAAGCGCGATTTCCACTGGGGGGAAGCATGACGTTCCGCGCCTTCGGCGGCCCGCACCTCTACGTGCAGGGGCCTGGTGCCCTGTCGCAGCTCGCAGACCGTGTCGCGGCGCTGGGCGGCCCGGCTTTCGTGGTGGCCGACGCGGTGGTCGCCGACCTCCTCGGCGACCGGCTGCGCGCGGCGCTCGGCCCGGACGCGACCTTCGCGACCTTCGGGGGGAATGCTCGGCCGGCGAGATCGACCGCCTTGCGGCCGCCGCCCGGTCGGCGGGGGCGCAGGTGATCGTCGGCGTGGGCGGCGGCAAGGCCATCGACACGGCGAAGGGCGTGCGCATGGCCCTGGGCGCCCGCATCGTGATCGTGCCCACCATCGCCTCGAACGACAGCCCCACCTCACGCCTTGCCGTGCTCTACACGGAGGCGCACGTGCTGGCCGAGGTCCGGTTGATGGGCACCAATCCCGACGTGGTGCTGGTGGACACCGCCGTGATCGCCCAGGCCCCGGCGCGCTTCTTCGCCGCCGGCATCGGCGATGCCCTGTCGAAGAAGTTCGAGGTGGAGCAGTGCACCGCCGCCGGCGGCACCAATTTTTTCAAGGGCCGCCCCACCGAACTTGCCCTCGCCATCGCCGATCGCTGCTACGCCATCATCCGCTCGGACGGCATCGCCGCCATGGAGGCGGTGCGCCGCAAGACGCCGGACACGGCCATGGAGGCGGTGGTGGAGGCGACCATCCTGCTCTCGGGCCTCGCCTTCGAGAGCGGTGGCCTCTCCATCGCCCACTCCCTCACCCGCGGCTTCTCGGTGGTGCCGCAGCTCGCGCGCGCCCTGCACGGCGAGCAGGTGGCGCTGGGGCTGCTCGCGCAACTGGTGGCCGAAGGCCGCGATGCGGCCTTTCTCGACGACTTGCGCGGCTTCTATGCGGCCATCGGCCTGCCGACGACCCTGTCCGCCCTCGCGGTGGTCGATGCCGCCGCGGTGGACGAGATCGTCGACGTCTCCTGGCGGACCGCGCCCTACATCCGCAACTTCACCCCGGAGCTGTCGCGAGAGCGGCTGCGCGACGCCGTGGCCGCCATCCGCTCCTGATCCCGCAGACCGGTTGGACGGCGGCAATGCGAGGTCGGCCTGCTCCGCCGCCTCGACCGCGCGAATCCGGGTCGGGCGCGGTGCTTTCCTCATGACAATTTATCATGTCCCGGCGGCCGCAAACGTCGTTTGAAGCCGCCGATGGACGCGCGCACAGTCGCCGGATGTAGCGCGCGGCCATAGCCGTTCTCCGCTGCGACAGGCGTGGGCCGCAACAAGAGCCCGTGCCCATAAGAATGGGAGGACACATGATCCGTTCATGGCTCGCAAAATCCTTGGCGGCCGCGGCGATGGCTGCTCTGATGCTCGGACCCGCCGCGGGCGCTGACGATACCTATCCCACCAAACCCATCCGCCTCATCGTGCCCCTGTCTCCCGGCGGCGTCACCGACATGGTCGCGCGTCTCCTCGCGCAGGGCATGACGCGGGACTGGGGCCAGCAGGTCGTGGTGGAGAACGTCGCCGGCGCGGGTGGCACGCTCGGGGCGGAGGCGGGCGCACGCGCGGCGGCGGACGGCTACACCCTGCTGATGGGCACGGTGAGCTCGAACGCGATCAATGCCTCTCTCTACAAGAACCTGCGCTACGACAACATTCGTGATTTCGCGCCGATCTCCCTGGTGGCGATCGGGCCAAACATGCTGGTGGTGAACCCGAGCCTCCCGGTGCACACCGTCGCCGAGCTGATCGCCCTGCTGCGCGCCAATCCGGACAAGTACAGCTATGGTTCCACCGGCGTGGGAACCTCGGTCCACCTGCTGGCGGAGCGCTTCAAGACGCTCACCGGCACATCCATGACGCACGTGCCCTACAAGGGCAGCGGCCCGATGACGCTGGATCTCACCGCCGGCCACGTGCAGCTGAGCTTCGACAACATGCCGACCGCGCTGGCGCAGGTGAAGGCGGGCAAGCTCCGCGCCCTCGCGGTGACGAGCCCCGAGCGCTGGCCGACCCTCCCCGACGTGCCCACCGTCGCCGAGACCATTCCCGGCTTCGTCGGCATATCCTGGCAGGGCCTGTTTGCGCCGAAGGGCGTGCCCGAGCCCATCCTGGAGAAGATTTCCGCCGAGGTGCGCAAGATCCTGGCGGAGCCCGCGATCAAGGAGCGGTTCCTGGAGCTCGGCACGCAGGCGGTCGGCAACACGCGCGCGGAGTTCGCGGCCTTCGTCGCCACCGAGACGGCCCGTTGGGCCGAGATGGTCAAGCTGTCCGGCGCGCAGGTGAACTGAAGCAGGTGAACCGAGGCCGGCGGACGTTGCCGGGCGCCGCCGCCGGCTCCACAATGCCCGTGTGAGGACGCCAGAAAACAACGGCCTAAGCCGGGCGTAATCGGGAGGATTTCCATGAAGTCGCTGTTGTCGGAGCAGGGAACGAAGGCCCGCCGCGATGTTCTCGGTGCAGACTGGGTCGATCGCAACCTGGAGAACACGACCGAGTTCGATTGCGCCTGGCAGATGTACGTCACCAACATCAACTGGGCCGGGACCTGGTCGCGCAACATCATCCCGCAGCAGCAGCTCAGTCTCATCAATCTCGCCATGCTGGCGGCCTCGGGCCAGATGCACGAGTTCGAGCACCACTTCCGCAATGCGCTGGTGCGCACCAAGGTGCCGCTGACGCAGCTGCGCGAGCTGCTGCTGCACGTGGCCCAGTATTGCGGCATTCCCACCGGGACCGACATGTTCCGCATCGCCCGGCGGGTGCTGGCGGAGGAGGGAATAGACCTCTCCACGCTCCAGCCGCTCGATACTTCCTATCTCTACACGCTGGATACTGAGGCTTCCTCCTGAGCGAGGCCGCCCGGCGCCCCCGCCGGGCGGCGTGAGGCTTCGGCGAGCCAGGCGCGGAACACCTGGATCTTGGGGGCGTCCGCGCGCTCCAGAGGCGTGACGAGATGGTAGCCGAGGTCGCGCCGCAGCACCGTGCCGAAGGGCTCGATCAGCCGGCCGCTCATGAGGTCGTCCTCCACGTAGGAGCGCTGGCCGATGGCGATGCCGAGGTTTGCCCGGGCGCATTCGTAAACGATGCTCAGGTCCTCGAAGTAGAGGTTGTCCCGCTGCTCCTCGGCGACATGCGCGCAGCGGCACCATTCGGCCCAGTCCGACGGGCGCAGGTTGTGGTGCAGCAGTGTTGATCCGCGCAGCAGCGCCTCCGGCGAGGAGGCGTCGCGCTGGGCGAGATAGTCCGGGCTGCAGATGGGCGAGAGCTCGTCGAGGAACAGGAGGTCGCAACTCCAATGGCGCCATTGCCCACGCCCGTAGCGGATGCCGACGTCCACCGCGTCGCGGTCGAAGTCCACCGGATCGGAGGCCGCCACCAGGCGCACCTCGATCTCCGGATGGAGCCGCTGGAACTGCGGCAGGCGCGGGATCAGCCAGCGGATGAAGAATGTGGTGTAGCCGCGCACCGTGAGCACCGAATGGGTGTGGGTGGCGATCAGATTGTCGGTCGCCCGCGCGATGCGCCCGTAGGCGTCCTCCAGCGCCAGGGCGAAGACGTGGCTGCCGTGGCTGAGCTGGAGCCCCTGCGCGGTGCGGCTGAAGAGGGGGAAGCCGAGCCTCTCCTCCAAGGCGCGGATGTGCCGGCTCACGGCGCCCTGCGTGACGCCGAGTTCCTCGGCCGCCTTGGTGAAGCTGGCGTGGCGCGCCGCGGCCTCGAACGCACGCAGCTGGTTCAGGGGCAGAAGACGGCGATGTGGCTTCTTCATGAGTTTATCTCACGCGGCATCGGGCTGAAAAATGGTTTGTCGCGTCCGATCTGACCCTACAAACTCTTATCATACAAGAAAATATCTCATTCGGTGGGAGATGCTGGAGGCGCCGGGAAAAAACTTGTGATCGGGCTGTTTTCTCATGTTCTCCTCATCCGAGATGAGGAAATCTCATCGGCAGGCTCCACCGACCACGTCTTCCCTTGCTCCATCGGCCCGCACCGGGGTCGGCTCGCCGGCAAGAACAGGGATCAAAAATGTCTCCGAACCTCAGCGATGAACAAAAGCAGATGATCCTCACGGTGAGGGAGCTCGTTCAGTCCGAATTCAAGCCGAACGCCCAGAAGTACATGGACGGAACCTTTCCCTGGGAGAATATCCGCAAGCTGGCGGAGATCGGCGTGCTCGGCATGTCCGTGCCGGAGGAATACGGCGGGCTCGGCCTGTCGGTGTTCGACAGCGCCCTGGTGCTCGAGGAAATTGCCAAGGGCTGCTACGTCACCGCCATGGCCACCTTGGGCGAGGCCGGCGTCCAGACCCGTGTCATCGCCCACTATGCCCCCGCGCCCATCCGCGAGCGCATCCTCCCCCGTGTGGTGGCCGGCGAGTGCATCCTCGCCATCTGCATGACCGAGCCCCACGCGGGCACCGACGTCGCGAGCTATCGCACCAATGCCCGCGTGCTCGGCGACCGTGTGGTGCTCAACGGCGTGAAGACTCTCATCAGCCGGGCGCCGGAAGCCGGCATGTTCGTGGTGTTCACCCGCATTGACGGAAATCCGGGCCGCGAGGGCATCGGCTGCGTGCTCGTGGAGCCGGGCACGCCCGGTTTCGAGGTGACGGGGACCTACCACACGATGGGCGGCGAGAACCTCCACGAGGTGCAGTTCAACGACTGCGAGCTGCCGATCGAGAACCTCGTCATCCGCGAGGACGGCTTCAGGAAGCTGCTGTCGGCCTTCAACACGCAGCGCTGCCTCAACCCCAGCATCTCGCTCGGGCTGGCCGAGGGCGCCTTCGAGGAAGCGCGCCGCTACGTGCACGGCCGCACGGTGTTCGGCAAGGCGGTGGGCGACTTCCAGGGCATCCGCTGGAAGCTCGCGGACATGTACCGGGAGATCGAGGCGGCACGGTCGCTGCTCTATCGGGCCTGCGCCAGCGCCGATCCCTTCCCCGATCCCTTCCTCTCGGCGGTCGCCAAGATCACCTGCAACGAGATGTCAATCCGCGTCACCAGCGAGGCGATCCAGCTGCATGGCGGCGTCGGCTTCACCGACGAGTATGCGGTCTCCCGCTTCTACCGCGGCGCGCGCTACGGCACGCTCGGCGGCGGCACCTCGGAGACCCTGCGCGACCTGATCGGCAAGCGGATCATGGAGGCCACCGCGTTCGGCGACGACATCCTCAACTATTCCGCGCCCGGGCCCCGGGTTTCCCGCCCGGCCGAGACGGCCGGCTTCGCCATTTCGGCGGAGTGAGATCATGACGGCAGCTCAGGTGCCGCCGCCGGCCGCGGCGGGGGAGGTGCATCGCGTGCGGGCCCTGGTCGGCGGTGCGCACATGGATGGCGAGGGAACCTTCTGGACGGTGGACCCCTATTGCCAGACGCCGTTCGCCGAAGTGGCGCAGGCGGGACCGCGCGAGACGGCCGCGGCCGTCGCGGCGGCGCGGGCGGCGGCTGCGGGGGCCGCCGCCTCGCCCGCTCGCGAGCGGGCGGCGCTGCTGCGACGCGCCGCGGCCGCCATCGAGGCGAGGAGCGAAGCCCTCGCCCGCACCATGGCGCGCGAAACCGGCAAGGCGATCCGCGATGCCCGCCGCGAGGTGGCGCGCTGCCCCGCCACCCTGGAGCTGTGCGCAGAGGAGGCCGTGCGCATCGAGGGCGCCCACGTCCCCATGGAGGCGACCGATACGGGAGCGGGGAAGCTCGGCGTGGTCCTGCGCTTCCCGCTCGGCGTGGTGGCGGCGATCACGCCCTATAACGCCCCGCTCAACCTGGTCTGCCACAAGATCGGGCCGGCCCTCGCCGCCGGCAACGCAGTGGTGCTCAAGCCCGCGGTGCAGGCGTCGGCCACGGTGGCGGCGCTGGTGGAGGCGTTCCAGGCGGCCGACCTGCCCGACGGCTGGCTGAACGTGATCTACGGTGACGCGGCCGGCCGCCACCTGGTGGAATCGCCCGGCATCGACGCGGTGTCCTTCACCGGGTCGACCGCCGTCGGCGCACGCATCCGAGCCGCCGTGCCCCTGAAGCCGGTGGTGCTGGAGCTTGGTGGCAACGGCTTCACCATCGTGCACCACGACGCCGATATGGAGGCCGCCGCCGGCCTGTGCGCCGCGAACGCCATGCGCCTCGCCGGCCAGAGCTGCATCTCGGTGCAGAACGTATGCGTCTCGCGCCCGGTCTTCGAGCGCTTCGCGGCGCTGCTGCTCACCCAGGTGGACCGGCTGAAGGTCGGCGACCCCATGGACGTGGACACGGATGTGGGACCGGTGATCTCGGAGGCGGCGGCCGAGGCCATCACCGCGCGGGTCGCTGCGGCGGCGAAGACGGGCGCGCAGATCCTGCGGGGCGGCGGGCGCAAGGCGGCGCTGGTGGAGCCCACGGTGCTGCGCCTCGAAACCGCCCGAGGACCGACCTTCGACGAGGAGGTGTTCGGCCCCGTGGTGAACCTCGTCGCCTACGACGACCTCTGCGAGCCCGTGTCCTGGGTCAACGGCGGGCGCTACGGGCTGCAGGCCGGCGTGTTCTCCGGATCGCTGGCGGTGGGCATGTCGCTCGCGCGGGCGCTGCGGGTTGGCGGCGTGATCCTGAACGGCTCCTCCACCTGGCGTTCGGATCAGGCGCCCTACGGCGGCGTGAAGGACAGTGGCTCGGGCCGCGAGGGCCCGCGCTACGCCATCCGGGACATGACCGAAGAGCGGTTCATCGTCATCAATCATTGAGGGTCGGGACATGTTGTTGATCGAATGCGACGGCAAGGCCCTGTTCGAGGCGGCCGGCATTCCCGTGCCAGAGGGCGTCGTCGTCACGGACGGCACGGTTCCACCCCTGCCGGGCGACGGTCCCTGGCTCGTGAAGGCCCAGGTTCCGGCAGGCGGGCGGGGCAAGGCGGGCGGCGTCGTCTTCTGCGCCACGCCGCACGCGGTGGAGCAGGCGCTCGCGCGGCTGCTCGGCCGCCCGCTGCTCGGACATGTGGTGCGGGCCTGCCTGGTGGAGCGCGCCGCGCGCGGGAGCGAGGCCTATCTGTCCCTGATGGCCGATCCGGCGGAAGGCGCCGTGCGGCTCTCCTTCAGCGACCGCGGCGGCGTGGACGTGGAGGCCACGGCGCGGGAGGGCGGCGCTTTTCTCACCGAGGTCTGCGCCGCGACTCCCGAAGCGGTCGACGCCGCCATCGAACGGCTCGCCGCCGGCCTTGCCCCGCAGGGCGCGGCGGGCCTGCGCGCCGTCGCCCCAGCCCTCGCGCGCCTCTTCTTCACCCATGAGCTGCTGCTGGCGGAGATCAACCCGCTGTTCCTCGATGCGGACGGCCCTTGCGCCGGCGACGCGAAGGTGGTCGCGGACGTGAATGCGCTCGCCCGCCAGCCGCAGATCCGCGGCATCGTCGACGCGCGGCCCGCCATCTACCAGGACGTCTGGCGCAAGCTGCATGAAGGCTTCGATTTCATCGACCTCGACCCGGACGGCACCATCGGGCTCGTCACCACGGGGGCGGGGCTGTCCATGATGCTGATCGACGAACTGACGGCGCGGGGCGGCCGGCCGCTGAACTTCTGCGACCTGCGCACCGGCCAGATGCGCGGCCGCCCCGACCGGCTGGTCCGGGTCCTCGACTGGCTCGCGGCGAAGCCCGGGCTCAAGGTGCTGTTCGTCAACATCTTCGTGGGGATCACCGACCTCGCCGAGTTCGCGCGACTGCTCACCGAGGCGCTGGCGCAGTTCTCGCGGCCCGACATTCCGGTCGTCGCCCGCCTCGTCGGCTCCGGCGAGGCCGGCGCCCGCGCGCACCTGGCGGCGATCCGTCCCGACCTCGTCACCTACGCCGATCTCGACCAGGCCCTCCAGCACGTCATCGCGGTCTCCCGTTCATGATCTCCGATCTCTTCGCCATCGACCGGGACACCCCGGTCATCATCCAGGGCGTGACCGGCCGCATGGGGCGCCGCCACGCCGCGCTCATGCGTGCCTACGGAACGCGCATCGTCGGGGGAACCTCCGCCCGCGCGGGCGGCATCGAGGATATGCCGGTGTTCGGCGATTGCCGCGCGGCGGTGGCCGCCACGGGAGCGCAGGCCTCGGTGGTCATGGTGCCGCCCGAGGACGTGCTGGCGGCGGCGGTCGAGGCCATCGCCGCCGGCATCCGCGTGGTCGTGACCATCGCCGAGGGGGTGCCGGTGCATGACGCCCTCAAGCTCAAGGCCATCGCCGCCGCCGCCGGAGCGGTCTGGATCGGACCCTCCACCCCCGGCATGGCGCTGCCGGGAGTGGTGAAGCTCGGCTTCCTGCCGGACATCGCCCTTCGTCCCGGCGACTGGGCGCTGCTGACCAAGAGCGGAACGCTTTCCTACGAAGTGGGATACCGGCTCGCCGCCCGCGGCCTCGGGCAGAGCATCTGGATCGGCGTCGGCGGCGATGTGGTCAAGGGCGTGCGCTTCGCCGACCTGGTCGAGCCCCTGGCGCAGCACGCATCGTCCCGCGGCATCCTGCTGGTCGGGGAGGTCGGCGGCACCGAGGAGGAAGAGTTCGCGGACGCCCTGATCCGCCATCGCTTCCAAAAGCCGGTGCTGACGCTCCTGGCCGGCCGCGAGAGCAAGCAGGGCGTCGCCATGGGGCATGCCGGCGCGCTCACCTTCGGCGAAACCGGCACGCTGCGCTCGAAGCGCGAGCGTCTGGAAGCCGCCGGCGCCGAGGTCTTCTTCTCGCTCGATGCGCTGGTGGCGCGCGCGGCAGCGCTCTCCCCATCGTCCAACCATGATCAATCCAAGGAGCACGCGCATGGCTGAGCTGAACCTGGCTGAGCTGAAGGGTGCGGACATCATCGTCGATCACCTGATCGCGGAGAAGGTGCCCTACCTCTTCGGCCTGTGCGGCCACGGCATCGTCGGCCTGATGGAGGCGGCCCGGACGCGATCCGACCGCATCGCCACCGTCACGGTGCACAACGAGCAGATCGCGGGCTTCGCCGCCGACGCCTATTTCCGGCTCACCCGGCGGCCGGGCGCCACCTTCACCTCGTGCGGGCCGGGCTCGGTCAACATCCAGATGGCGATCGCCAACGCCATGTTTGATTCCTCGGCGGTGCTCGCCATCACCGGCAACATCCCAACCCAGCAATTCAACATGGGGCCGTTCCAGGAATTCGGGCACCACCATCAGGCGGATTTCGTCTCCGCCATGCGCCCCTACGTGAAGCGCAGCTACCAGGCGACGCGCCCCGACATGCTGCCGTCGATGATGCGCCATGCCTTCGGCACCATGCTGGCCGGCCGGCCAGGGCCGGTCCATCTCGACGTGCCGTTCAATGTGTTCCTCGAGACCGCGCCCTGCTCCGTCGTCGACGTGCAGTCTTGGCGCGCCGGCGTGGACACTCGTCCCGCGCCCTCGCCCGAGGCACTGGACCGCGCGCTCGATCTCCTCGCGGCGAGCGAGCGACCCCTGATCCTCGCCGGCCACGGCAGCCTCGGGGGCTGCGCCGGGGAGGAACTCGCGGCCCTGGCGCGCGAGCTGCAAATTCCGGTGGCGACCACGCCGCAGGGCAAGGGCGTGCTCCCGGACGACGACACGCTCCATCTGGGCCCGACCGGGCGCGACGGCGTCTATCCGGCCAACCGCGCCGCCCGCGAGGCGGACGTGGTGCTGGCGCTGGGCACCCGCTTCGGCGATCGCGGCACCAGCAGCTGGCACCCCGGGGTGACCCACGACTTTCCGCCGGCGCGGCTTATCCACGTGGATTGCGATCCCGCCGTGCTGGGCCGCAACTATCCCACCGCCCTCGGCGTGGTGGCGGACGCGGCGCTGTTCTGCCGGCTGCTGCGTGAACGCGCGCGGGCGCGTCCCCTCGGCCCCTCGGCCGCGCGGCCGGCATGGCTCGCCCGCACGCAGGCATGGAAGGCGCGCTGGACCGCCGACGTCCGGGGACAGGCCGCGAGCGAGGATCGCGCGCCGATGCATCCCGCTCGGGTGGTGGCGGAGATCGCCGCGGCGGTGCCGGACCATACGGTCCTCCTCTCCGACATCGGCGCGCACCACAGCTGGTGCGTCCAGCAGATGCCCATGCGGCGGAACGGGCGCTTCCTCCAGTCGGGCGGCGGGGCGACCATGGGGTTCGGCGTGGGCGGCGCCATCGGGGCGCAGTTCGCCATGCCGGACCGCCCGGTGGTGGCGGTGGTCGGCGATGGCGGCATGCTCATGCATGCGAGCGCCATCGCCACAGCGGTGGAATACGAGCTGCCGGTGGTCTGGGTGGTCTGGAACAATGGCGGCTACGTCTCCATCCGCGACCTGCAGCGGGGCTTCCTCGGCACCGACGCCGAGTTCCTCACCCGGTTTCGCAACGCCCGGACGGGCGACCTCGTCAGCACGGACTTCGCGGCCCTGGCGCGGGCCATGGGCGCGCGCGGCGTGCGGGCGCAATCGCCCGCCGACCTCGGCGCGGCCATGGCCGAGGCCCTGCGTGCGGGCGGCCCCACCGTGATCGACGCGGCCGTCTCCGCCGACGCGGCGCGCATGACCGCCGGCAGCTGGAACATGCCGCCCATTGCCGGTCCCATGCCGAACTACGATCCCGATCCGGTCGGAGCCTGAGCCATGGCCGACGCCCTGACCTTGCTCCCCGCCACGCAGTCGGGCTCCGTCGCCGGGTCCTCCCCCGGGAGAGGGGCGCGGGAGGGGCCGCGGCGCGCCCTGGTGGTGGGCGCCTCGGGTCTGCTCGGGGAAAACCTCTGCCGGCGGATCGCCGCGACCCCCGGATGGCATCTGACCACCCTGTCGCGCCGCCCGCCCACCATCGGCGGCGGCGGGCATGTGGCGCTGGACCTGAGAGCGCGCGACGACTGCCTGGCGCATGCCCGCGCCTTCGCGGACGTCACCCACGTCTTCTTCTGCGCGCGCGAGCTGTCCCGGGGCTACGGCATCAGTGTCGACGCCAATGGCGAGATGCTGGTCAACCTGCTCGACGCGCTCGCCGAAGGGGCGCCGTCGCTGGCGCACGTGCAGCTGATGCACGGGCTGAAATGGTATGGCACCCATGTGGGCCCGGTCGGCCTTCCCGCGCGGGAATCCGATCCGGCGCATGCGGATTCGAGCTTCTACCGGCGCCAGCAGGAGGAGCTGATGCGCCGCTCGGTGCGCGCCGGCTGGAGCTGGTCCACCATCCGCCCGCACTTCCTGTGCGCCTTCGCCACCGGCAGCCCGAGCAACCTCGTCCTGATGCTGGGGACCTATGCCAGCGTGCTGCGGGAGCTGGGCGAGGACCTGTGGTTTCCCGGCTCCGAGGCGGCGTTCGATGCGGTGACTGGGTGCGTCGACATCGATCTCGTCACCTCCGCCATGCTGTGGGCCGCCTCGTCCCGCAATTGCGCCGACAACGCCTTCAACATCGGCAACGGCGACTTTTTCCGATGGCGGGACCTGTGGCCCAAGATCGCCGCGGCGTTCGGGATGCGGCCGGGGCCGGTGCGGCCGACGGACCTGCCCCGTTTCATGGCCGACAAGGGTCCGGCCTGGGACCGGATCGTCGCCTGCCGGGGCCTGAGGCCGTTGCCCTTCGCCGGGATGGCCGATTGGCACTTCGCCCACAACAACGTGTTCGGCCTCGGCTGGGACGTGGTCCCGTCCCTCGTGAAGGCGCATCGCTTCGGGTTCCACGAGGTGGTCGACACCGAGGAGATGTTCGCGCGCCTGTTCGCGCGTTATCGCGCAGAGAGGATCCTGCCATGAGCGGGCACGTCCGACCGCCATTCACCTGCCCGCGGCTGAGCACCACCACGTCGACCTTCGGCGGTGCGCTCGACGGGAAGCTGCGGGCCATCGCGGCAGCGGGCTTCGGACAGACCGAGTTCTGGCCGAAGGACCTGTTTGAGCACCCCGACGGCCCGGATGCCGCGATGACGCAGCTTCGGGCATGCGGGCTCGGCATTTCGGCCTATCAGGCGCTCCGCAACTACGAGGGGGCGCCGCCCGAGCAGCGCGCGCGCACACTCGGCATCGCCACGCAGATGATGGACCAGATGGCCCTGCTCGGGGCGGATCTCCTGGTCGTCGCGTCGAACACCGCCGAGGCGGCGAGCCCGGATCTCGCCCGCGCCGCGGACGACCTCGCCTACCTCGGCGATCTTGCCCGCGCCCGTGGCCTTCGCATCGCCTATGAGCCCATCGCCTGGGGGCGCCATGTGCGCAGCTGCGCGGACGGGTGGCGGGTGGTGCGCGCGGCGGATCATCCACAGGTGGGGCTGCTGCTCGATTCCTTCCACAGCTTCATCCTCGGCACGCCGCTCGAAATCCTGTCCGACATTGACGGGGACAAGATCTTCCTGGTGGAATTGTCCGATTTCGCGCGCAGCGCGCTGCCGGCGATCGAGGTGGCCCGCCACTATCGGCTGTTTCCGGGCGAGGGCGGCTCGAATGTCGCGGAGTTCGTCCGGCGGGTGCAGGGCACCGGATATGCCGGATGCTACTCGGTGGAGGTCTTCAACGCCTACTATCGCACGTGCGATCCGGCGCAGGTCGCGCTGCGGGCGATGACGAGCACGCAATCCGCCCTCGCCGCAATTGCCCCCGAACTGTTTGTCCCGTGACGCACTCCGGTCCCGGACGCCGCCCGCGGTGGGCGGTCTGACCCGCGGCGTGGATGCCGAGGCGGCGGATCGCGCATACGTTTGGCGGCACCATCGGCCGGGTAGCCTCCGCGCCGGACGGCGGCGCGGGCGGGACAGGTCATGACCGATGTGATCGTGGCGGGCGGGTCCGGTGGGATTGACGCTGGCATGCGAGAGGTCATGACGGGGACAGGTAATCTGAAAGCTGCCGCTCGAAATCGGGATAGTAGTGCGGGACGACGGCCATATCGAAGCGTCCGAGGATATTCTCCTTCGGCTCGCGATCCAGGAGGAACCGAAAGACAGCCTCGATGCACCTGGCCGGGCTATGCGCCCCCGCCGTCAGCTCCTGATAGGTGGCTGGCGCCATGGTGACCACATGATGGGTCTCCCCCGTCTCGTCTCGCACCGCCACCTCGAATTTCAGGGGATCCCCGCCCGCGCTCTGCCGCACCTCGATCATTTTGACGCCTCCATTTCCCTCGCAAGGATATGTTAACGCCTCGTGCAATGCGGCCAAGCCTTGGTCGACGGGCCGCGGCGATGGCATCGATCTTGAATGCGGTGGGAGTTCCTGACGGGGGAGGGATGGGACCAGATGCAGCGCAAGCCTGACGCTAGCGATTACCTTGCACTTTTCGGCCACTACAAGGAGGACTTCGGAGACGTCTATATGGACCCGGAAGACGACCGATTCCGGCTGCTTTTCGACCAGATCTGCCGCATGCTCACCCAGCCCTCTTCTTTCAATCTCAGTCTGCCGGAGCAATTTCGCGCAACCGCCTTCCGCTATCTCGAAGGCGACGCGCGTACGCTCGCCCACATGAAAACCGTCGAGAACCGCCATTTCATGCTGAGCGACCTGTTCGACTACATCCACCTTGTCAAGACGATGGGCGGCTCCTGGGATCAGCGCGGGCGGTAGAGGCCGCGCGTAAACCGCTCGGCACGCGCGGAGATCGACGAGGGGCGCCCGGCCTCACCCTCGATGCGGCGGCCCCGGGCCGCCTCGAGGGCGCCAGCATTGAAGGAAATCGGGCTTTCGGCGGGCCACCGCCGAACCTATGCCGCTGAAGGCTAGCGGTTTGTTGCCAGCATCGGGCCGTAGATGACCAGAAAGCCGGCGAACGCGGCCCCCCAGGCTGCGCCCGCGGCCAACATCATCGCGATGCTCCAATCAGGCCAGAACGCCATGCCGATGCGAGCGGCCAGAGCGACGGCCACCAGCAGGTAGACCGCCTGTGTGCCAGGCGAGGCCGTCAATGCCCGGCCGCAATGCCCGAGCGTCGCGCGGGTCATCATGGCCAGCGTCATGCCGCCGATGCCGCCAATGGCGAAGACGTGGATACCCACCGCCGCCGGCACCAGGCCGGGCGCGACGCCGTGCGCCCCGGCGCAGATGAAGCCGATCGCGACGAGCAGGAAGGCCGCATGGAGCACCAGCACCAGCGGATCGGGCAAGGTGCGCCATCCTCGCCAGCGTGCGAGCCGCAGGAGGTTGGCGATCCCGCCCGCGAGCAGCGTCGCGCCGGTGACGCGCATGTCCGGCGCAGCGATCCATCCGGCGAGGCCCAGCGCTGAGACGCCCAGCGCCGCCGTGTCCCAGCGATCGAAGGGGGCGGGCCGGTGCGTCTCGCCGCGCTTGGCCAGCCAGTTGCCGGTGAAGCTCGGCACCACGCGTCCGCCGACCAGGAGGATGAGGAACACGATCAAGGCCAGCGCGATGCGCGCCGCATGTTCCGCCGTTCCGTTCATGCGCGCTTCCAGGTGGAAGCCCAGGTTCGCGAGCGCCAGCAGCATCACCACCCCGGCCACCTTCAGGTTGCGGGTGTTGCGCCCGGCGATGATCTCTCGCATCACCACCGCGGTGAAGACCGCCAGAAACGCCACGTCGATGGCTGCCGCAGCCGCCCAGCCGATCAGCCCCGAAATCAGCACGGCGCCGCGCCCCGCAAGCCAAAGCAGGGCGAGGCTGCCGAGCGCCGCGCCCGCCACCGGCAGTCGCCCCGTCCAATTGGGGATCGCGGTCAGCAGAAAGCCGGCAATGACGGCGCTGCCATAGCCGAACAGCATTTCATGGGCGTGCCAGTCGGTGGCCGAGAAGGCCGTGGGCAGCGCGAGCACACCGGTGAACACCGCCGGCCATATGGCCATGGCCGTGAGCGCGAACACGCCCGCCCCCAGGAAGAAGGGGCGGAAGCCGCGGCTGAGCAGCGCGATTCCGGTGAAGGTCCTGAAGGTTTGCGCCGTGCGCATGATGATCGCTCCTGCCACCGGTCGGCGCCGGGGGCTTACGGGAAGAACAGGCCGTGGGCGCCGGCGGTCGCGCCGAGAATGGTTGCCGCAGCGAGCGCCAGCAGCACGAGATGGATGACGAGCGCCCGCGCCAGAACAACGTCAGGCGCCGCGCGGGCGGCGGCTTCCAGGCGGCGCTTCAGCAGTGGCTCCACGAGGAAGACCGCGCCCATGAAAACGAGCCAGAGGGCGACCATGGCGCTCATCCACCAGAAGGACGCGCTGATGAAGCGATCCCACATGTCGAGCCGCGCCGTCATCCAGAAGCCCGCGGCACCGGCCAGCGGAATGGAGACGCGCACCTGCGCCGAGAAGCGCCGCTCCACCCGCGCGAACAGCTCCGCGCCCTCCACCCCTGCGCCACGGGCGAGCGGAAGGATCACGAGCGTGACAAAGGAGACACCGCCGATCCAGTGCACCAAAGCGAGCACATGCAGAGCGCGGGCCAGGGTCACGTCATCCATCCTCGCCCCCTCTTTCCTGTCAGCCGCCCAAAGCGGACATGTGCCGCGCCAGGGCCGGGGTGCCGACGCGGGCGATGACGAAGTCGTGTCCCCGGGGCTTGGCCCGGATCGCCCCGGCGATCGCCGCGCGCAGGGCCGCGCCGTCGGCGCTGGCGCGCAGAGGGGCCTTCAGGTCGAAGGCGTCCTCCTGCCCGAGGCAGGTGTGGAGCATCCCGGTCGCGCTCACGCGGACGCGGTTGCAGCTCTCGCAGAAGGAATGGCTCATGGGCGTGATGAAGCCGAGACGCCCGCCGGTCTCGGCGACACGAGTGTAGCGTGCCGGCCCGCCCGTGCGTTCCGACGTGTCGGTGAGCGTCAGGCGGGCCTCGATCAGCCGGCGCAGCGCATCGAGGGGGAAATACTGGTCGATGCGGTCCACCCCCACGTCGCCGAGCGGCATGGTCTCGATGAAGGTCAGGTCCATTCCGCGGCCATGGGTGAAATGGATGAGGTCGAACACCTCGTCCGGCGTGACGCCGGCGAGGGCCACCGCGTTGAGCTTGACCTTCAGCCCGGCCTCCAGCGCGGCGCGGATGCCGTCCATCACCACGCCCAGGCTGCCCCGGCGGGTGATGGCGCGAAAGCGCTCGGCGTCCAGGGTGTCGAGGGAGACGTTCACCCGCTTCACGCCGGCGCGGGCGAGGTCCTCCGCATGGCGCGCCAGCTGGGTGCCGTTGGTGGTGAGCGTGAGCTCCTTCAGCGCGCCGCTTTTCAGATGCCGCGAGAGACCGGCGAACAGATCCATGACGCCCTTGCGCACCAGGGGCTCCCCGCCGGTGATGCGCAGCTTGGTGATGCCGGCCGCCACGAAGGCGGAAGCCATCAGGTCCAGTTCCTCGATGGACAGCACCTGATCGCGCGGCAGGAAGGTCATGTCCTCCGCCATGCAGTACAGGCAGCGCAGGTCGCAGCGGTCGGTCACCGACAGGCGGAGATAGGAGACGCGGCGGCCGAACAGGTCGACCATGGCGCAGGGGGAGGTGGCGGAAGCAGACGTGGTGGGAGCAGACGGGGCGTGGAGCATCAGGGCGTTTCCTGCCGTGGGGCGAGGGACCGGGCTGCGGCGGTGGCCGGGCCGAAGGCGCCGCAGGTACAGCCGGCGCCGCAGGGGGCGACATCCTCCAGATCCATCTCGAGGAAGGCCGCGATGGCATGGCGGCGGGCCGCCGTCATGGGTTCCACCGGCGCGGCCAGCAGTGTGTCGAGAGAGGGCAGGGCGGCAAATTCGGCGGGCGAGGAGACGGTGGTGCCGAGATCGCGCAGCAGGCCGTCGCCGATGCCGTAGATCCAGCCGTGCACGGTGACCTCCGTGCCGCGCGCCCAGGCGCTCTTCAGCACCGGGGTCGCCGCGAGGCGGCGGACCTGGATTTCCACATTCAGCTCGCACAGGCGGTCCAGCCGGTTCGCTGCGGAAGCATCGATGGTGGCGCGGTGGCGGGCATAGAGGTCGACGACGGGCGCCAGCCAGTGGTCGACGAGGCCGCTTCCACCGGTGCCGTCGGCATTCTCCAGGGCCCGCCGCACGCCGCCGCAGCCGTAGTGGCCGCAGACGATGATGTGCCGCACCCGCAGCACATCCACTGCGAATTCGAGCACCGCGAGCATGTTCATGTCGCTGGAATGGACCACGTTGGCGATGTTTCGGTGGACGAAGATCTCGCCCGGATCGAGCCCGACCACATCATTGGCAGGGACCCGGCTGTCCGAGCAGCCGAGCCACAGGAAGCGGGGCGCCTGCTGCTCGGCGAGGCGGCGGAAGAAGGTGGGGTCCTCCGCGGTCTTGCGGTCGGCCCAGGCGAAGTTCTTGTCGAACAGCTCGTCGAGCACGCCCTCAGCCCGGCCCATGGTCGTGTCCTCCGCAGCCACCCCCGCCGCCACACCCGCAGCCCGCCGCTTCAGGAGGAGGGGCGGCATCCTGCTTCAACGACCAGTCGATCATGGCGCGCAGGCAGGTGGCGGCTGGGTCGCCGCCGCGCTCCAGCGCCGTCATCAGCGCCAGCCAATCCTCGTCGCTCGCACCGTCGCTGAAGCGGGCACAGGCACCCGCAGCATAGTCCGCCGCGCTCTCGCCGAAGCGTGCGCCGGCCTGCGCCACGCGCGCCGCCAGCGTCACGTCGCCGAGGGCGAACAGGGTCTCCTGCGCGAACCGTTCATCCTGCAATTGCCGCAGGAGGGCGCCGAGCAGCATCTTTTCCTCCTATTGCACGAGGGGGTCGGCGCCCCTTCCAGAGTCACCCCGCGGATGTCGGCCCGCCCTGCGAGCAGGCTCAGATACTGGCGGACCGCGATGTGCCAGGAGGTCGCCTCCAGGTGCGCGGCGATGGACGCCTCGGCCGCTGCGAACGGCAGCTCCTCGCCGGCCACATGCCGGGCCACCCGCACGATGTGGAAGCCGTAGCGCGTGGGAACGAGGAGCGGATGGACCGGCCCCGGCGCGATGGCGGACAAAGCCGCCTCGAATTCCGGCACGGTCTGCCCCTTGCCGATCTGGCCGAGGCTGCCGCCAACTTCGCGTGACGGGCAGGCGGAATGCGCCCGCGCCATCTCCTCGAACGCGGTTTCATCGCTGAGCACGCAGCGCAGCACCGCCTCCGCCTCGACCTGCGCCGCTGCGCGCCGCGCCGCGTCGGCCGACGCGGCGGGAATGAGGATGTGCGCAACCTCATACAGGTCATCCGAGCGGAAGGCCGCGCGGTTCCGCTCGAAGTAGCGGCGGCAGGTGGCGGTGTCGGCCTTCGGCACCGTGACCTCGCGGTCGAGGAGGGCGCGGATGACCGCCTCCTCGTCGGTTTCGCGGGTGCCGTCCGCCTCGGTCGCCGGCTCCGGGACGATGTCGAGGCGCCGGGCCTGCGCGAGGAGGAGCTCCCGCACGGCGAGGGCGCGGGCCGCCGCGTGCCAGGCGTCCGCCGGCGTCTTCGCCGCGTGGTTCTGGATCTCGCGGGCGATGGCGGCGCGGGGGATGACCACGCCGTCCACGCTCACCTCATCCGGGCGTCGGGGCGGACGGGCGGAGGGGGACGTGCCGATGATTTCGGTCATGGCGCTCACTCCGCCGGGCGGCCGAGGGGACGGCGCACGGCCGGGCGCACCGCGGCCAGCGTCTGGCCGGGCACGGGCGGACGGGCCGCGCCCCGCGGCAGGCGCGTGCGCACCACCTGGTAGCCGGTGCGGCCCAGGTACCAGACCGGGGCGCTCCACACATGCACGAGGCGGGTGAAGGGGAAGACGAGGAAGATCGTCATGCCCAGCAAAAGGTGCGCCTTGAACACCGGGCTGACGTCCGCCACATAGGCGGCGGCCGAGGGCTGGAGGGTGAGGATGCCCTGCGCCCAGTTCATGAACTTCACCATCTCGTGCCCGTCCATGTGGTGGAGCGAGATGAAGATGGTCGACAGGCCAAGGGTGAGCTGCGCCCACAAAACCAGCAGGATGGCGGTGTCGCCGAAGCTCGAATTGGCGCGGATGCGCGGATCGAACAGGCGCCGGTGGGCGAGGAGCGCGATGCCGGCGAAGCACATCACCCCGGCGATGCCGCCCACCGTGATGGCGAGGCCCTGCTTGAAGCTATGGGAGATGCCCAGCGCGTCGAATACCCAGATGGGGGTCAGCAGGCCCCCGGCATGGCCGAGGAAGATGACGAGGATGCCCACGTGGAACAGGTTGGATCCCCAGCGCAATTGTCGCTTGCGCAGGAGCTGCGAGGAGCCGGTCTTCCAGGTGTATTGCTCGCGGTCGTAGCGGATCAGGCTGCCGAGCAGGAACACCGTGAGGCAGAGATAGGGGTACCAGCCGAACAGGGCGGCGTTGATGGCCTCGGACATGATCGTCCTCCCTCAAGCTGCGGTATGGCGCGCGTCGCGCTGGGCGGCACGCAACTGGGTTCTGAAGCGGTCCACGGAGCAGGCGCCCATGCCCTCGCCCGGTCCGAAGGTGACGGCGGTCTCCTCCCAGGCGGCATCCAGCGCGGCAAGGTCGTCCACCGGTTCTTCTTTTGCCGGTGCCGATGCCGGGGCGGCGACCACGCCGTCCGTCGCCAGCGTCCGCAAGGCGGCGAACACGGCCGCATAGGCCGAGCCGCGGGCCGCGAGGCGCTCCTCGAGGCTTGCCAGGATGTGGACGATGTCGGCGATGAGCCCCCGCGCCTCGGCCAGGGGCCGGGTGGAGAGGAACTCCAGGAACAGGGGCAGGTAGTCCGGCAGTTCGTTGGCGACGAGCACCAGCCCGCCCTTCTCGTAGATGCCGGCGAGGTCCACCATGGCCTGCCCGCGGTCGCGGCTTTCCCCATGCACGTGCTCGAACAGGTGCAGCGACAGGCGCCGGGTGCGGTCGAACAGGCCGACATAGCTCTCCTGCAGGGCGAACAGGTCGTCCTGCGCCAGCTCCTCAAGCAGGGGGGCGAGGCCGGCACGGGCCGGCTCGCCGACAAGGCCCTCCAGCGCCAGCACGTCGGCGATGGCCGGCGCAGCGGCCACCAGATCCTCGCTGGGATAGGCGAGAAGCGCGGAGAGCGCCCTGAAGGTCAGGTTTTCAGCTTGCATCGCCATCACTCCACCTCCATCGGGGTGCGGGCCTTCTTCGTGGAAGGACTGCCGAACAGGTTGAGCTCGCTGTCGCCGCCGGAGCAGCCGTTGCCGAAGGAGAAGCCGCAGGACCCGCGCAAATCGTAGGCGTCCTCGCTCCATTCGCGGTGGGCGGTGGGGATGACGAAGCGGTCCTCGTAATTGGCGATGGCCATCACCTGGTACATGTCGTCGATGGCGGCGCCGGTGAGCCCCACCTTGGTGGCGATGCGCTCGTCGATGCGCCCGTCCACCGTCTTGGCGCGCATGTAGGCGCGCATGGCCAGCATCCGCTCCAGCGCCAGGGCGACCGGTTCCTCATTGCCCGCCGTGAGCAGGTTCGCGAGGTATTTCAGCGGGATGCGCAGGGAGCGCACGTCCGGCATCTCGCCGTCGAGCCCCATCTTGCCGGAGGCCGCGGCGGACTGGATGGGCGAGAGCGGCGGCACGTACCAGACCATGGGCAGGGTGCGGTATTCGGGATGGAGCGGGAACGCCACCTTCCACTCCATGGCCATCTTCCAGATGGGCGAGTGGCGCGCCGCCTCGAGCCAGGCATCGGGCACGCCGTCGGCGCGGGCCTGGGCGATGACGGCGGGGTCCTTCGGGTCGAGGAACAAATCGAGCTGGGCCTGGTAGAGCCTGGTCTCGTCGGCGACGCTCGCCGCCTCCTCGATGCGGTCGGCATCATAGAGCAGCACGCCGAGATAGCGGATGCGCCCGACGCAGGTCTCCGAGCACACGGTGGGCTGGCCCGCCTCGATGCGCGGATAGCAGAAGATGCATTTCTCGGACTTTCCCGAAGACCAGTTGTAATAGATCTTCTTGTAGGGGCAGCCGGACACGCACATGCGCCAGCCCCGGCATTTGTCCTGGTCGATGAGGACGATGCCGTCCTCCTCCCGCTTGTAGATGGCGCCCGAGGGGCAGGCGGCGGCGCAGGTGGGATTGAGGCAATGCTCGCACAGGCGCGGCAGGTACATCATGAAGGTGTTTTCGAACTGGCCGTAGATGTCGGCCTGGATGCCCTCGAAGTTCACGTCCTTCCTGCGCTTCTCGAACTCGCCGCCGAGAATCTCCTCCCAGTTCGGGCCCCATTCGATCTTCTCCATCCGCTCGCCGGAAATCAGCGAGCGCGGACGGGCGGTGGGGAATGCCTTGGATTCCTTCGCCGTGTGCAGGTGCTCGTAGTCGAAGGTGAAGGGCTCGTAATAATCGTCGATCTCCGGCAGATCGGGGTTGGCGAAGATGTTGGCGAGGATGCGCCACTTGGCGCCCATCCTCGGCTCGATCCTGCCATTGGCCTTGCGGCGCCAGCCCCCATTCCACTTCTTCTGGTTCTCCCATTCGCGGGGATAGCCGACGCCGGGCTTGGTCTCCACGTTGTTGAACCAGGCGTATTCGACACCTTGGCGGCTGGTCCACACGTTCTTGCAGGTGACCGAGCAGGTGTGGCACCCAATGCACTTGTCGAGGTTCAGAACCATGGCGATCTGGGCGCGGATCTTCATTGGGCCATCTCCTTCGCGGGAGTGGTCGAAAGGGGCTCTTCCAGCCAGTCCACCTTGTTCATCTTGCGGATGACGACAAATTCGTCGCGGTTCGATCCCACGGTGCCGTAATAGTTGAAGCCGTAGGCCAATTGTGCGTAGCCGCCGATCATGTGGGTCGGCTTCAGCACCGTGCGGGTGACCGAGTTGTGGATGCCGCCGCGGTTGCCGGTCAGCTCGGAGCCCGGCGTGTTCACGATCTTTTCCTGGGCGTGATACATCATCATCATGCCCGGCATGACGCGCTGGGAGACCACCACCCGGGCGGTGAGCGCGCCGTTGGCGTTGAACACCTCCACCCAGTCGTTGTCGACGAGGCCGGCCGCGCGGGCATCGTCCTCCGACACCCACACCACCGGGCCGCCGCGGTTCAGCGTCAGCATCAGGAGGTTGTCGGTGTAGGTGGAGTGGATGCCCCATTTCTGGTGCGGCGTGATGAAATTGAGGACGATCTCCTTGTGCCCGTTGGGCCGCGCGTCCTTGATGCCGGGGATGGTCTTGAGGTCCACCGGCGGCTTCCAGGTGACGAGGCCCTCGCCGAAGGCCCGCATCCACAGGTGGTCCTGGTAGAGCTGCTGGCGGCCCGAGAGCGTGCGCCAGGGGATCAGCTCGTGCACGTTGGTGTAGCCGGCGCTGTAGCAGACGGTCTCGCTCTCGATGCCCGACCAGGTGGGCGAGGAGATGATCTTGCGCGGTTGCGCCTGCACGTCGCGGAAGCGGATCTTCTCGTCCTCCTTCGCCCGCGCCAGGTGGGCGTGCTCACGCCCGGTGGCCCTGGAGAGGGCGTCCCACGCCTTCACCGCCACCTCGCCGTTGGTCTCCGGCGCCAGCATCAGGATGACCTCGGTGGCGTCGATGTCGGTCTCGATCTTCGGCAGGCCCTTGGCCGGGCCGTCGCGATGGGTGCCGTTGAGGGCGCCCAGCGCCTCCACCTCGTGCCCGGTCTTCCAGGTGATGCCCTTGCCGCCATTGCCGATCGTGGTCATCAGCGGCCCGAGGGCGGTGAAGCGGGCATAGGTCGCGGGATAGTCGCGGGTGACGACGGTCACCGTAGGCATGGTCTTGCCGGGGATCGGCTCCACCTCGCCCGTCTTCCAGTCCTTCACGTCGATGGCCTGCGCCAGCTCGCCGGCCGTGTCGTGCAGGATGGGGGTGAGGACCGTGTCCTCCTCCACGCCCAGCACCTCGGGGGCGACCTGCGAGAAGGCTTTGGCGATGCCCTTGTAGATGTCCCAGTCGGAGCGGGCTTCCCACGCTGGGTCCACCGCCGCCGACAGCGGATGGATGAAGGGGTGCATGTCCGAGGTGTTGAGGTCGTTCTTCTCGTACCAGGTGGCCGTGGGCAGCACGATGTCCGAGTAGACGCAGGTGGTGGACATGCGGAAGTCCAGCGTCACCAGCAAATCGAGCTTTCCCTGCGGCGCTTCCTCGTGCCAGACGACTTCCTTGGTGCGCACGGCGCCTTCCGCGCCGAGGTCCTTGCCCATGACGCCGTTTTCGGTGCCGAGCAGGTGCTTCAGAAAGTATTCGTGGCCCTTGCCGGAGGAGCCGAGCAGGTTGGAGCGCCAGATGAACAGGTTGCGCGGCCAGTTGGCCGCATCGTCCGGGTCGTGGCAGGAGAGTTCCAGCTCGCCAGACTTCAGCGCGGAGGCCACATAGTCCTTCACCTCCCGGCCAACCGCCTTCGCCCGACGGGCAATGTCCAGTGGGTTCTGCTTGAGCTGGGGCGCCGAGGGCAGCCAGCCCATGCGTTCGGCCTTCACGTTGTAGTCGATGAAGGTCTGGTCCCAGTCGCCCTCCGGCGCGGTGGGGGAAAGGATCTCGCCGGCGGTCAGGGTCTCGTAGCGCCACTGGTCCGTGTGGGCATACCAGAAGGAGGTGGCGTTCTGCTGGCGCGGCGGGCGGCTCCAGTCGAGGCCGAATGCCAATGGCTGCCAGCCGGTCTGCGGGCGCAGCTTCTCCTGGCCCACATAATGCGACCAGCCGCCACCGGACTGGCCGACGCAGCCGCAGAACACCAGGAGGTTGATCACCCCCGGTAGCTCATGTCCATGTGGTACCAATGGTTCATGGCGGCGCCGATGATCACCATGGAGCGACCGTTGGTCTTCTCCGCATTGGTGGCGAATTCGCGCGCCACGGTGACGATGGCCTCGCGCTTCACGCCGGTGATGCGCTCCGCCCAGGCGGGGGTGAAGGGCACGTCGTCGTCATAGGAGGTGGCGACGTGGTCGCCGCCGAAGCCCCGGTCGAGGCCGTAGTTCGCCATCATCAGGTCGTAGACGGTGGCGACCTTCATCGGCCGACCCTCGGCATCCGCGAGGGTGCGCACCGGCACGTTGCGGGTGAGGATCTCGCCGTGCTGGGTGGCGACGAAATGCTCGGTGGCGCGCCCGCCGAAATAGGGGAAGTCCACCGCGGCGACCTCGGCGCCGTCGCCGGCCAGGGTCAGCTTCAGGCGGATGTCGCGCCCTTGCCCGTCCTTCTCCTCCAGGTTCCACTTGGCCTCTTCGCCCCAGCGATGGCCGATGGAGCCGAGCGGCGCGACGGGCTCGCCGGATGCCTCGTCCAGCGCCACCGTCTTCCACTCGGGATTGTTGGTCTCGCCCAGCGCCCCCGGCAGGTCGGACGCGCGCAGCATCCGCTCGGGCACCAGATGCCCGTTGCGCTCCACCATTCGGACCAGGAAGGGCATGTCCGAGTAGCGCCGCAGGTAGTCGTCGAAATAGGGCACCTGCCGGTCGAGGTGATATTCCTTCAGGATCACGTGGCCCATGGCGAGGGCCAGGGCGGCATCCGTGCCCTGCTTGGGGTTCAGCCAGATGTCGGCGAACTTGGTGGCCTCGGCGTAATCGGGCGAGACCACCGCGCTCTTGGTGCCCTTGTAGCGCACCTCGGTGTAGAAATGGGCGTCCGGCGTGCGCGTCTGCGGCACGTTGGAGCCCCACACGATGATGAAGCCGGCATTGTACCAGTCGGCGCTCTCCGGCACGTCGGTCTGCTCACCCCAGGTCTGGGGGGAGGCGGGCGGCAGGTCGCAATACCAGTCGTAGAACGAAAGGCACACGCCGCCGATGAGCGAGAGATAGCGCGCCCCCGCCGCATACGAGACCATGGACATGGCGGGGATGGGCGAGAAGCCCACCACCCGGTCAGGCCCGTGGGCGCGCACCGTGTAGGCGTTGGCGGCACCGATCAGCTCGTTCACCTCGTCCCAGGTGGCGCGCACGAGGCCGCCATGGCCGCGGATGGAGGTGTAGGAGGCGCGCGCCTGCGGGTTCTCCACGATGGAAGCCCAGGCCGCCACCGGCGAAAGCTTCACCCGTGCCGCCCGCCACAGCTTCAGCAGCCGGCCGCGGATCATGGGGTATTTCACCCGCGCGCCGGAATACAGATACCAGCTGTAGGACGCGCCCCGGGCGCAGCCGCGGGGCTCGTGGTTGGGCAAATCGGGCCGCGTGCGCGGATAGTCCGTCTGTTGGGTTTCCCAGGTGACGATGCCGCCCTTCACGTAGATCTTCCACGAGCAGGAGCCGGTGCAGTTCACGCCGTGGGTGGAGCGCACGATCTTGTCGTGCTGCCAGCGCTTGCGGTAGCCGTCCTCCCACGAGCGGTCCTCGTGGGTGACGATGCCGTGGCCGTCGGAGAAGGTCTCCGTTTCGCGGCGGAAGAAGGTGAGGCGGTCGAGGAAATGGGACATGTGGTGCGTGCCTCCCGTTACTCGGCCGCAGCCGGACGGTGGGTGGCGCGCGGGGCGATCCCGCGCTCGATGTCGTGGAGCAGGCCACCCTTGCGGGTGTAGACGGCCCAGGTGAGGAGAAGGCAGCTCACGTAGAAGCCGAGGAAGGCCCACAGCGCGGCTTCCGGCCCGCCGGTGAGGGCGATGGAGGTGCCGTAGCCCTTGGGGATGAAGAAGGCCCCGAAGGCGGCGATGGCCGAGGTGAAGCCGGTGATGGCGGCGGCCTCCTTTTCCGCCTGCCGACGGCGCGTCTCGGCATCGGCGGCGGGCATCAGGCGGTCCATCTCCTTGCCCATGATGATCGGGATCATCTGGAAGGTGGAGGCGTTGCCCACGCCGGTGGCGAAGAACAGCACCAGGAAGGAGCCGAAGAAGGCCCAGAATGCCCAGGGCTCCGCGCGCATCCCGATGGACCACAGCACGCCGGAGACGCCCGCCATCATCAGCAGGAACACGTAGATGGTGACGCGGCCGCCGCCATATTTGTCCGCGAGCCAGCCCGTGCCGGAGCGCGAGAGCGCGCCGACGAGAGGGCCGAGGAAGGCGAACTGGAGCGCATTCACGTCCGGGAACAGGATCTTCGTCAGCAGCGGAAAGCCGGCCGAATAGCCGATGAAGGAGCCGAACGTGCCGGTGTAGAGCCAGCACATGATCCAGTTGTGCTTGCGCTGGAAGATCACCGCCTGCTCGCGGAACGAGGCCTTGGCGGAGGCGATCTCGTTCATGCCGAACCAGGCCGCGAAGGCCGACAGGACGATGAAGGGCACGAAGATGAAGCCGGCATTCTGCAGCCACATGGGCGCCGGCCCGCCCGCCGCCTTCACCAGGGCCGGATCGCCGCCGAACGCGCCGAAGATGCCCATGGTGATGACGAGGGGCACCACGAACTGCACCACGCTGACCCCGAGATTGCCGAGGCCGGCATTGAGCGCCAGCGCGTTGCCCTTCTCCTTCTTGGGGAAGAAGAAGGAGATGTTGGCCATGGAGGAGGCGAAGTTGCCGCCGCCGAAGCCGCACAGCAGCGCCAGGATCAGCAGCACCACATAGGGCGTGTCCGGGTTCTGCACCGCATAGCCGATGCCCACCGCCGGGATGATCAGTGACCAGGTGGTGAGGGTCGTCCACAGCCGCCCGCCAAAGATCGGGACCATGAAGGAGTAGAAGATGCGCAAGGTCGCGCCGGTCAGGCCCGGCAAAGCGGCGAGCCAGAACAACTCGTCGGTGGTGAATTTGAAGCCCACCAGCGGCAGCTTGGCCACCACCACCGACCACACCTGCCAGATGGCGAAGGACAACAGCAGCGCCGGGATGGACAGCCAAAGGTTTCGCCGGGCGATGGCGCGGCCGGTGGAGACCCAGAAGCCCGGGTCCTCCGGCCGCCAGTCGGTGAGGATGGCGCCCTTGACCGGCGCCGGGGCGGCGATCGCGGCCGGCATGCCCTGCATTTCCGGCAGCTGGGGCAGCGTCTCCAGCGTCTGGCCCGTGGCCTCCCGCTCCATCTGGCGGATGGCGAAGTGCATCCACGCGAGGGCGCCCGTGGCGAGGATGAACAGCAGCATGAAGCAGCTGGTCCACAGGCCGGTCAGGTCGTTGAGCACCCCGAACATGAGCGGGAGGACGAAGCCGCCGAGCCCGCCGATCATGCCTACGAGGCCACCCACGGCGCCCACGTTGTTCGGGTAGTAGACGGGAATGTGCTTGTAGACGGCGGCCTTGCCCAGGGCCATGAAGAAGCCGAGGACGAAGATGGTGAGGGTAAAGCCCACCACCCCCATCTGCATGTGGAACGCCATGGGGCCGTGGATGCCCTGCACCACATAGTCGGTGGGCGGATAGGACAGGACGAAGGTGGCCGCCACCGAGACCAGGAAGGTCCAGTACATCACCCGCCGCGCGCCATAGACATCGGAGAGGTGGCCGCCATAGGCGCGGAACAGACTGGCCGGCACCGAGAAGAAGGCGGCGATCATGCCCGCGCTCTTGATGTCGAGGCCGTAGACCTTCACCAGATACTGGGGCAGCCACAGCGCCAGCGCGACAAAGGCGCCGAAGACGAAGAAATAATAGAGCGAGAAGCGCCACACCTGGACGTTCTTCAGCGGCTCCAGCTCCAACCATGCGCTCTTCGGCCGGATGCCGAGGCGGCGGCGCTCCGCGAGGACCGGGTCGTCCTTGGTGGTGACGAAGAACACCACCGCCATCACCACCAGCGCCGCTGCCCACGCCTGCGCCACCATCTGCCAGCCGAAGGCGACGAGGACGAAGGGGGCGAGGAACTTGGTGACCGCGGCGCCCACGTTGCCGGCGCCGAAGATGCCCAGCGCCGTGCCCTGCTTCTGCGGCGGGTACCAGCGCGAGACATAGGCGACGCCCACCGCGAACGAGCCGCCGGCGATGCCGACGCCGAGGGCGGCGATCAGGAATTGCGGGTAGGTGGTGGCATAGGTCAAAAGGAAGGTGGCAATCGCCGCGGCGAGCATGGTCAGGGTGAAGACGATGCGCCCGCCATAGAGGTCGGTCCAGATGCCCAGCGCCACGCGGATGAGCGAGCCGGTGAGGATGGGCGTGCCCACCAGCAGGCCGAACTGCGTGTCCGAAAGCCCGAGGTCCTGGCGGATGCGGATGCCGACGATGGAGAAGATCGTCCACACCGCGAAGCACACGGTGAAGGCGACGGTGCTCATGGCGAGGGCAGTCCGCTGGTCCGCGGCGCTCACGTCTCGAGAGGGTTGCATGGCTCGATCTCGCCTGTTGCAAGGGCACGGCTGCGTCGTGCGCCGTGCAAACTCCTTCAAGCGACGTCCTTGTGATTTGACTTATATCAGTAACGAAGTGTTGTGCGACGATTTATTCGGAGATTAGAGCTGTGAGTATCTCGCAATTACATAATTTGTTATTGACAGTTTACATATATGTTCCTGCCAATTGACATTTATCAAGCTGCAGTTTGTTATGGCCTGCTTCGCAATCTATCGAGGGACGCATGAGGCCCGAGGACGCCGCTGCCATTCGGAACCTGCCCCTGTTTCGGGACGCGCAGGAGGAGACGTTCGGAGACCTCGTGCGTGCCGGCTTCCTCCAGCGTTTTCCGCCGGGGGTGGTCCTCATCAATGAGCGCGATCCTGCGGATTTTCTGCACGTTGTGGTGGAGGGCCTCGTGGAGATGTTCGCGACCAGCGAGGGACGTGAGACCACGATCAGCATCGTCCGACCGGTTGGAACCTTCATCCTCGCCGCCGTGCTGAACGACCAAGTCTACCTTCAGTCGGCGCGGACGCTGGAAAAATCACAGGTGCTCATGATCCCGGCCGAAATGGTGCGGGCCGCGCTTGGGACCGACCCGGCGTTCGCGCGCGCCGTTGTCACCGAGCTTGCCCGTGGCTACCGCCGCGCGATCAAGGAGGTGAAAAACCAGAAGCTGCGCAGTGGCGCAGGGCGGCTCGCCAACTGGCTGCTCAGGGAGGATGTGATTCAGGGAGCGTCTGGAGTGGTGAATCTCGGCTTCGAAAAGCGAGTTCTGTCCTCCCTCCTGGGCATGACGCCGGAGAACCTGTCCCGGGCCTTCTCGACGCTCAGGGCGCGCGGTGTCGCCGTTCAGGGCGCGCAGGTGCGGCTGACGGACAGGGAGGGGTTGGTGCGCTTTGCGCGACCGGACCTCCTCATCGATTCTGACGAGTGACGGGAAGCCAGGCGCAGGAAGCCTGGCCGATCAGGTCATGCGCCTGCGATCGCATGACCTGATTTCCACCTGTGGCACAGGGGAAAGAACTGGCCCGGATATCAAGGGCAGTCGGGCGAAGGGCGCACGGGCCACCCCGCCCGCCGGAGGCGCCCCGGCGTCACTGCTCGGCTTCGCTGGTGGTCGTGGTGAGCAGCACATCCTTGTCGCCCTGGATCTCGTAGAGCGCAAAATCACGGCTCTTGAGCATGCCGTTGGGCAGGAAGTCCGCCGAGGAGCTGGCGCCGTCGTAATTGATGTTCTTGCCTTCCGCGAGCAGCTTGGCGCCCTGCGCGAAGGTGGTCACGCGCTCGCCGGGGCCGTTGGCCACCTTCATGATGTGCTCGGCGATCTTCGGGCCTTCCGTGGACCTGGCGCTGGCGATGCCGAGCAGCAGCAGGTTCATCTCGTCATAGGCGGCGCAGCCGTAGGGATTCTGCACCTGCCCGTTGGGCTTGAGGCCGACGAGGCTCAGGTAGGCGTCGTAGGTGTCCTTGCCCACCGGTGGCACCGGCGAGCCGTGCAGGATGCCGTCCGCGGCGGTTCCCACCGCCTGCTTGAACTGCGGGCCGACGGCGAAGGACAGGGCGAAGACCTTGCCCTTGTAGCCGCCGCGCACCAGCTCGCGATAGACGGGGGTGAGGTCGGTGACGTAGCCGGCGAGGAACAGGGCCGGAGCACCGGTATTGATCAGGCGTTCCGCCTCGGCGCGGTAGGAGACCTGGTTGGGATTGTAGTAGAGCGGCTCGCCGACGATCTTGCCGCCCACCTTCTCCAGGGCCTTGCTGAAGCTGTCGCCCATGGAGGCGGCGAAGTCGTTCTTGGGGCCGGCGAAGGCGATCTTCAGCTCGCCGCGCTTGGCGGCGAGGTCGGCCAGCGCCACGCACCACGCCTTGTTGAGGGGCTGGAGGTTGTAGCACAGGCCCTTCTTGTCGCCGTTCGGCAGGGTGTCGGAGGAGCCGGTGAAGATCTGGACGACGTTGGCCTCCTGGCACAGGGGCATGATGCCGAGCGTCTCGGACGAGGCCCAGGTACCGAGGATGGCGCAGACGCGGTCGGCATCGATCATCTTGCGCGCGGCGCGCACCGCGGCCTCGGGATTGGTCTCGGAATTCTCGGAGACGAGCACGATCTGGCGGCCGAGCACGCCGCCCTGCTTGTTCACGAGCTCCACCACGGCCTTGTGCGCCTGCGCCTTCTCCGGCCCGTACGGTCCGCCACCGCCGGACAGCGGCACGAGGCTGCCGACCTTGATGGGCTCGGACTGGGCGAGGCCGTAGCGCAGGAGCGCCGGCGCAGCAACGGTAAGGGTCGATCCGGTGAGGAACAGCCTGCGGGTGAGGTCCATGACCATTATCCTTTCAATGCGGGGCGGCGGGTGGCGGGCACGACGGGCGTGTGCCTGGGCTCGGGCAGCAGCCCCTCGGGGCGGAAGCGGATGACGAGGATCAGCGCCGTGCCGATGACGATGAAGCGCAGCGCGGACACCTGCTCGGCGTCGAGGAAGCCGAGCCATGGGGTCAGGAAGCGGCTGCCCTCGTAGATGGTCACCACCGCCAGCGCCCCGACCACGGCGCCGAGCATGTTGCCGGGCCCGCCGACGATGACCGACATCCACACCAGGATCGCCACCGGCGTTGTGAAGTTGTCAGGCGTGATGGTCTGCACGTAATGCGCATAAAGCGAGCCGGCGGCAGCCATGAGCATGCTGCCGATGACGAAGGACTGGAGGCGGTAGACAAAGACGTTCTTGCCCAGCGTGGCGGGAACCAGCTCGTCCTCGCGGATGGCGCGCAGCACCCGGCCATAGGGCGTCCCGGCCAGGCGCAGCATCAGCGCCAGCGTGAGCACAGCCCCTGTCAGGACGACGCCGAGCACCATCCACGCATTGGCCGTGCGCCCGAAATCGGCGAGGACCGGGCGCGTCATGATCAGCAGCCCCTTGGGGCCGCCGGTCAGCCAGTCCTCGTTGTTGAAGATGAGCCGGACTGTCTCGGCGAAGCCCAGGGTGACGATGGCGAGGAAGTCGCCCGACAGGCGCAGGCAGAGCAGCGCCAGCGCGGCCCCGGCCAGCGCGCCGGTCGCCATCGCCACGGCGAGGCCGCCGATGAAGGGGGCGTGGAAGCTTTCCGTGGCGATGCCGCTCGCATACGCGCCGAGGCCGAAGAAGCCCACCACGCCGAAATTGACGAGCCCGGTGAGCCCGAACTGCAAGTTCAGGGCGAGCGCCAGGATGACGTAGATCCCGGCTATGGTGAGGATGGCGACGAGATAGGCATCCATGGCGCTTACTTTCGATCCACCTTGATGCCCAGGAGGCCCTGCGGGCGCAGCAGCAGCACGAGGGCGATCACCACGAAGCCGACCGCGCCTTTGTAGGTGGGCGTGAAGTGTGCGGCGGTGAGCTCCTCCGCGAGGCCGATCACGACGGCGCCGATGGCCGCTCCAAGGGGCGAGCCGAGCCCGCCGACGATGGCCGCGGCGATCACCGGTATGGCGATGGCCCAGTTGAGGTTGGGATCGATGGCAAGGTCCACGCCCACGAGCGTGCCCGACAGGCCGAACAGGGCGCCGGCGACGATCACTCCGAAGGCCTCCACCCCCGGCACCGGCAGGCCGCGCACATTGGCGAGGGAGGGATTGTCGGCCACCGCCCGCAAGGCCCGGCCGATGGGCGTGAAGGAGAGCAGCGCACCCACGGCCAGGGTGGCCACCAGCGATACGGCAATGACGAAGAGGGTCTCCTTCGGCACGCGCAGGCCGGCGAAGACCAGCGGGCCGGTGAGCGGCAGGTCGAAGCCTTTCACCTGCGCGCCGAAGCCGAAGCGGATGATGTTCTCGATCACGAAGGACAAGGCGATGGAAACGAGCAGCAGCGTGCCGCCGCTCCGACCACGCAGTGGTCGGAAGACGACCCGGTCGCTGAGGGCCACCGCGCCGGCGCACACCCCCATGGCCCCCACGCCCCCGGCCCAGAGCGGCAGGCCCAGCGGCGCGTTCAGCGTCCAGGCGGCAAAGGCGCCCACGGTGACGAAGCCGCCAGCGGCGAAATTGGCGTAGCGGAACAGGGTGAAGATCAGCGTGAAGGCGACCGCCGCCGGCGCGAGGATGGCCGCGGTGGCGAGCGCGTTGATGAACATCTGCATCAGGCGGCCTCTCCGAAGAAGAGCGCGCCGAAATCGGGCTCCTGCGCCAGCACCGCGGCGCTGCCGGCCCGCACCACCCGGCCGTCCACGAGCACCAGCGCCCGGTCTGCCCGTTCAAGCGCCGCGCGGGCGTTCTGCTCGACGATGAGGATGCCGAGGGTGGCGGCGGCGGCGAGCTGGCGCAGCACGTCCAGCATCTCGCCCACCAGCAGGGGAGAAAGGCCGGCGGTGGGCTCGTCCACCAGCAGCACGCGGGGGCGGGCCATCAGCGCCATGGCCAGCGCCACCATCTGCCGCTGGCCGCCGGAGAGGCCGCCGGCCCGCTTGTGCATATAGGGGCGCATGGTGGGCAAGAGAGCCGTCACCTCCTCGCGCCGCTGCGCGATGTCCTTGCAGCCCCAGGCACTGACCGACAGGTTCTCGCTGACCGAGAGGGTGCGGAAGACGTTGCGGTCCTGCGGCATGAACACCGCGCCCGCCTGGGCGCGCGCGGCGGGAGAAAGCGGCACCAGGTCCTTGTCGTCCAGCATGAGCGTGCCGCCGGTGACCTTCGCGACGCCGGCGATGGACTTGAGCAGGGTCGACTTGCCGGCGCCGTTGGGGCCGACGAGGGCGACCATCTCGCCGGGCGCGACCTCGAGGTCGACGCCGTGGACGATGTCGCCGCCGCCATAGCCGGCACGCAGGTTCTGAAGGCGCAGCAGGGTCATGCGGCCTGTCCCAGATAGGATTCGACGACGGCAGGATTGGCGGAGACGTGGGCGAAGCTGCCCTCCGCCAGCACGCGGCCGGTGGCCATCACCACCACCCGCGAAGCGAGGGCGCGGATGAAGCCGATATTGTGCTCGATGATCACGAAGGTCTTGCCATGCTCGCGATTGAGACGCTGGATGAGCAGCGCAATCTCATCCACCAGATGCGGCGCCACCCCGGCGGCGATCTCGTCGAGGAGGATGGTGTCCGCCTCCGCCATCAGGCAGCGGGCCATCTCCAGCAGCTTCTTCTGCCCGCCCGACAGGTTGGACGCGAGCTTGGCCTCGTGGTCCGAAAGGGAGACCAGGGCCAGGACCTCGCGGGCCCGCTCGGTGGCCGCCCGCTCGTCTCGGCGCGTGGCGGCCGGACGGAAGAGCGCGCCGGTGAGCGTCTCGCCGGCATTGGCGGGGGCGGCGAGGAGCACGTTCTCCAGGACCGTGAGCTTGTCCAGCTCGCGGGCGAGCTGGAAGGTGCGCACCAGCCCCAGCCGGGCGAGGCGGTGGGGCGGAAGGCCGGTCGCCTCCGTGCCGTTCACCACCAGGCGGCCGGCATCGGGCTTGAGCACGCCGGACATGAGGTTGAAGAGGGTCGTCTTGCCGGCGCCGTTGGGGCCGATGAGACCGAGAATCTGTCCCGGCTCCACGAGGAAGGAGACGCCATCCACGACGGTGACGCCGCTGAAACGCTTGGTGAGCCCGTTGGCTTCGATGCGCGGCGGGGCGCTGGCGGGAGTTTCGTTCATGGCCGCCGCCGTGCCGAGCTTGTCCGCGGCTTGGCGGCGGCGAGGCTTTCCCGTTCGAGAATGGTCCGTACCGCGTCCACCAGCATGGCCAGCACGTCGCGCACGCGGGCCTCGTCGCGATGGATGTTGTCCTGGATGCGCAGCCCGCGCAGGGTGGAGACGATGAGGGTGATGACCACGTGGATGCGCTCGGGCGGCAGCCCGGACACGTGGAACGCCTTGACGCCCAGATCCTCGTAGGATCGGAACAGGTCCGTGAGGATCTGCTCCACCGCCTCGCCCACCCGCGTGTCACGGCCGGTGACCATCAGGTCGAGCATGGTGACGAGCGCATTGGCCCGGAACACGTCTTCGTAGAGACGCTCGACGAAGGTCGCGACATCCGTCCGCCCCGCGCTCATGTCGTCGGCGAGCGCCGCCACAATGTCCTGCGCTCGCCGCCAGAAATGGGCGGCGGTGTCGATGATGAGCTCATCCCGCGTCGGATAGTGATGCAACATCGCGCCGCGGGAGACGCCACATCTCTGCGCGATGGCGGCGGCGGATGCCGCGTTCACCCCCACCTCGGCGATGAGTTCCTCGGTGGCGGCGCGCAGCCGGGCCCGCATGGCGGCGCCTTTCAGCTCGCGGCCGTCGGCGCTCTCGCCGGGATGTCTGAGGAGGATGGTTTCCATGGTCAAAGCCTGACATGTGGCGGCCGAGGCCGCGCGCAAAAAAGTCAGTCATGACTGCTTGTTTTATGCGCAGCCGTCGCCGGTCCTTGGGCGCTAACTCGCCCGTCGCCGAAAACGGTTCGCTGCGTTGCGGTCTTGGTGGCGCGGGTCGCAGTCCGGCGTGTGGCCAACATTTGTTCATCATAGAAATGATGGGCGTTAAATCATCGGTTCGACATATATAAATCGTGACTTTTGCATGGATTTGGGGGAAGAAAATCTTATTGATTCGTGAAAAGAAAGAATAAAAATAATTTAAGCATATTTGATGCCCCGCGATGCGCCGTGTACATCGTATCCGGGCTTGGCGCGAGATCGTTTCCTTACCATTCGCAGAAGTTGTCGCGCCGCAGGCATGGAGAGAAAAAGTTGCTCGTTCGGGAAACGCCGGCTGAGGAAAAGCCGACCCTGGCGGCGCCCGCCGACCTCGTGATCCTTGGTGCCGCGCAGGTCGTGCTGTGCGATCCCGGCCGTCCGGACGGGGTCGGCGTCGTGGACGGCGGCGCCGTTGCGGTCCGCGGCGAGGAGATCGTGGCGGCGGGGCCGGCGGCGGAAATCCTGGCCCTGATCGGGGCGCACACGCAGATCGTGGATGCGCGCGGCGGCGTCGTCACGCCTGGGCTGGTGGATTGCCATACCCACCTGGTGTTCGAGGGTGACCGCTCCGGCGAATATTTCCACCGCACCCGCGGGCTCGACGACGCCGGCCTGACCGCCGCCGGCCTCTCCTGGGGCGTGCCGGCCTCCCGGCCCGCCAATGCCGGCCTGCCGCCGGACCGCCTCGCCGAGGCGGCGCTGCGGCGCGCCCGGAGCATGCTCGCCTGCGGCACCACCACCATCGAGACCAAGTCCGGCTACGGGCTCGACCACGACAGCGACCTCGCGTCACTGGAGGCGGCGCGGCTGGTCGCGCAGGCCACCGGCGTCGAGATCGTCGGCACCTATCTCGGCGCCCATGCCCGGCCGAAGGAGGGGGCGGCGCGCTATCTGGACCGGATGATCGCCGACACCATCCCGGCGGTCGCCGAGGGCGGGCTCGCGGAATTCTGCGATGTCTACGTGGACCCCGACGTGTTCACTCTCGACGAGTGCCGCCGGGTGCTCGCCGCCGCGAGCGACGTGGGGCTTGTCGCCAAGCTGCACACCGATGCGCGCGTCAACGTGGGCGGCGCGCGCCTTGCGGCCGAGGTCGGCGCCGCCTCTGTCGACCATGGCAACATGCTGAGCGACGCCGACCTGCGCGTGCTGGCGGATGCCGGCACCAGCGTCGCCGTCTTCCCCGGCTTCGACTGGGCGGTGAACCACCCCCGGCCGGTGAATGCGCGCCGCTTCGCCTGCTCGGGCGTGAACGTGGCGCTCGCCACAGACTTGTGCCCCGTGTGCTGGCACCTGTCCCAGCAGGTGACCATGGGCTTCGCCTGCCGTCTCTCGGGCCTGTCGCCGGAGGCGGCGCTGCTGGGTGTCACCCTCAACGCCGCGAAGGCGATCCGGCGCGATAACCGCATCGGCTCCATCGCGCCCGGCAAGCAGGCGGACCTGGTGGTGTTCGATGTGCCGGATTTCCGCCAGCTCGCATTCCGCTTCGGCACGAATGCGGCGGCGGTCGTGATCAAGAAAGGCCGCGTCCTCCTGGACGCGATGGCGGTCAACCCGAGGGACGGACGATGAAGGACAGGAGCAGCGAGGGGTTGTGGGCATGGCGGCAGCCGGAGAACCACAACCACATGATCGGGCTTCAGGAGAAGGGGCCGACGGCGTCCGGCGACGGGTCCATCGAGCTTGCCTTCTTCGGCGGCTCGGCCTTCCGCATCACGACGCCGGCCGGGCTCACCTTGATGCTCGACCCCTGGCGCAACCCGCCCTGGGGAACGTGGGACTGGTACCTCTACGACTTCCCGAAGACGCAGGTGGACGTGGCCCTCTCCACCCATGCCCATTTCGACCATGACGGCCTGCATCAGCTCAGCGCCAACGTCATCCTGGACCGGCTGATCGGCACCTACAGCTTTGCCGACGTCACCATCACCGGCATCGCCGACAAGCACGTGAGCGATAGCCGGCACAATGCCTATGACTGGGCGGAAATGACCCGCCGCCTGACCCATGTGGGCACGACGCCTCCCGACAACTGGCGCTCGTTCGACAATTGTCTCCTCATCGTGGAGGTGGCGGGCCTCCGGATCCTGCATTGGGGCGACAACCGTCCGAACCCGCCGTCGAGCGTGTGGGACAAGCTGGGCGAGATCGACATCCTGCTGCTGCCGGTGGACGGCTCGCAGCACGTGCTGAGCTATGCCCAGGCGGATGCGGTGGCGGATAGGCTGAAGGCGCGCCTCATCGTGCCCCATCACTACGGCATCTGGGACGTGACGACGCGAGGGTCCACCCTGCTGCCCCCCGACGCGTGGGTGAACACGCGCCCGGACGCCATCTGGGCCGAGGCCGGCGCGGTGCGGCTCGATCCTGCTTTCGTCAAGGCGCAGGCGGGCCGCGTCTTCTGCTTCGGGGAGAAGGTCGCCTTTGACAAGCCAGACATGAAGGCCGCGCCGAAGGGCGCGTGAGGCGCCGAGGCTCGCCGCTCAGCGGTCGAGGGTCCGTTCGGCGGCCATGCGCCAGACGATTTCGGCCGCATGGGAGGCGAAGCTCCCCGCGCGGCGGGCGAGGCATATGGTGCGGGGAAAGCTCGGCTCAAGCGGCGTCACCGTCACCCCGGCATGGGTCTGCGGCACCGCGGTTTCCGCGATGATCGACACCCCCATGCCGGCCCGCACCAGGGCAAGGATCGAGGTGATCTGCTGGATCGAATGGCGGATCATGGGCTCGTGGCCGCCGCGGGCGAACCAAGCGCGCACCAGCGGCTCGCTGCCGCCCTTGGTCATGATGAAGGGAGCCGCGGCCAGCGTCGGCGCGTCGAGCGTCCTGCGCCGGGCCAGCGGATCGCCCGTCCGCACCAGCGCCATCAGGTGATCCTGCTTGAGAGGCAGCAGCTCGAGGTCCGGATCCCCGGTCTCCACGATGGTGGCAAAATCGACGAGGCCGTCATGGAGCGCCTGCAGGGTGGGCTGATCGGTGGTCTCGGTGATCTCGATCTGGAGCTTGCGATAACGCTGGCTCACCGCCGCCACGAGCTGCGGCAGGATGTGGGTGGACGCTGACGCGCCGAAGGAGGCGATGCGCACGAGGCCGTCGCCCTGCGCCCTGCAATCCTCCAGGCGGCGCGCCGTCAGGCGGGCGAGCTCTTCCTGCCGCTCGGCATGTTCAGCCAGGATGCGGCCTTCCGCCGTGAGCACCATGGGCCGGCGGCCGCGGATGACGAGGGACACGCCGCAGATCTCCTCGGCGCGGACGATGGCCTTGCTCGCCGCCGGCTGGCTGACGTCGAGGGCCCGGGCCGCCTCGGTCAGGTTGCCGAGCCGCGCCACGAGGGGCAACAGCCGCATGGCAAGCAGGGGAACGGCATCGAAGGGAGCGGCGGCCATCTGAATAACTAACAGTTATTGGATTATGCCACTTCATTCTGCACAAGAATAAGCCTGTCGTCATCCGAAACGTCCGGTCTGCCCCGTGAAAATCGCTCTCAACCCGTTCATCGCCGGTATTCCCGCCAATCCCCTGCGCGCCCTTTTCCCCTTCGCGGCGCGGCCGGGCATGCTCAATCTGGCCAGCGGCCATCCCTCCCGCGACGCCTACGATCACGAGGGCCTCGCGGAGGCGCTGGCGACGGCGGGTGCCGATTTCCCGGCCTGGACCTACGGCCCGAGCGCCGGCGATCCGCTGCTCCTGGCGGCCCTTCAGGAGCACGTGGCCGAGGTCCCCGCCGGCCATCGCCTGCTGGTCACCTCCGGCGCGCAGCAGGGCATCGACCTCGCCATCCGCACGCTGGCGCCGCCCGGCGCTACGGTGCTGGTGCCGGAGCCGGTCTATCCGGCGGTCCTCTCGGCCTGCGCAGCGGTTGGCGTGCGCGCCGTGGGGTATCGCACCGATGCGGCCGATGCGGCCATGGCGGGGCTCGCCGAGGCCTTGGCCGCTGCCCCCGACGTGCGCGCCCTCTACGCCCTCCCGACCTTCGGCAATCCCACCGGCGAGACCCTCGACCAGGCGCAGCGGCTGGCGATGCTCGCTCTGTGCGCGCGGCGAAGTATCCCCATCATCGAGGACGATCCGTACCGCGCCCTGTGGTTCCGCGCCCCGCCGCCATCCAGCCTCATGGCGCTGGCGCCGCAGGTGCCCGGCGCTGTGGTCATCCATCTCGGCAGTCTGTCCAAGATCATCTCGCCTGGGCTGCGCCTCGGCTGGGCCATCGCGCCGGATGCCGTCGCCGGACCCATGCAGGAGGCGCGTCAGGCGAGCGACCTCCAGCCCAATTCGCTGGCGCAGCGCGTGGCGCTGCATTACCTGCGCCTCGGACGGCTCGACGCCCATGTGGTGCGCGTGCGGGCCCTGTACGCGGCCCGCCACGATGCCCTGGCCGGGCGCCTGGCCGGCGCCGGCTTCGACGTGCCGAAGGTCGAAGGCGGGATGTTCGTGTTCGCGCGGATGCCCGACGAGGCCGTCCGCGACGGCCTGTTCGAACGGGCGGTGGCCAACGGCGTGATGTTCGCGCCGGGACCGGCCTTCTCGCTCCGCCCGGGAGATGTGGCCTTCGCGGAGCGGATGCGCCTGTGTTTCGTCGGGCTTTCCGATGCCCATGTCCTGGAGGCCGCGGACCGCCTCATCGCGGTGGTGAGAGGCTGATCATGTTCCAGATCCTCATCGCGCTGCTGCCCGATTTCAGCCTGATCGCCCTCGGCGGCGCCTTGCGCCTGACCTTGTCGCCGGACGCCTGGAAGGGCATCGACAAGCTGAATTTCCAGGTGCTTTTCCCGGCGCTGATCTTCACCGCGGCGCTCAGCAAGGCGCCGGATGCGGGCGACGTGCTGGTGGTCGGCGTCGGGGTCTGGCTGATCATCGGCCTGGGCTTCTGCCTCGCCTGGCCGTTGCGGTCGCTGGGCCCCGAGCGCTTCCTCGACTTCGCCGGCCTGTGGCAGACGGCCTGGCGCTTCAACACGGCGCTGGCCTTCGTGGCCGTGCAGACCCTGCCCGAGACGCATCGCGCCCTCATGTCCATCGCCATCGGCATGGCGGTGCCGCTCGCCAACGTGCTCGCCATCGGCGCGCTGTCGCGCGGGCATGCCCTGTCCCTGCCGAAGATGATCCGCCAGATCGTGACCAATCCCTTCTTCGTCGCAAGCGTCGCGGGGATGGCGCTCTCGATGCTGCGGGTGGACCTGTCTCCGCTCCTGCTCAAGCCGGTGCGGATGCTGGCGATGGCGGCGATCCCCATCGCGCTCCTGTCCATCGGCGCATCGCTGAACTGGCGGGCGCTCGCCAGGGTCAACCGCTTCTCCGTCGCCCTCAACGCCATCAAGCTGCTGATCCTTCCCGCCGCCACATGGGCGCTGGCCACGGCCATCGGGATCGATCCGGTCCGCACCACCGTGCTGACCCTCTTCGCCGCCTTGCCGACGGCCTCCGCGGCCCATGTCCTCGCGTCCGTCTTCGGTGCCGACCGGGAGGCGGTCGCCACCCTCATCGCCCAGTCCACGCTGATCGGTTGCGTCAGCCTCCCCATGTGGCTGGTGTTCCTGAACGGGGCCGCGTGACAGGTTCCTACCTGATCCGGGACACCTCCACGCCTCCCCATCGGCCCCGCCACGCCGCGCATCCTGGGAAGCCCTGACGGTGGCGCCGGATGAAAGCCATGGCGATCGCCGCGAAGCCGCGCGTTGTCTCGGCCTCGATCGCACGACCTTTTGCAATCGGCTGAGGCCCCACGGGCTTCTCGGGTTCGGCAGGGACGGGCGGGCGTAACCGTCCGGATCGAAGATCGCGGTTTCCGCCTGCCGAACGGCCTCGTGCGGCCCGACGCGGTCATGGGTGGCATCGCCGGACGCAGAGGCCCGGCGGCCCGGAAAACGCGGCAACGCACCGGGTATGCGGGCCGAGCGCAGCGGAGCGGGGGCGCATCGCGGCATTTTACTTCCACCGGCGCGACGAGATCTCGGACCCGGTCGATCTTCAAGGCCTGGGTGGCTGTCTTCCCCGTAACCGAGAGCCTCCGCGCCAATCTGACAAAATTGTTGCGAGCGCCAATTGACGCTAGGCGGAACCACTGCGATTATATTTGAAACACACGTTCCAATATTCAGAACATCATGGACAGCACCACACTCAAGGCATTGAAAATTCTTGAAACCCTCGTCAGAGGCGGGCGCCCACGCGGCATTTCCGATCTCTCCAGGGAAATCGGCTTGCCGAAAAGCAATATTCATCGCGCGCTTACGACGCTCGAAGCCGCGGAATATGTGCGCAGGACTTCGGAAAGCACCTACACCCCGACGCTCAAGCTGTGGGAGTTGGGCCTTGAGGTCATGGCGCAGGTCGACATCCGCGCCATTGCGGCGCCGCATCTGAAGGCCCTCGTCGCCGAGACGGGCGAGTCTGTCATCCTTGCCGTGCTGGACGGTCACGACGTCGTCTATGTCGACAAGGCTGAGTCAGGTCACGCGATCCAGGCCATCACGCACGTGGGAAGTCGAATTCCGGCTTATTCCGTCGGTACCGGCAAGGCGATGCTGGCGTTCGCGTCGGAGGCTCTCCAGGCGGAGGTTGCAGCCCGAGCGGTGGCTCACACGTCCTCGACCATCGTTGGGGAGGACGCGCTGCGCAACGAATTCGCCGCCATCCGCGCCCGCGGCTACGCGATCAACCGTGGCGAGTTTCGCGATGAGGTCTCGGGCGTCGCCGCGCCCATCCTGGACGGCAGCGGTGCTGTCATCGGCGGCGTTGGCGTGTGGGGACCGGACCAGCGGTTCTCGTCCAAGCTCGATGTCCTCGGCGTGTCTGTCCTTGCCTGCGCGAGGCGCATTTCCGCGGAGTTCGGCGCGAAGGCCGCTTCTCTCCCGATTTCTCGCAAGTCCAAGTAAAGGGAAGGTCATTCACATGTCGGATATCGATCTCGTGCTCGCTGGAGGCAAGGTTATGTCCCCCGGCGGCTTGATCGACGCATCGATCGGCGTCCAGAACGGACAGATCGCGTTTGTCTCCACCCACCAATGGACGCCGCCGGCCCGCGAGGTAATCGAGCTCGAAGGCAGGGTGGTCGTGCCTGGATTCATCGACACCCACGTCCACTTCCGCGATCCCGGGCTGACCTACAAGGAGGACTTCACCTCGGGCACGCGCGCCGCCGTTGCCGGAGGCATTACCACCGTTGTGGATATGCCCAACAATAAGCCCGCGATCAACACGAGCGAAGCTTTTCGGGCGAAGCGCGACGATGTCGGCACCAAGTCATTGGTCGATTTTGCATTGTATGCCGGCGCGACGAAGCTCGACCAGATCCCATTGATGCTGCGCGACGGCGCCATCGGTGTGAAGATCTTCATGGTCGCCGACCCGAAGTCCGGATATCCTCATGATCCGGAGCTGTTTACCGGCGACGACGGCATGCTCTACGACACCCTCAAGCTGTCCAAGGCCGAGGGTACATTTTGCGCCGTGCATCCCACCAACCAGGAGATCTTCGCTCACGAATCGAAGAAGCGCTGGGCGGCCGGAACAACGACGCCGGACGACTTTTTGCCGGCCTATTTTGGCGAGAACTTCGTCTCCGATCACACCGCCATCGCAACGCTCATCGAGATGGTCCGTGCCTGCCAGGCGCGCGTCCACATCCTGCACCTGCGGTCGGGAGCCGGAATTCTCCAGCTTCACCGGGCTCAGCAAGATGGCCTGCCGCTGACCATCGAGGTTAATCCCAAATACGTCCTGCATACCGCCGATGACATGAAGCGGCTCGGGCCGCTGTGCACGCCCTACGGCTTGCCGGATGAGGAGCGATTCAAGATCCTGCGTGACATCGAGCGGGGATGGGTCGACATCCTGGGCAGCGATCATGCGCCCCATACCCGCGAGGAACTGCTGCCGGGCTGGCAGGACGCCTGGAAGATCCCCTTCGGCAACCCGCAGCTCGACCACTTCGTCTCGGGCCTGCTCACCTATGTCGCAGAGGGCGTGCTCAGCCTGCCGACACTGGTCCGCACGCTGAGCGAGAATCCGGCGAAGCTCATCGGCCTCTATCCCCGCAAGGGCGTCATCCAGGCCGGTTCAGACGCCGATTTCGCGGTGCTGGACCTGAATGCCAAGGGTGTCTTCTCCGACGAGGGCGTGCAGACCAAGGTGGGCTGGTCGCCTTTCACCGGCCGCGCCTTCACCGGCAAGCCGGTCATGACCATCTCGCGCGGGAAGGTCGTTATGCGAGACGGTGTGGTGACGGGCGAGCCCGGCTGGGGCCGGTTCGTCGACGGCCACGCTCTGCGCAACTAACAACAACCCACTTCCAGAGGATCGTGAAAATGTGGAAGCAGACACGCCGCCAAGCGATCATGACCCTCGCGTCCCTGGCCATGCTCCCATCGCATGGCCAGGCCGCCGTCCAGAAGGTGCGGGTGGCCAACGGCACCACCCTGGACATTCTGAGCATCCCGGACGTGCGCACCTTCGAGCACTTCCTGAAGCAAAGCACCGGCATCCCGAGCGAGGTGACCTACCTGCCAGGGGCGGTGCGGGCGATCCAGGCCATCATCGCCGACCAGGCCGACGTCGGCATTGCCACGCTCAATGCGGGCCTTGCCGCTGTGCTGCAGCAGCAGGACATCGTGGTCTTCGCCCTCGCCTCCGGCGCGCGCCCCTACCTGGTGATGACCGCCCAGGACGGGCTCGGCAGCCTCAAGGCGCTCGAAGGGCGTACCGTCGGCGTCATCTCGCTCGTGGATTCTACCTACTATCTGCCCGTGATGCAGATGCGGGCCGAGGGGGTGGACCCATCCAAGGTCCGCTGGCAGCCCGTGGGAGGAGGGGCTGGGCGCGGCAATGCGCTTATCTCCGGCGGCATCCAGGCCGCCTCCTTCCAAGTGGGCCAGGCACTCGACCTGACGCAGAAAGGCGCGTTCAGGATCATTGATCCGCCATCCCACAACATGGACCTCATCTTCAAGGCGTTCTGGGCGAGGCGGTCGTTCCTGGAGGCCAATCCCCAGCTCGCCACCGAGATCGTGAAAGCCCACCTGCTCGCCACCCGCGAGGCGCTCGACAAGGCGGCTTTCCTGAAGGTCGCGACGCCCATGCTCGCGCCCATGGCGGAGAGCACCATCTCGCAAGCCTATGACATCCTCGTCCGGATGGGCGTCTGGGACCCCAACGACGACTTGCTCAATCCCAAGGCCGGGGATGAGACCGTCGCCCAAATGGTCAAGTACGGCATCATCGACCGGGAGATTTCCTTCGACCGCTGGGCGACCGATCGCTTCGTCAAAGAAGCGGTCGCGGTGGTGGGCAGGAGATAGACCGCGATGGCGCACCTGGTGGCAAGCGGTGTCGGCAAGCAGTTCGCAATTCGTGGGCGGAACGGCGTGGAGGTCGCCGACATCCTCAAGGGCGTGGATCTCGAGGTGGGTGATAACGAGTTCGTCTCCATCGTGGGGGCGAGCGGTTCCGGCAAGACCACGTTCCTGCGCATCGTCGCCGGCCTGGCCCAGGCCGATGCCGGATCCGTCAAAGTCAACGGCAAGACGGTGTCGGGTCCCGGACCGGAGCGGGCGATGGTGTTTCAGGCCATCAACCTGCTGCCGTGGCGGAATGTCGTCGGAAACGTGGAGTTCGGCCTGGAGCTCCAGAAGGTGCCGGAGGCGGAACGCCGGGCGCGTGCCGAGCGTTTCATCGAGCTCGTGGGGCTGGGGCGACACCGGCATGCCTATCCGCACGAGTTGTCCGGCGGCATGCAGCAGCGCGTCGGCATTGCCCGCGCCCTCGCCACGGATCCGGCGCTGCTGCTGATGGACGAGCCCTTCGGCAGCCTGGACGCCCAGACGGCCGAATTCCTTTGGGACGAGCTGTCAAAGATCGTCGCGGAAACCCGCAAGTCCGTGCTGTTCGTCACGCACCATATCGACGAAGCGATCTATCTCTCCGACCGGGTTGTGGTCCTGGGCGGGAGCCCGGCCGGCGTCAGGGAAGTCATCGCCATCGATTTTCCCAAGCCGCGCTGGGCCTACGACGTCCGTGCGGACCCGAGGTTCGCCGAGTTCCGGGCGCGGCTGCGCGCCCACATCTTCCACCCGAACACCAGCCAGGAGTGAGGAGCACATGGCCAACAAGTGGGCGCTGCGCGCCGCGTCCCTCGCGGTCGTCGGCGTGACGTGGCAGATCGTGGGCAGCAGGCTCAACCCCATCTTCCTCTCGACCCCGACCGCCGTCTTCAAGGCGGGGGTGGCCTTGGTGGCAAACGGTGAGCTGCCGGCGGCGATGCTGGTGAGCCTCGGCGTGGTGTTTGCCGGCTTCGGTGTCGCAATCCTCGTCGGCGTTCCACTGGGGCTCGCCATGGGGCGGTCGCGCACCGTCGAATATCTGCTCGACCCTTACGTGAACGCGCTTTACGTGGTTCCGCGGATCGCGCTGATCCCGTTGATCATCGTGTGGCTGGGGCTCGGGATCCCTGCGCAAATTGCCGTTGTGTTCGGCACCAGCGTGTTTCCCATTCTGATCAGCACGCACACGGGCGTGCGCAACGTCAGCTCAAACCTGATCGAGACGGCGCGCTCCTTCGGCGCGGGAGAGAGCGAGCTCGTGCGCAAGATCATCCTTCCGGCGAGCGTGCCCTTCATCATGTCCGGGCTGCGTCTCGGCATCGGACAGGCCATCATCGGCATGATCGTGGCGCAGATGTTTCTCGGCATCTCCGGCATGGGCTTCATGCTCGTGAACTACGGCAACCAGTTCGCGACGAACTATGTGTTCGTGATCGTGGTCGCGCTCGCCGTGCTCGGCGTCTTGCTGACGGAGATGGTCCGTCTCCTGGAAAGCCGGTTTTCCCACTGGCGACAGGCGCCGCCACGCTAGGTTGCATGCCAAACCGATGTCTTGGCGAGGTCGGCCCAACCCGGTAATTTCTCGGATGTTCTGACACTCCAAAAGACTTTGGCCAGGGCCACAGCATCGATGCGATCTTTGAGCAGATCGCATTTTCGTCCCATGTCTTTGGAAAGCGGGTGCCGGAAGGATGGACAATAAGTAGAAAAACTTATTGAATATCAATGATATAATCATAACATATATTTACAGGTACCAGCAGATCGCGGCGTTGGCTCCTGGATGGCCCCTTTGGGGATTTGCCGGGATCAGGGGGGGATTGGGCGGGATCGGGCGCGAAGCCGCTGGGCTGGTCTTCACCAGTTTCTCTTTGGGAGGGTCGCATGAAAGACCATGCCTCGTCCTCCTTGCCGAAGCACACGACCACCCGTGGCCTGCGCAGGGATTGCTCCGGAGAAATAAGATCAAAATGTGACATAGCTATTCCAGCTACCTCTGGATAGCCTGCCTGTGCCCTGAGCCGGGGCGAGGGGCATCTCATGAAAATTCGATCGTTTTTTTGCGACGTGTCGCGGACACGCGCGCTCGGGCTCGTCGCCATAGGCCTGGGCGCCGGCAGCCTGGGGCAAGGCGCGCTGGCCGACCCCCTGCCGTCTTCGTCCACGACCTATCAAACGCTGAATTACGGGACGACCGGGACGTTCCTCACCGGCATTCGCGGCGACAACATTGTCGGCAACTATACCATTCCTGGCACCACCGAGACCGGCGGCCTCTACTACAACATGACCAGCCAGACCTGGTCGCCTATGCCGGAAGCCACCGACAACGGCGCCAACTATCCCGGCGCCATAGGCTCGTCGCCCTACGGGCCGAGTTTCGGAACCCCCGGCGGCATCCTGCGCGTGGTGGGCAGCTACCAGACCGAAACGTCGGCCCCGTACGACCTCAGCTATCTTTACGACGCCGCCGCGGCGCCGGGGCAGACGCTGACACCGCTGGCCTATCCGGGCACCGACACGCTCTACACCATTGCCCACAGCAACTTCGGCAACCAGGTGGTCGGCGACTACGACACCCGGCTCGCGACCGGCAACGCCTTCATCTACAATATCGACACAAAAACCTATATTACCAACAATATACCAGGCGCCGTCAGCACCACCGCCTATGGCATCTACGGCGACAAGATCGCCGGCGGCTACGGCGAGGTCGAGGTCGGCGGCGGGCTCCACGCCGAGCACGGCTACATCTACGACCAGACCACCGGCACCTATGAAACCTACGACCACCCCGGTGCCGTCGCGACCCATTTCGAGGGTATCACCGGGGCCGGCCGCTCCGGCGAGTACAACCTCGTCACCAACTGGGTGTCGGCGGACGGCGTGGTGCATCCCGCGGTCATGCATATCGACGCCCTCGGCGTCGTGACCTGGTACGAGATCGACATTCCCGGTGCCGTCGTGTCGTCCAACTCGGCCTATGGCGACAATGTCGTCGGCATCTATGTCTCCACCGAGGGCGGCACGACCACCATAAACGGTTTCATCGCCACCATTCCGGGCATGTACAACCCGATCCGCAACACCGGAACGCTGAACTTCGCGACCGACAATGCCGCCGCTTTGTCAGGTCTGAAGGGCGACGACATCATCAACAGCGGCACCATCCATGTCACCGGCAATGGCGGCATCGGCATGCGTGGCGAGACCTATGGCGTGCTGACCAACAAAGGCACCATCACCGCCACCGGCATCGCCGGGGCAGCGGTGGAGTTGCATGGCACCTACGGCACCTTCCTGAACTACGGCACCCTGCAGACCACGGTCGAGGCCGATGCCCTGCGCACGGGCCCGGACAGCCACGGCACCGTGATCGTGAACACGGGCATCGTCGATGGCCGGCTGGCCGCGACGGCGGGGACGGACAAGAGATTCGAGAACGCCGGCTGGCTCGGCGTGAGCGGCACCGGCCCGACAATCACCCACCTCTTCAGCGGCATCTTCGTGCAGACCACGACGTGCACCTACGCGGCGCGCGTGACGGATGAGGGCAGCGACGTCCTGGAGGTGACGGGCACCGTACGGCTCTCCGGCACGCTGCAGGCGTCCTTCCTCGACACGAGCTTCGCCCCGACCACAACGCTTATCGTTGCGACCGACGGCATCACCGGCACCTTCGACCACGTGGTCACCCCCGGCCTGCCGGCTCTGTTCGATGCGAGCGTGGCCTATGCGCCGACCGCGGTGACCATGACGGTCGCCGCCGATCTCGCCGGCAAGGCGGGGAACACGCCGAACCAGCGCGCGGTCGGCGGTGCGCTCGATCGCCTCATCAACACCACCACCGACGGCCTGCTGACGACCCTTCCGACGGCGCTCAGCCCGCTCTACGGCCTTACCGTGGCGGAGCTGCCCGGCGCGCTCACCGCCCTCTCCGGCGAGGCCTATGCCAGCGCGCAGACGGTTCTCTTGGGCGACAGCGCATACAGCCGCGACGCTTTGCTGGGACGCCTGCGCCAGGGCTCCTATGCCGGCCAGGGCGGCCCGACGGCCGCGCTCGGCTTCGGCGGGCCCGCGCTCGCCTATGCCGCGCCGACCGCCTCCGGCGTGCCGTTCCCGACCAAGGCGCAGCCTTCCGCCGAGCCCGCGTTCAACGGCACCATCTGGGCGCAGGCATTCGGCGGGTGGAGCGCCTATGGCGGCGGCCGCGACGCCGCCGACGTCGATGCCAGCATCGGAGGTGTCATCTCCGGCGCCGATGTCAAGGTCGAGAACTGGATGCTTGGCGCGGCGGTCGGCTACACGCACTCCAGTGCGCAAATGGATGCGCTGGCGAGCCAATCCGACACCGACAGCATGCTGGTCGCGCTCTATGCGGGCACCAGTTCCGGGCCCTGGAAGCTGCGCCTCGCCGCCAGCTACGCCTTCAACCAGATCGACGCTTCGCGCACCATCGCCTATCCCGGTTTCTTCCAGCGGGCGAACGCCGATTATTCCGGCGGGACCGGGCAGGTGTTCGCAGAACTCGGTTACGGCTTCGCCGTCCAGCACCTGGCGCTGGAACCCTTCGCGGGCCTCGCCTACGTCCATTTGAGCACCGACGGCTTCACCGAGACCGGCGCCTCGGCCGGCCTGACCGGCGCGTCCAACGCGATGGGCGTCGGCTATTCCTCGCTCGGCCTCCGGCTGGCGACCACCGTGGAGCTGTCACGCGGCGTGGCGCTGGAGCCCAATGCCTCGGTCGCCTGGCAATATGCCTTCGGCGACCTCACACCCGATGCCCAGCTCGCCTTCCTTAGCGTCCCGAGCGCGAACTTCACCGTCGCCGGCGTGCCGCTGGCGCAAAACACCGCGCTGGTGAAGGCGGGCGCCGACCTGCGCATCGGCGAACAGGTCCGCCTCGGCATGGCCTATGTCGGCCAGTTCGCAGACAGCGTGACGGTCAATGCCGTCCAGGCCAACCTGGCGTGGCGCTTCTAGCGGGTCGAGTGGGGGATGCGGAGATCCCTGCCGTGACCGACGGCGTCGGTCACCGGCTGATGCACCCGTCCCCCGCCGCACCGGCGGTCGCTGGGCCGCCCCATCATCTGGCACAGCGCGAAGATGCGGCCGCATTCCACCGGGGCATTCCGATAGGAGATCAGGAACAGCTCGCCCTGCGCCGGCTGGTGGTCGGCCAGGTCCACCACGGCGAACTCGCCGCGGTGCAGGTGCCGAGAGCCAGCGCCTTCTGCTTTCCCCCAAATCGGTAGTTAAGGCGCCAGTACCGGGCCCCCTCGGGCTTCACCAGCAGGTATAGGCCGCCCCCGTCCGTGAGCTTGTATGGCTTCTCGCGCCCCTTCGCGCTTCTGGCGGCAGTGTCGGTCAGGGGCATGTTGGTATCTCAAAGAGGGTAGGAAAATCTGACCCTCAAAAATACCAACAAATTTTTCGGACGCCAACGCGCCTCAGTGAACGCCAGCGGCGCGTGAGAATGCGGAGTAGCTTGATTTCGCTTGGTATATGCGAACCGTCCCGAACCACGGCGAGCAGGAATTTGGTGGGCCCGGCAGGACTCGAACCTGCAACCAGACCGTTATGAGCGGTCAGCTCTGACCATTGAGCTACGGGCCCTGCGGCGAGTGGGGCTTCCCGCGCGGCGCAGGGCATGCTCTAGCAATCTCGCGCAGCGTGAACAACCGCAGATCTCGCCGCATCCGCCAGGGCGGCTGCCGCAATGGCGCCGTGTTCGCGGCGTCGTCTCCCGGCCTTGCCCATGGGGAGAAGATCATGCGTCAAACCTCGTTCCGCCGCTCCTATCCGCTCGGTCGCCTGCTGGCTGGGGCGCTCGCGGCGGCCATCGTCTTCGCCGTTCCGGCCGGCGCAGCGACACTGACGGTGGTGGGCGAGGCCCGGGTCACCGCGGCGCCGGACATGGCGGTGCTGTCCACAGGCACCGTGACCACGGCCAAGACCGCCGATGACGCCCTCGGCGCGAATTCGAAGGCCGTCGCCGCGGTGATCGAGACCCTCAAGGCGGCCGGCATCGCGGCCTCCGACATCGCCACCGCGAATTTCTCCGTCCAGCCGCAATATTCCTACCCGCAGCAGGGCTCGCGGGAAGCGCCGAAGCTCATGGGCTTCGAGGTGCGCAATTCCGTGCGCGTCACCGTCCGCAGCCTCGATTCGCTCGGCGCCCTGCTCGACCGGGTGGTCCAGTCCGGCGCGAACCAGGCCTCCGGGCTGACGTTCGCCCTGTCTGATCCGGCGAAGCTCCAGCGCGAGGCGCAGATTGCGTCGGTGAAGGAGGGGATGGACCAGGCGAAGGCGCTCGCCGCCGCGGCCGGATTGCGCCTCACCCGGATCACCAGCATCCAGCCCGAGGGCCAGAGCATGCCCATCCTGCCGCAGCCCATGATGATGAAGGCCGACATGGCGCGCGCGCCGGTGCCGGTGGAGGCGGGCGAGATCGAGGTGCGGGCGCGCACCGTCATTGTCTACGAGGTCGAACCGCTCTGAGCGGCGGCCGGATGCGGCTGCCGGGTCGAGGCGACGGCCGATCGCCGCCTCCGGGAGGCGGCAGCGGGCCGGCAGGAGGGCGCCCTGTCAAGGCCGCAGGTTACCTGGGCTTTTGCATGTGCTAGATCAGCATCACTGTCCGATTCATGTTTCCGCGAGAGATTCGCAAGGACGTATCGGCAGCAAGACGCGTGACGAACACTTTCAGGCCCTCCAGTCCTTCCGCAGGAACGCCCATGTCGCATCCATCGGATTGGCCAGCCATGCCGATCGCCGGTGGGAGCCCGGGCCGGCGGGTGCAGTATGCTGCCCTGCCGTATCGGGTGCGGCGCGACGGTGAAGTGCAGATCCGCCTCATCACCTCGCGCGAGACCCGGCGCTGGGTCCTTCCCAAGGGCTGGCCGATGAAGGGCCTGTCACCGCCCAAGGCTGCGGCGCGCGAATGCTACGAGGAGGCCGGGCTCATGGGCGTGATCGCCCGCGAGCCCTTCGGCATGTACACCTATGAGAAGCGGCTCGGCACGCGCTCGGTGCTGTGCGACGTGCTGGTGTTTCCGCTGAAGGTGAAGCGGCATCTCCAGAAGTGGCCGGAGCGGTTCCAGCGGCACGGCTTCTGGTTCTCCGTCGACAGCGCGGCGGGAGCCGTGCAGGAGGAGGATCTCTGCCTGCTCATCCGGGCCTTCGGCGACGTCATGGCCCGCCGGTGGGAGGCGAAGCTCCAGGCGGCCGCGGACAAGCCGCGGAAGGAAAAGCCGGCGTCGGAAAAGCCGGTGAAGGAGAAGGCCGCCAAGGAGAAGGCCGTCAAAGACAAGGCGGCGAAGGAAAAGGTTGCCGGGGAGAAGGCGGCGCCCGACGAGGCGCCCGGCGCATCGGAAGAAGGCGTCCCACGGGGGAAGGCGCAGAAGCCGGCCAAGGCCAAGTCCGCGAAGGGGCGGAAGGCGCCGCCCTTGCCCGTCGAGGCGGAAAGCGATCCCGGCCTGCCGGCGGAGGTTGACGATCGCCGCGTGGCGGCCGAGGCCGCGGCGCGAGGCGCCGGGGGCAAGCTCGCCAAGGCATCCCGGAAGCTTGCCGCCGTGGCCGGGCCGGATACGGCCGCCGGGCGCGGGTCGCCTCTCGCGCCAGCAGAGGAGCCGGCCCGCAAGCCGCCATCAGCGAAGAAGGCGGTAGCGAGGAAGGCGGTGAAGGTCTCCGCTGCCGGTAAGGCGGCAAGCCGCAAGCAGGCGTCCCGGGCGCCCAAGGCGGCGGCTGCTTCGGTGAAGGCTGCCGCGGTGAAGGCTGCATCGGCCAAGCCGACTTCGGCCAAGCCAACCTCGGCCAAGCCAACCTCGACCAAGGCCCCCTCGGCTAGCAGTCCGCCGGCGAAGAAGCCGACGACCAAGGCGCCGCGCAGGGCATCGCCGAAGAAGACACCGTCCGGCGGGCGGAAGTCGGGTCCGGCCTGACCCCTCCGGCGCGGCCGTCCGCCCTGCGGCGCCCGGCGTCAGGCCGCCGGCGAGATCACTCTCCGATAGAGATGCCAGGTGGCGAAGCCGAGCACCGGCAGCACCACGATGAGGCCGAGGAAACACGGCGCCGCGCCGATGAAGAGCACCGCCACCACCGTCATGCCCCACGCGATCATCGGGCCGGGGCTGAGCAGCACCGCCTGGACCGAAGTGATCATCGCCGTCACCACGTCGAGGTCGCGGTCCATCAGCAGCGGGAAGGACACCACGGTGATGGAGAAGAGGCCGAGGGCGAGGGCGGCCCCCACCACGTGCCCGACGGCGAGGAAGCTCAGCCCGTCGGAGGTGGTGAACAGCACCCGCATGAATTCCTGCATGGTGCCGAAGGAGGCAAAGCCCAGGAACAGCGCCAGCAGCAGCCGCACCTGATACATCCAGATGATGAAGGCGAAGATGGTGACGAAGGCCATCCAGCCCAGTTCCCGCTTGCGCTGGGCGAAGACCGTGGACAGCACCCCGCGCAGGGTGGGCGTGCGGCCCGCCTCCAGTTCCCGGCTCACGTCGTAGAGGCCGGCCGCCACGAACGGGCCGATGAGCACCGAGCCGGCGAACAGGGGATAGGCGAGATAGCCGAGGTCGAGGGCGAAGACGCAGGCGAGCAGGATGATGCCGCCGAAGGCATAAACCGCGCCGAACAGGGCGCCGATGACCGGTGCCCGGTTGAAGTCCTCCACCCCCTCCAGCAGCGCCGCCTTCACGTCGGCGAATGTGATGGCGCGGATGGTGGGGGCGACGTGCACCGCGCCCGCCGGCCGTTCGAGGATATCCGCCATGTCTTCGCTCCCTGCGCGGTCGTGGGGGCCCTTGTCTTTGAGGGCCCTCCTGTTTGCCGAGAGAGTGCGGGCGGCGGCCGGGCTTGTAAAGGCCGACCTGAGATGTAGGAGCCGAGCCGGCTGCGGATAGAGCCGGGTCCTAGCCGGTGAGCATCTCGATCCGCGCCGTGGCCATGCGGATGCGCGCGGCGAGCAGCACCGCGAGGTTGCGGATGATGCGGCTGGCGGCGCGGGTGTTGGCTTCCTCGAACGTGCGGAACGCTTCCACGCCGAGCTCGAGGCACACCACCTCGGTCTCGGCGAAGACGTCCGCCGCCCGGGCCTCCTCGATGAGGGCGAGCTCGCCGAAGGCCATTCCCGGAATGAGGGTGGCGAGGCGCACGTCGTTGGCGGCACGCGCGCTCACCATGCCGCGCAGGAGAAAGAAGACCTTGGCCGGGGGCTCGCTCGCCGAGATGATGCGGGCGCCCTGATCGAACGTGACCCGGGTGCCGAGGCGGGACAGATCGGAAATCTCCTGCAGCGAAAGGCCCGCGAGCAGGGACTGCCCGGCGAGGTCGGCCTCGACCCCCACCTGCGAGAAGCCGCCGTGGCGGTAGACGATCTGGTCTTCCGCCCATTCCACCGCGGCGTCGTAGGTGGGGAAGATGCGCACCCGAACGCCCTGGTCCCTCAGCGCCTTGAGCTGAGGCGCTACGGGGGAGGATCCCTCCACTCCGGCGATCACCGCCGTGGTTCCGGCCGGCAGCTGGTTGCGGATGAGGCCGATGAACAGGCTGAGCCCGGCGTCGGTGATGGTGGAGACGCGGTGCAGGTTGAGGATCAGGAATTCCGGTACCCCCGCGGGATCGGTCAGGCGGCGGGTGACATAGTCCATGGTGGCGAAGGAGAGCTGGCCGGAGAGCTCCAGCACCCGGATGGCGCCGGAGCGCGCGGCGAGGATCTCCTGCGCCTTGGTCTGGCGGCCGGGCCGGGGCGGCACGGTGCGGAAGTCGTAGTCTGCCACCACCGCGGTGCGCACGTCGCCGCGGCGGGACAGCATGTGCAGGTCGAAGGATTCCGACATGGCGGCGCAGGTGCGGATGCCGCGCACGCTGTTGCCGTGGGCGTCGAGGCGGGGCGAGAAGATGCCGAGGCCGAGCTGGGAGGGCAGCGCCGCGACGATGCCGCCGCCGACTCCGCTCTTCGCCGGCAGGCCGACGCGATAGATCCACTCGCCGGCGAAGTCGTACATCCCGGACGAGCTCATCACCGCCAGCGTGCGGGCCACCGCATAGTTGGACGCCACCACCTGTCCGGTCACCGGGTTGACGCCGTGATTGGCGAAGGTGGCGCCCATCACTGCGAGGTCGCGGGCGGTGACGAGTATGGAGCACTGGCGGAAATAGGTGTCGAGGATCAGGTCCACGTCGCCGCGCACGCCGCCATAGGTGCGCAGGAGATAGGCGATGGCGCGGTTGCGGTCGCCGGTGGCGCGCTCGGACTGGAAGACCGCGTCGTCCACGTCCAGCGTGCGCCCGGCGAAGGCGCCGAGCGCGGCGCGGATCATCTCGAACGCCGCCTCCCCCGTGGCTTCGGAGATCAGCCCGCAGCAGGCGATGGCGCCGGCATTCACCATGGCGTTGAACGGCTTGTTGTCGGCCCGCAGGCGAATGGAGTTGAACGCTTCCCCGCTCGGCTCCACGCCGATGGTCGCCTCCACGTGCTCCGCCCCCAGCGTGTCGAGGGCGAGGGCGTAGACGATGGCCTTGGAGATGGACTGGATGGTGAAGGGAACGCCGGTGTCACCGGTCTCGTAGACGTGGCCGTCGGTGGTCGCGACGGCGATGCCGAAGTGGTCGGGGTCCGCCTTTCCCAGCTCGGGGATGTAGGAGGCGACCTCGCCCTCATCGAGTGGGCCGAACCGTGCGTGGGTTTCCTTCAGGAAGCGCAGCAGGGGCGTTTCGAGGGAAGGCGTGGGGGAGGGAGGAAGAATCGACACGGCGCGGCTCCGGAGCACGGGGCCCAGTGAAGGCGCGTGCGCCGCAGTTTGCAATGCGGCATGCGGCAGGAGCCGCCGCGCCGCAAGGGATGGCCGCTCACGCCACCTCGTCCTTCACCGGCTCCATGACCACGTAGGTGGAGGTGCTCGCCACGTGCGGCAGGCTGGAGATCTTCTCGCCCAGCACCTCGCGGTAGCGGCGGATGTCGCGGGTGCGCACCTTGAGCAGGTAGTCGAACGGCCCCGCGATCATGTGGCAGGCCTCCACCTCCTTGATCTTCAGCACCGCCGCGTTGAAGGCAGAGAGCGCCCGCTCGGTGGTCTCGGAGAGCTTCACCTCGGTGAAGGCGATGTGGTCGAGGCCGAGTTTCACCGGGTCGAGCACGGCGCGGAAGCCGCGGATGTAGCCCTCGTCCACCAGCCGCTTCAGCCGCGCCTGGCAGGGGCTGCGCGACAGGCCGACCACGCCCGCCAGATCGGTCACCGACATGCGCCCGTCCTGCGCCAGCGCGGCGATGATCTTCGTATCGAAGGAGTCGATTTGGCTGTCGATATGGGAACTATCCATCGAAGTGATCCAAAATCCGCAGATATTTAAGCCATTATGCAGAATGGATGAAAGCCGAAAAGGCGAAACGCCTGCCTTCGTCGATTTATCATGTCGGAAATCGCCGAAACCGTCCCGCGCGCCGCCGATCCGCCCGCCGGGACCGAAAGGGGGACCGACATCATGGCCACCGCCGCCCTGCGCCCCGCGCCGCCGCCCGCCGCCGCGCCGCTCTTCGACGCCTTCGCCCCGGCCGCCGGGCCGCGCTGCGCCCTGCGCGCGGCGATCACCGCGGCGCACCGGCTGCCGGAGCGCGCCTGCGTCGCCGCGCTTCTCTCCCCGGCACGCCTGCCGGAAGCCAGCCGCGCCGCCGTGGCCCGGCGGGCTCGCGATCTCGTCACCCGCCTGCGCGCCAAGCCGCGCGGATCGGCGGTGGCGGAGCTGGTGCACGAATATGCCATCTCCAGCCGCGAGGGCGTCGCCCTCATGTGCCTCGCTGAGGCCCTGCTGCGCATCCCGGACACGGCCACCCGCGACGCGCTGATCCGCGACAAGATCGGCGCCGGCGACTGGCAATCGCATCTCGGCGGCGGGCGTTCGCTGTTCGTGAACGCCGCCACCTGGGGCCTCCTGATCACCGGCCGGCTCGCCGCGCCCGACGATGCCGGGGGGCTTTCGGCGGCGCTCACCCGCCTCGTGGCGCGCTGCGGGGAGCCGGTCATCCGCCGCGCGGTGGACATGGCCATCGGTCTCATGGGCGAGCAGTTCGTCATGGGTCGCACCATCGAGGAGGCGCTGGCCCGCAGCCGCCGGCGCGAGGCGCAGGGCTTCGGCTTCTCCTTCGACATGCTCGGCGAGGCGGCCATGACCGCGGCCGATGCCGATCGCCATTTCGCCGCCTATGGCGCCGCCATCGCGGCCATCGGCGCGGCTTCGGCGGGACGCGGGGTGCTCGGCGGGCCGGGCATCTCGGTGAAACTGTCGGCGCTCCATCCGCGCTACGCCCGGGCCCAGGCCGAGCGGGTGATGGGCGAGCTCTTGCCGCGCCTCGCCGACCTGGCGCTGCTGGCGCGGCGCCACGACATCGGCCTCAACATCGATGCCGAGGAGCAGGACCGGCTCGAAATCTCCCTCGACCTCATGGAAGCCCTGTGCGCCCATCCGGGGCTGGCCGGCTGGAACGGCCTCGGCTTCGTGGTGCAGGCCTTCGGCAGGAGGTGCCCGGCGGTCATCGACTTTCTCGTGGACCTCGCCCGCCGCACCGATCGCCGCCTCATGGTGCGCCTGGTGAAGGGCGCCTATTGGGATGCCGAGATCAAGCGCGCGCAGGTGGACGGGCTGGACGACTTCCCCGTCTTCACCCGCAAGGTGCACACGGACCTGTGCTACATCGCCTGCGCCCGCAAGCTGCTGGATGCGCGCGACGCGGTGTTCCCCCAGTTCGCCACCCACAATGCCCAGACCGTCGCCACCATCTGGGAGCTGGCGGGCCCGGATTTCCGTGTGGGCGACTACGAATTCCAGTGCCTCCACGGCATGGGCGAACAGCTCTACGAGGAGGTGGTGGGCGAGGCGCCGCGCGGGCGCCCCTGCCGCATCTATGCTCCCGTCGGCACCCACGAGACGCTGCTCGCCTATCTGGTACGGCGGCTCTTGGAGAACGGGGCCAACTCCTCCTTCGTGCACCGCATCGCCGACGAGAGGGTGCCGGTGGAGGAACTGGTCGCCGATCCGGCCGAGGTGATCGCCGCCATGGCCGATCCCGGCGCACCGAGCGAGACCATCGCCGCCCCCCGCGCCCTCTATGGCGCGCGCGCCAACTCGGCGGGGCTGGATCTGGCCAGCGACGGCGTGCTCGCCGCTTTGGCGCCGGTCCTGCGTGCCAGCGTGGCGACGCCGTGGCGGGCGGCTCCAGCGGTCGGTGCTGGTCCGGCGCGCCGCGTGCGCAATCCGGGCGATCACCGCGACATGGTGGGCGAAGTGCGCGAGGCGCTGCCGCACGAGGTCGCGTGGGCCGTGGCCGCTGCCGCCGCGGCGGCGCCCGGCTGGGCCGCGCGCCCGGCGTCGGAACGCGCCGCGCCGCTCCTCGCTGCCGCCGACATGCTGGAGGTGCAGATGCCGCATCTGCTCGGCCTCATCATGCGCGAGGCCGGCAAGTCCGCCGCCAACGCCGTGGCCGAGGTGCGCGAGGCGGTGGATTTCCTGCGCTATTATGCCGGCGAGGCCACGGCGCGCCTCACCCCGGCGCATCGCCCGCTCGGGCCGGTCGCCTGCATCAGCCCGTGGAACTTTCCCCTCGCCATCTTCACCGGGCAGGTGGCGGCGGCGCTGGCGGCGGGCAATGCGGTGCTGGCCAAGCCGGCGGAAGAGACGCCGCTGATCGCCGGCGAGGCGGTGCGCCTGCTGCATGCGGCGGGCATTCCCGGCGACGTGCTCCAGCTCCTGCCCGGCGACGGCGTGGTGGGCGCGGCGCTGGTCGCGGCGCCCGAGGTGGCGGGGGTGATGTTCACCGGCTCGACGGAGGTGGCGCGCGCCATCGCCGGCGTGCTCGCCGGCCGCCTCACCCCCGACGGCCGGCTGGTGCCGCTGATCGCCGAGACCGGCGGGCAGAACGCCATGATCGTGGATTCCTCCGCTCTGCCCGAGCAGGTGGTGGCGGACGTGATCGCCTCCGCCTTCGACAGCGCCGGCCAGCGCTGCTCGGCCCTGCGCGTGCTGTGCCTGCAGGAGGAGGTGGCCGACACCGTGCTCGCCATGCTCAAGGGCGCCATGGACCAGCTGGAGGTGGGCCGCACCGACCGGCTGAGCGTGGACGTGGGCCCGGTCATCACCGAAGCAGCGCGGGCCGGCATCGCCGCCCATGTGGAGGCCATGGCGGCGAAGGGGTTCGAGATCCATCGCCTGCCGCTGCCGGCGGCGACGGCATGCGGCACCTTCGTCGCGCCCACCCTGATCGAGATCGCCGCCATGGCGGACGTTGAGCGGGAGGTGTTCGGCCCGGTGCTGCACGTGCTGCGCTGGCGGCGGGCGGACCTGCCTCGCCTCATCGCGGACATCAACGCCACCGGCTACGGCCTCACCTTCGGCCTGCACAGCCGGGTCGACAGCACCGTCGCCGAGGTGACGCGGCAGGTGGCGGCGGGCAACCTCTATGTGAACCGCAACATGATCGGCGCGGTGGTGGGGGGGCAGCCCTTCGGCGGACGGGGGCTCTCCGGCACCGGCCCGAAGGCGGGCGGGCCGCTCTATCTGGGCCGGCTGGTGACCGGCCCGCAATTCGCGGTGGGTTCCGGCGCCGCTGATCCGGCGGCGGGCGCATTCGCCGACTGGCTGGCGGCGCGGGGACGGGCGGAGGACGCGGCGGCCGTGCGCGCGTTCGCGGCCGGGGTATCGCTGGGCTGCGTCCTCGATCTGCCGGGGCCGGTGGGCGAGCGCAACACCTATGAGCTGCGCCCGCGCGGCACGCTGCTGCTGCTTCCGAAGACCGAAACCGGCCTCTGGCGCCAGGTCGGCGCCGCCTTGGCCACCGGCAACCGCATGGTGGTGGATGCCCCGGACGCGCTGACCGTCCCTGTCGCCCGCCTGCCGCGGCCGGTGGTGGCGCGCATGACCGTGGGGCACGCCGGGAGCGGGGCGGCGTCCTTTGCCGCGGCGCTGGTGGAAGGGGAGGGGGCCGAGCTGACGGCGGCGGCGCTGCGCATCGCCGCCTTGCCCGGCCCGGTGGTGCCGATCCACGCGGCCAGCCCCGCCGAAGCCGCCGCGACGCCTTTCGCCTGGCCCGCCAACCTGCTGCTGGAGGAGGTGTCGGTCTCGGTGAACACCGCGGCGGCCGGCGGCAATGCCAGCCTCATGGCCATGGCCTGAGGCTGCGCCTCAGGCCCGCGACTCCAATCTCGGCCTCACTGCTTGCGCAGGCCGGTGGCAAGCGCCGAAAGGCTCGCCTGACAGGGCGGGGTGACCTCCGCCTTGTGCTCCTTGAGGCACGAGAGGATGCGTCCGCCACCGGGCTGGACGCCGTTGCAAAGCTTCTTCACGTCCGCCTCGCAGGCGGTGCGCAGGGCCTGGGCCTGCTGGGGATCGACGCTCTGCGCGCCGGCGGCGGAGGCGAGGGCGAAAAGAGGCAGGGCGAACAGCGCGGCACGGGTCACGTGGAACATGGAAGGTCTCCTTTTACCGACGTCCTCGGTTCGGGACCGAGGCCGGAAGGGGGGCGCTCAGGCGCCGCCCGGGCTCGTCGTAAAAGCCAACGGACAGGAAAGCCAGTATCCAGGAAAGCCAGCGGACAAGGCTCGCCGCCCACGGCGCCGCACCCGCCGCGGGGGCGGCGGGTCTACAAATCTCAATCTATCTCGCGATTGCGACGAGTTTCCGGGCGGACCACATCACCCGAAGGCATCCGGCGCGGTCCGCCCGCGCTCACATCCCCGGCAGCCTGGTGCCGGTGATCCGGGCATAGAGCCGGGCGAGGGACGCGTCGTCGTCCTGGCCCATGCCGGCCCCGGAGGCGGCGAGAAACATCTGCAGGGCGGCGGCGGAGACCGGCACCGGGAACTTGGCGCTGCGCGCCATGTCCTGGATGATGCCGAGGTCCTTGACGAAGATGTCCACCGCGCTCCGCGGGGCATAGTCGCCGTCGAGCACGTGGGGCATGCGGTTCTCGAACATCCAGCTGTTGCCGGCGGACGCCGTGATCACCTCGTACACCTTGCGGATGTCGAGGCCCTGCCGCGCGGCGAACGCGATGGCCTCGCAGGCGGCGGCGATGTGAACGCCGGCGAGCAGCTGGTTGATCATCTTGAACGCCGCGCCCGCGCCGGGGGCGTCGCCGAGCTCGTAGAGCTTCGCGGCCATGGCGTCGAGCGCCGGGCGCGCCTTGGCGAAGGCGGCAGGGCTGCCCGAGGCCAGGATGGTCAGCGCCCCTTCCGCCGCCCGCTGCGCGCCGCCGCTGATGGGCGCATCGAGATAATGCCGTCCGCCCGCCTCCAGCCGGGCGGCGAGGCTGCGGGCGACGTCCGGATCCATGGTGGCGCAGGAGATGAAGACGGAGCCTTCCGGCAGCGTCTCGGCGACGCCGCCGGAACCGAACAGGATGGCCTCCGTCTGCGCGGCGTTCACCACCACGCTCACCACGTGGTCGGCGCCCTTTGCCACCTCCGCCGGGGTCGCGGCGCCGCGCCCGCCCGCCGTGGCGAAGCGCTCCACGCTGGCGGCGCTGACGTCGCAGCCGGCGACATCAAGGCCGGCGCGCAAGAGCGAGAGGGCCATGCCGAAGCCCATGGAGCCGAGTCCCACGATGCCGGTGCGCCCGGCGGAGCGGGATGGCGTTTCCCCGTTGTCTGTCATGTTCCCATTGTTGGTCATGGGCCCGATCCCTGTTGAGCTTCCGGCGCGACCGGCCGGGCAGCCTCGAAACGCGACGAGTGAGGACGCCTTGCCGGCCAGCCTCGTGCCATCTGGCCGGAACGTGCGCCTTGCCCTTGTAGGATCGCCGTGGGATCCGATCAAATCGATTCAATGGCGCCCGGAGCACCTCCGGTATCGGCTTGAGGAAAGCCTTGCCATGCGGGGCGGCGTTCGGTTTCGTGCGGCTGGCGGGCAGAGCCGGGTGCCGGGCACGGGGAGGCGGGAATGAGCGAGACCAAACTGCGCGAGGACATCTGCCGCTTCGGCCGCTCCCTGTTCGAGCGCGGGCTGACGCCGGGGTCGTCCGGCAATGTCAGCGTGCGGCTCGACGACGGCGGCTGGCTGGTGACGCCCACCAACGCTTCCCTCGGCTTCCTCGACCCGGCCCGCCTCTCGCGCCTCGACGCGTTGGGCCGGCTGGTTTCGGGCGACGCGCCGACAAAGGAGATCCCGCTGCATTCCGCGCTCTACGAGACGCGCGGGGCGGCGCGAGCGATCGTGCACCTGCACTCCACCCATGCGGTGGCGCTGACCATGCTGCCGGAGATCGACCCCAGGGCGGCCCTGCCGCCCATGACGCCCTATTACCTCATGCGCGCCGGCCAGACGGCGTTGCTGCCCTATTTCCGGCCCGGCGACCCGGCGGTGGCGGATGCCATACGCGGCCTTGCCGGGCGCTATTCCTCGGTGCTGCTGGCCAATCACGGGCCGGTGGTGGCCGGCGATACGCTGGAGGCGGCGGTGTTCGCCACCGAGGAGCTGGAGGAGACGGCCAGGCTCTACCTGCTGCTGCGCGGCCTCAACCCGCGCTATCTCTCGCCGGCGCAGGTGGAGGACCTGGTGAGGGTCTTCGGCCTGACATTGCCGGCGCACGACCCTGACGAGGGCCACTCCCACGGGGGCCAACCCCACCATCCCTGAAACGGCTGCGGCGCCCCGCCGGGAGGGCTGGGGCACCGCATGAGGTCAGGGATCCGTTTGTGTCAGTAGACGCCGGCGTTGCGCGGCTGCGGATTTCCGGCAGCCGCCGCGGGCTTGGGAGCGGGCTTCGCGGCAGGCTTGCTTGTGTCGGGCTTGCTTGCGTCGGGCTTGGCGGCCGTGGCCGACTTCGGCTTCTGTTGCGGCTTGCCGCCCGGCAGGGCGGCGACCAGATGCGGCTTCAGCGGCTTGTCCATGGCGATCAGCTCGGACAGGGTGCCGAACTTGTAGCCCTTGGCGATCAGCTCATCGAGGACGCGCGGCATGGCGGCGACGGTGGTCGGGTAGATGTCATGCGACAGCACGATCGCGCCCGGCTTCACCTGCGCCATGATGGCGTCATGCACCTTCTGGCTGTCGCGGTCCTTCCAGTCGTTCGGGTCCACGGACCAGTTGACGACGGTGAGGCCGAACTTGTCCTCGATATAGGTGCGCAGCGTCGGCTTCATGGAGCCGTAGGGCGGCCGCAGATAGAGGGGGCGCTTGCCGGTGGCCTGGAAGATGATCTCCGAGGTGTCGCCCAGCTGCTTGTCCACCGCCGCGATATTGATGCGGGTGAGCTGCGGGTGGCTCCAGGAATGGTTGCCGATCTCGTGGCCGTCGTCGGCGATCATCTTGAGCAGCTCGGGGTGCTTGGCCGCCATGTTGCCAAGCACGAAGAAGGTCGCCTTGATGCCGCGCTCCTTGAGGACGGCGAGCAGCTTCGGCGTCGTCTCCGGGCTGGGGCCGTCGTCGAAGGTCATGGCGATGTAATTGCCGTCCACCTCGAAGGATTTGTATGTGTAGTTCTTGCGCGGGCCGGCGCTCGGCGCGGGGGCGGCCGGAGCGGGGGCGGGGGTCGGCGCGACGGCGGGGGTGACGACGGGCTTGCCCGCCTGCCCCGTCTGCGCCTGCGCGAGCTGCACCGGCTTGGTGATGGACTGCGTGGTGGCCGGGGCGTCGTCCTTCAGCGCCTGCGTCAGCATGGGGCCGACCGCGATGCCGGTGCCAGCAACACCAGCGACCAGAATTCCGGAAACGATCAGGAGCGACTTCACGAGCGCGGCTTTCCACTCTGTGGGAGCATTACAACCTACACCATCATCTCCTTTCGTGGACAAATCGTGAAGCGAAAGCGTTTCCGTTGCCTTTTTGCTGCTCTGTTGTGGCAGCCGAACACCGTTGGTTCCCGGGTGGCGGTATCGAAGGCCGGACGGTGCCGCAATTCGGACTTAGTCGCTCCGTCGGGGCGCTCGGAGGCGCGCGAAGTCAGGCGGGGAAGGGAGGCCCCGTGCCCCATCCCGGCGCGGAACACGCAACCCGCGCCGCACGGCGGCTGGGGGAACGGCGGGGGGATGCGCGAAAGGCCGGGGCTGGACCGAGCGCTGCATCTCCGTCAGCGGGCGGGGCGTCGGGCGGGCTTCGCGGGAACAGGCGGGATGTCGATGCGCAACGCCGTGGGCGGGGGGGGGAGGCCCTGCCTCACGGCGCGCATGTCTCATCGTGTGGTCGGCGAGCTCTGCCTTGGAGGGTCTGCATCGCTGCCGGGATCGGCCCTTGCTTGAGCGCCTGCGCGCACAGGCGCTTCAGGACCGCCTGTGTCAGACCGGCTGGGCCGAGCCGAGGGGCGCCGCGCGGCGGGTTCCGGGGCGGCCGTGGCGACCGTCCCGGAGGTGGCGGCCGCATCGTGGGCGATTCTGCGGATGTCCGAGCGGCTGATGCCGATGTCGGAAAGCTCGCGGTCGCTCAGGGAGGCGAGCTCCTCCGTCACGCGGCGGCGCAGCATCTCGGTGGCGAAGACCTTCTGAAGGGCAACCCACAGGGTTTGAAGGGCGAACATTGCCGTCTTCTCCTCTTGCCGCGCTCCGCGATGGAAGAGCGGATTCCGCCGCCGGGCGGATCACGCCGCCCCGGGGCCCATACTGCGATGCAGCATTCTGAAGAGAAGGTATCTTGCAATGCAGCGTAAAAGAAGCGCGCAGAATGCAGGTCAGCCCTGCCGGGAGCGTCCGGCACGTTAACCTGGCGGCAACGGATCCGGGCGTCGGCGCGTCCGCCCGGATCCGGGCTGGGCGGCTAGTTGTCGCCCTGGGACTGGGCCACGTGCTCGCGCAGCTCCTGGAGCGAGGCAAAGCGCACCACGCCATTGGGCAGGTCGGCCTGGATGGAGCCGTCGGAATACAGGGTGTAGGCCATGCCGCCGACGATCCCGGACTTGAGGATGCGCGGCTCCTCCGGCTCGGCCCGGCGCGGGGGCGGGGCGATGGCGGGCGGCTGCGGGGCTTCCGGGGCGGGGCGGGGCGGCCGCGGCGGCGGCTCGTAGCCGGTGGCGCGGGCGGCCGGGCGCGGCGCCGGCCGGGGCGACGGCTCGGCGCGGCGTTCCAGGCGCTGGCGACGGGCCTCGAGCATGGGGTCGGCCGATTCGGCGGAAGGCTCCGGCGTGGGCAGGAGCGGGGAGGGGCGGGCCGGTGCGCGCTCCGCGGCCGGGGCGGGAGGCGCCGCCTCCTCGTCCTCGGGGGCATGAGGTCTTCGACCGAGAGGCGCGGCGGCGCGGCGCGGGCCGGTCCGCGGACCTGCGCCGGGGCGGGCGCCGGCAGGGGGGCGGGGGGCGCCGCCTCCTCGTGGGCGGCGTCATGCTCGGCAAGGCCACGCTCGATGCGGACGGTCAGGCGTTCCAGCTGCCGCAGCACCAGCCCCATGGCGGTAATCACGAACCCGCCGGAGGCGGCCACGGCACCGGTCGTGATCAGCGTGTTGCCGAAGGTGGTGACGAAGATGGACACGCCGAGCGCTATGACCGCCAGGCCGGCGAGAGCGATCAGCACACCGAGAAGGACCAGGAACCACCACATCTCGTCACCCCACTTGCGCTCTTCGGCTCTGCGCCGTCCGCTCGTCCTGTTCCGGCACTTCGCCGGGAAAATCGGCGGCATCAAGGTTGTTTGAAGGCGATGGCGGCCCTATCTAGGTGCTCGCTCGGACATGTCGTATACCCGGTGCGCTCCGGGGCACCGATTTCGCCCCGAGCGCGATGCCGGATCGATTGCGGAGATGTTTCATGTCCTTCACGCTGCCCGAACTGCCCTATTCCTATGACGCCCTCGCACCCTACATGTCGCGGGAGACACTGGAATACCACCACGACAAGCACCACCTCGCTTACGTCAACAATGGCAACAATCTCCTAAAGGGAACTGAATTTGAAGGGAAATCCCTTGAGGAGATCGTCAAGGGCTCGTTCGGCAAGAACGCCCCCCTCTTCAACAACGCCGGCCAGCACTATAACCACCTGCATTTCTGGAACTGGCTGAAGCCCAACGGCGGCGGCGCCATCCCCGGCGAGATCGAAAAGAAGATCATCGAGGACATCGGTTCGGTCGAGAAGTTCAAGGAGGACTTCGTCGCCGCCGGTGTCGGCCAGTTCGGCTCGGGCTGGGCGTGGCTGTCCCTGAAGGACGGCAAGCTCCAGGTCACCAAGACCGCCAACGGCGAGAACCCGCTGGTGTACGGCGCCACCCCCATCCTCGGCGTCGACGTGTGGGAGCACTCCTACTACATCGACTACCGCAATCGGCGTCCCGACTACCTGAAGGCGTTCGTCGACCATCTGGTCAACTGGGACTACGTGGCCGAGCTCTACAGCAAGGCGGTATGATTAACGCTTCCCCCGGCACCACTGGCTGCCGGGGGATTTTCTTTTGCAGTGCAGTGTGTGTTGCGTTGCCGGCGAAGCAGTTCGGGCGCTAGAAATTCTTCGCCGCGGGAGAAAAGCTCCCTGCCGGAGAGTGATCACCGAACGACATCTCCCCGAAGGGCAGTGAAGCCGCCTTAATTCCACACCAATGCCGCCCCATTTTTTGCGTTGCACAGCATAATTTTGTTGCGATCTGCGGCTACTCCCTCTTATCTGTGACGCGCGCTTCCCGGCTGCGGTAAGATGATGACATCTGCCATGGGGGCAACGAAGAGGTCCGTCTCTTCGTCCGGCGGGCGCCGCGTGCTCGTAGTATCCGGGGTTCTCCTTTCATGTCGTTCTTGCAGATCGAACGTCGGCCGGGCGCGATCGCGGATGCCTGTGCGCTTGTCCTGCTTGCGGCAGTTGCGGCAGTCGCCATCTTCACTTTTGCCGATTACGGCTTGGGATGGGATGACTTCACCCATTCCCAGTATGGCGACCTGCTGTACAACTACTTCGCCTCGGGGCTGACACAACGTAAGGTTTTCTCCTTCGTCAACCTCTACTATTACGGTGGCGGATTCGACCTTCTGGCCGCCAGCCTCGCCAAGGCGATGCCGTTCTTCGACGTGTTCGACATCCGCCGCCTGCTCGGCGCGCTGGTGGGCCTCGCCGGCTTCTTCATCGTGTGGCGGACCGGCCGTCGCCTCGCCGGCCCCTGGGGCGGCTTTGCCGCCATGGCGCTGCTGATGGTGTGCCCGCTCTTCTACGGCCACATGTTCATGAATGCGAAGGACGCCCCGTTCGCGGTGGCGGTGGCCGGCCTGATCTACGCCGTGGTGCGCGCCTTCGACGAGTTCCCCAATCCCTCCCCCCGCACGGTAACCCTGTTCGGGGTGTTCCTCGGCCTGTCCATTGGCACGCGGGTGCTGGGCCTGATCTGCGGCGTCTATATCGTGGCGGCTCTGGTCTTCGTGCTCGGCGCGGAGACGCTGCGCCTGGGCCTGAAGCGGGCTCTGGGGCGGACCGCGTGGTTCACCGGCCTGCTCGCCCTCGGCCTGCCGCTCGCCTACTTCGTCCTCGGCATTGTCTGGCCCTGGGGCGTGGCCGAGCCGCTCAACCCCCTGGTGGCACTGAAATACTACTCCCATTTCTGGGAGGTGCCGTGGCGCGAAATGTTCGAGGGGCGGCCCATCCTCGTGCCGGACATGCCGCGCAGCTATGTGCCCACCTTGTTCTCGGTGCAGATGCCGGAGCTGTTCCTCGGCCTCGCCCTGGCCGGAGCCGCGGGCGCCATCCTCACCGCCCTCTTCGGCAAGGACGCGCCGGCGCGGCGCGCCCGGCTGGTGCTGGTCTTCACCGCCGCCGCTTTCCCCGTGCTGCTCACGGTGACGACCCAGCCGGTGGTCTATAACGGCATCCGCCATTTCGTCTTCGTCACCCCGCCGCTCGCGCTGCTGGGGGGATTTGCCGCCGCCTGGCTGTGGGAGCAGGCGCAGCGCCTCCCGCGCCTCGCCCAGGGCGCGGTCGCCGCCACCTTCGTCATCGGCCTCGCCATGCCGGTGAACGAGTTCCGCACGCTCCACCCGTATGAGTATACTTATTACAACCACCTGGTGGGCGGCACGCGCGGCGCCGACCGGCTGTTCATGCTCGATTACTGGGGGCTCGCCTTCAAGCAGGCGGCTGCCGAGCTCGACGAGTATGTGGACAAGCACCGGCTGAGCCTGCCCCAGGGCCGCAAGCTGCGGGTGGCGGTGTGCGGCCCGCATTTCGCTGCGGCGGCGGAACTCGGGCCGCGGTATGAAACCACCTATGACACCAAGAATGCGGACTTCTACCTCATGCTCGGCGAGTTCTACTGCCGGGATGTGAAGGCGCCGCAATTGGTGAAGATCGAGCGCGACGGCGTCACCTACGCCACCGTCTACGACGTGCGCGGACGCCCGTTCCCGAGCGTGTTCGCCGACGGGCAGTGAGGCCCCACACCACGCCATCATGACCTGTCGAAAGGGCCGGCCCCCGCAAGGGCCGGCCCTTTCCTTTTTCGGCAGGTGCGTGGGTCAGATCCACTTGAGGCGGCGGAAGGCCCATAGCAGCACGAAGCCGAGCAGCACCATGGCCAAAGCGAGGGCCCAGAAGGCCGCGGGATCGGTGTTCCCGGGAATGCCGCCCACATTCATGCCGAACATGCCGGAGATGAGTGTCATGGGGGCGAACACCACCGTCACCACGGCGAGCACGAGCATGGACTTGTTCATCTGCTCGGCGCGGGCGTCCACCATCTGGTCGCGGATGATGCCGGCGCGCTCGCGCACGCTGTCGAGCTCCTCGGAGAAGCGCGCTACCCGGTCGGCGGCGTCGCGCAGCCGGTTCCGGTCCTTCGGCCCCATCCAGGGGTCGTCCTCCAGGGCGAAATGGTTGAGCGCCTCGCGCTGCGGGGCGATGTGCCGGCGCAGCTTGGTGGCGACGCGGCGCAGCACCGCGAGCTTGGGCAGGAGCTCGGATGCCTCGGTCCCCAGCACCGCGTCCTCGAGCTCGTCCGCATCCTCGATCAGCGTGTTCACCACCGCATCCACCCGTTCCACGAGGCGCATGGACAGCTCGGCGACGAATTCCCCCTGGCTGCGCGGGCAGCGGCCGCGCCCCAGCGCATCCTCGAAATCGGCGATGGCGGAGAGGAAATCGTGCTGCACCGAGATGATGCGCTGGGCGTCCACCCAAAGGTGCACCGTCACCAGTTCCTCGGGCAGCGCGTTGCGCTGCAGGTTGATGCCGCGCAGCGAGAGCAGCGCGCCGTCGACGAACATGGCGCAGCGCGGCCGGCACTGGTCTTCGGCCATGGATTCGACGACGGAGGGGTCGAGATTGCTGCCCTGCCGCAGCCAGGGCTGGGGCGCGCGCGGCACGTAGCGGAAATGGAACCACACGAACCCGCCCTCCTGCGGGCGGGCCGAAAGCGCTTCCCCCGGCGGCAGCCGGGTGGCGCCGCCCTTGCCGTCGAACTGCCAGGCCGAGAGCAGGCCCTCACTGTCGATCTTGTTCACCGGGCGTTCCATGGGGGCATCCGCGCGCTGTGCGCCGCCTTCTGACACGATTGCGCGCCGCACGAAAGCCGGCGCGCAACGTCATGTGCCGCGGTTCACGCCAGGGCGTCGAGGATGCGCACCCAGCTGCGGGTCCCCTTGTGGAAGGAGGTGAGGTCGTACTTCTCGTTGGGGGAGTGGACCCGGTCGTCGTCGAGGGCGAAGCCGATGAGCAGCGTGTCCATGCCCAGCCGGTCCTTGAACTGGCCCACCACCGGGATGGAGCCGCCGGAGCCGATGGTGACCGGCGCCACGCCCCATTCCTGCTCCAGCGCCCGTGCCGCGCGGGTGAGGTCCGGGCTGTCCGGCGGCACCAGGAAGGCGCGGGCGCCCTCGCCCCAGGAGAACACCGCCCGGCAGTCCGCCGGCACGCGCGGCGTCACGAACGCCTCGAAGCCGGCGCGGATCTCCGCCGGGTCCTGGTCGGCCACCAGCCGGAAGGAGATCTTCGCCGTGGCCCGCGCCGGAATGATGGTCTTGGTGCCGGCGCCGGTATAGCCGCCGAACATGCCGTTCACCTCGAAGGTGGGGCGCGACTGGATCTGCTCGATCACCAGCCGGTCGGCCTCGCCGGCGGAGATGGAGAGCCCCACCGGCTTCAGGAAGGCGTCGGCGGTGAGGCCGAGGCTTGCCCAGCGGGCGCGCACCTGGGCGGGCAGTTCGCGCACGTCGTCGTAGAAGCCGGGCAGGGTGACGCGGCCCGAGGCATCGTGCGCCGCGCCGATGATGGCCGAGAGCACATGGATGGGGTTGCGCGCCGCCCCGCCGAACAGGCCAGAATGCAGGTCCCGGTCCGCGCCCTCGATGGAGAGTTCCGCGTGCAGGATGCCGCGCAGGGAGGTGGTGATGGAGGGGGTCCCGGGGTCCCACATGCCGGTGTCGCAGACGAGGGCGATATCGGCGCCGAGCTCTCCGGCATGGGCGGCGAGGAAGGCCGGCAGGTTCGGCGAGCCGCACTCCTCCTCGCCTTCCAGCAGCACGGTCACGTCGACGGGCACCGTGCCCCGCGACGCGCGGAAGGCGCGCAGGGCCTCCAGGAAGGTGAGCACCTGGCCTTTGTCGTCGCAGGCCCCGCGGGCGACGATGGTGCGCCGGCCATCCGGCGTTGCGCCAAGGCGCGGCTCGAACGGCGGCGTCTCCCACAGCTCCAGCGGGTCCACCGGCTGCACGTCGTAATGGCCGTAGAACAGCACGCGGCGCGGTGCGCCGGTGTCGGTGCGGGCAACCACCACCGGGTGGCCGGGCGTGGCGTGGACGGTGGCGGCGAAGCCCAGTCCCGCCAGTTCGCCCGCCACCCATTCCGCCGCCGCGCGGCAGGCATCCCTGTGGGCGGGATCGGTGGAGATGGAGGGGATCTTCAGGAAGCTGAACAGCCGGTCGAGGGCCGGGTCGAGCCCCTGATCCACCGCCAGCAACGTCTTGTCCAGTTCCGGTGTCCGGTTCAGGTCCGAGGTTTCATTCAGATCCGGCATGGGGCCTCCGTGGCGCGGGCGCGGCAACCGGGCGCCGGAGCCAATGATCCCGGTAGGATCATCGGCGCCCCGGCCCGTTCCGGTGAGCACCCACCGTCGGCGTGGATGCTCGCCGCCCGCGTCGGATCTGGCAAGGCGCGACACGACGCATGCCGGCAGGGCTTATGCCGGCAGGGGATATGCCCGTTCCGGTGATGCCGGCGCGTGTCCCGGCGGGGAAAGGGGCGCCGGCCGGGGAGGGGAGTGGCGGGCGTGAGCCCGCCGTCTCAGTCCGCCGTGGCGAGATCGGCCGGCTGCACGGTCGCGGCGGAGGCCGGGCGGGCGAGGCGCCGCGCGCGCTGCAGCACGGAGCCGATGCGGCGATAGAGCAGGCGGGGCGCCAGCGGCGCGCCGAGAGCGGCGTCATAGCCGGCGCGGCCGGCGGCGCGCACCAGCAGCTGGGCCGGCACTTCCGCGATCAGCACGGCGGGGATGCCGGCGCCGAATCGAAAGGGATTGGCCGGAGCGTCCTGCGGGTCATCCACCTGGACCACGAGGACATCGGCCAGGCCGTGGACGGCGGGGTCGGCGACTTCATCAACGGAGGCCGCTTCGCTCACGGCGCCCACGCCGAGGGCGGCAAGGGCAAGTCGCGTCGCCTGGCGACGCTCCATTTGGGAATCGACGAGAAGAATGCGGGCAGTCGGCAACACCTTCATGAGGCGCTCCAGTTCGTGGCACGCCCACCGGACCATCCACCCAAAGGTTGAACACTGCCGGTCGCGCGCGTTGAGCATCTCTGCCGAAGGACCCCGCAATCCTGGTCGGCGGCAGCAAAAGTACCGCCCCGGCCGCTCCGAAGCAACAGGAAGCTGGCCAGCCATTTGGTCTATGCCGCAGCGGAAGTCCGTCACGACCCGCGTGGAGGGGGTCTCAGCGGCGCACGCTGCCCAGGATGCCGCGCAGGATGACCTTGGTGAATTCAGTCGCCGCAGTGCGCGCCACCTGGCGCACCACCACTTCCGTGGTGGACATGCGGCTGGCCGGCCGGGGGCCGCCGGCGCGGCCCTTGCCGGTGGCCGGATCCGCGCCTCCGGTGCCGAAGACGCCGTCGAGCACGTCCCCCAGGAAGCCGCCGCCGCCGGAGGAGGTGGAGGCCTCCTGCGGCGCGGCCTTTTCCTCGATTCGCTTCTGCAGCATCTCGAAGGCCGATTCGCGGTCCACCGGTGTGTCGTAGAGGTGCGCCACCGGGCTCTGCGCCATCACCGCCGCGCGCTCCGCCGGGCTCAGGGGGCCGACGCGGGCCGAAGGCGGGCGGATCAGCGTGCGCTCCACCATGGTCGGAACGCCGGCGCCCTCCAGCATGGAGACCAGCGCCTCGCCCTTGCCCAGCTCCATGATGACCTGGGCCGTGTCGAGATCGGGATTGGGACGGAAGGTCTCCGCCGCCGCCCGCACCGCCTTCTGGTCGCGCGGGGTGAAGGCGCGCAGGGCGTGCTGCACCCGGTTGCCGAGCTGGGCCAGCACGCTTTCCGGCACGTCGAGGGGGTTCTGGGTGACGAAATAGACCCCCACGCCCTTGGATCGGACCAGGCGCACCACCTGCTCCACCTTGTCGAGCAGCGCCTTGGGCGCTTCGTCGAACAGGAGGTGGGCCTCGTCGAAGAAGAACACCAGCCTCGGCTTGTCCGGATCGCCGACCTCCGGCAGTTCCTCGAACAGCTCGGACAAAAGCCATAGCAGGAAGCAGCCATAGAGGCGCGGCGACCCCATGAGCTTGTCGGCGGCGAGGATGGAGATGGTGCCGTAGCCGGAGCGGTCCACGCGCATCAGGTCGGCGATCTGCAGCGCCGGCTCGCCGAAAAACTTGTCGGCGCCCTGGTTTTCCAGCACCAGCAGCTGCCTCTGGATGGCGCCCACCGTCTGGCTGGAGACGTTGCCATACTTGGTGGTGAGGGTGGCGGCATTCTCCGCCACGAAGGTCAGCAGCGCCCGGAGGTCCTTGAGGTCGAGCAGCGGCAGCTTCTGCTCGTCGGCGAGGCGGAAGACGATGTTGAGCACGCCTTCCTGCGTGTCGTTGAGCCCCATGAGCCGGGCCAGCAGCAGCGGGCCGAGCTCGGTGACGGTGGCGCGCACCGGATGGCCCTGCTCGCCGAACAGGTCCCAGAAGATCACCGGGAAGCTGTCGGGAGCGTAGGTGATGCCCACCTCCTTCGCCCGCGCGACGAGGAAGTCCTTCGGCTCGCCCTGCGCGGCGATGCCGGAAAGGTCGCCCTTGATGTCGGCGGCGAAGACCGGGACGCCGGCGCGCGAGAAGCCCTCCGCCAGCACCTGCAGCGTGACCGTCTTGCCGGTGCCGGTGGCGCCGGTGACGAGGCCGTGGCGGTTGGCGAGGCGCAGCGACAGGTAGGCGTCCCGCGTGCCGGTGCCGGCCGCGGCCGCCTCGCGCTTTCCGAGCTCGCAGCGCCCCACCAGGATGCGCCCTTCGGTGTCGGGATTGTTCGCGGCGCCGGTCGGGGCGGCGGAGGCAGGAGCGGTTTTCGGCGCGCCCCACGGGCCGCTTCCGGCGGCGGGGCCGGTGGGGGAGGATCGCGTCGAAGGGGGGCGGGCCATGGCAGCATCCTCGCAGCGGCCCGGCGCGAATCGGCGGGCGCGTTCGAAGTCGTCGAGGCGGAGTTTTCGCAGCCTTCCGGGCGAGGGGGCAAGCAAATTGCGCCGGCCGGCGCGAGGGCGGCGCCTCCATCCCCAGCCTGTGGCGCCCGTGGGGCTGCCCCTTGCCTATGGGCGCCGCCACCGGCAATGTTCCGCCCCTCGCCCCGGGCTCCGTCCCGTGGGGGAGGCCCTGGGACACCGTCCTCGGGGAGGGGCCTCGCCTGGGGGAAGGTCCTCGCGGCCGAGGGTGAGCGACGTTGAGAGGGGCGAGATGGACGAACTGATCGCACGGCTGGGCGAGCGGCTCGGCGTGGACCAGCGGACCGCGCGGGAGCTCGTCGCCATCGTCATCCAGTTCCTGGCGCGGGAAGCGCCGCCCGAGGCCATGGCACCGCTGTTCGCGGCGCATCCCTGGGCGCAGGGCCTTGCCGCCGAGGTGCCGGAGGCGAAGGCCACCACCCCGTCCGAGCGCCATTTCGGCGGCATGGCGCGGCTGATGGGCGTCGCCGACCGGATGATGGCCCTGGGCCTCACCATGCCGCAGGTGCAGCAGACCGTGCGCGAGACGGTGGATTACGCGCGCGACACCGTCGGGCCCGAGCCGGTGGACGCGCTCGTGCGCGCCATCCCCGGGCTCCGGCAGGTGGTGTGAGCGCCGCGCCGTCGCCCGGTTTGACATGGCGGGTGGTTGTGTCGTGATGTTCGCGACCGGCTGCGAGCCGGCCCGACAAGAGGGGGGAGAGCCATGTCCTATCCCATCATCGACATCGAGGGGATCGGCCCGGTCTACGCCGAGAAGCTGAAGGCGCACGGGCTCAACACGACCGACGCGCTGCTGGAGGCGGCGAAGTCGCCGAAGGGGCGCAAGGAGCTTGCCGCCGCGACCGGCCTCGAGGAGGTCCGCATCCTGAAATGGGCCAACATGGCCGACCTGATGCGCATCAAGGGAATCGGCGAGGAATATTCCGAGCTGCTGGAGGCCGCCGGCGTCGACACCGTCAAGGAGCTGAAGACCCGCGTTCCGGTAAACCTGCTCAAGGCGATGACCGAGGTGAACGAGAAGAAGAAGCTGGTGCGCGCGCTTCCCACCCTGAGCATGGTGGAAAAGTGGGTGGCCCAGGCGAAGGAACTGCCCGCGGTTCTCACCTATTAGGGCGTTTTCGAGCGAAGTGGACACCGGTTCGCGTGAAGAAAACGCGATCACGCAAACCAGGGCGTTTTCGAGCGAAGTGGACACCGGTTCGCGTGAAGAAAACGTGATCACGCAAAGACACAGGGGCGCTTCGCCGATTTCGTGAAACGGGAAAGTGCCCTGGGGCCGGATACGCCGCCCAGGCCGGCTCGGCGGGCGGCGACGGCCCAGGAATTCAGGAACGACAGGCGCGCCGGGGGCATCGCGCTCCGGCCGCCGCGGCGGGCGGCCCGAACGGGTCCGGCACCGTCGCCCGGCACGCCGCCACCGCACGTGGAGGCCTGGGGCGGGACCCGTCATGCCGGCTCTCGGCCCGTTCGTCATGCACAGGCCAAGCCGCCGGGGGGCAAGCGCCCCTTGAAATGCGCCGCCCCTCCCCGTAAAGAGTGACCCCGTGCCGCGGTAGCTCAGCTGGTAGAGCAACGCATTCGTAATGCGTGGGTCGGAGGTTCGAATCCTCTCCGCGGCACCATTTGCCCATTTGCTGGCGTCGATAGACGTCGAAAAATAAAACAAAATCAATCAGTGATCCGCCCTAAGCGTCGCAGGGCGTCGATAGCCGTCTGTTGGCATCGCTCAAATTTGTTGGCGTCGGCGAGTGCCAACAATCATGCCAACACGATGCCTCTGTCGGACGTTGCTGTCCGTGCTGCAAAGCCCCAGTCAAAGCCTGTGAAACTGTCGGATGGCGGCGGCCTTCAGCTGTTGGTCACGCCGACGGGCGGGAAGCTCTGGCGGCTCGCTTACCGGTTCGATGGCAAGCAAAAGCAGCTGGCCCTAGGTGCCTATCCCGCCGTGGGTCTGGCGGACGCTCGAAAGGCGCGCGATGCGGCCAAGGCCACCTTGGCGGCGGGTGTCGACCCGAGCGAGAAGGCCAAGGTCGATCGAGCCGCCCGGAAGGTCGCAACGGCAAACACCTTCGGCGTCATCGCCGACGAGCTCATCGACAAGATGGGGCGCGAGCGCAAAGCGGTCCGGACGATCGCCAAGGTGACATGGTTGCTTAGCATCGCGCGTCCCGACCTCGGACAGCGACCCATCGCCGACATCACCGCGGCAGAGGTGCTGAGGGTCCTCAAGGCGGTCGATGAACGAGGAAGCCACGAGACAGCAAAGCGCCTGCGCGCGACGATCGGAGGTGTCTTCCGATACGCTATTGCCACGACGCGTGCCGAGAATGATCCAATCGCTTCGAGGCGGGTCAAGATGCGAGAATGAGCAGCGTGGAAAAGATGCGCGCCGCCCTGGAAGCCGCCGGCGTGATCTTCGTGGCAGAGAACGGCGAGGGGCCGGGGGTGAGGCTGAGGAAGCAGCTGTGATTGGGATCGTGCATCCTGACGTGTCGCCGAACCCGCTGATGCAGGATCTGCAGCTGATCGGGCTCATGTTCGCCCTGACGGCTGTTGCGCTGCTCAAGGCACGTCACAGGTAAACGCGCTCATTCGGGCCGACGGCATGCTCTTCAGAGCAAAATGCAGAGGGAGAGCTTCGCGAGCGTAGATGGGCGCTCGACAAAGGCAACGCCGGTCAGGCACGAACTCCGCTCGACATTCAACGAAAACCTTCGCCTATCGCGCCGCACTGTATTGAGAGTGCCTCCGGCGCGGGGAAGCGGGACAATCGCGCGCTATCCGCCCCGGCGAGCCGACACGCCCGCACCGGTATCAAGAGCTTTCGAACCAGGCGGCGATGAACTGGCCAGACTCGAGGATGTGCTCGACCATCATCTTGCGAGAGCGGATTGGGTCTCGCCGTTCCATGGCAGAGAGGATGGCCTCGTGGTGGCGGATGTTCGCTTCCATCCGAAAGCGGTCCATCCCGCCAGCCGAACTCGACATGATTCCGCGGGTGTAGCCGGAGCGGATCTCGCGAAGCATCCGTTCCAGGTTCCGATTCTTGGATGCGCGCGCTATGGTGGAGTGGAACTCCGCATTGGTCTCGATCCAGGAAGCCGCGAGTTGCTCGCGCAGGTCCCGGTCGACGCCGGTCTTGGCCCGCCTGCCGTCGCCGAGCGCGGTCACCGCGCTGACGAACTTGTCGTGCGCTCTGCGTAGCTCGCCGAGTTCGTCGTCGGTGATCCAGCGCGCGGCAAGTTGCGCCGCGAGACCTTCGAGCTCGGCACGGATCTGGTACATCTCGCCGATGTCGCGGGAGGAGGGCTTGGAGACCACAGCGCTGCGGCGCTGCTCCTGCACGATGATGCCCTGAGCCTCGAGCCGGGACAACGCCTCGCGGATCGGCGTGCGGCTGACGGAGAACTCCTCGGCGAGCACTTCCTGCTTGAGACGGTCGCCAGGCGCAAACTCGCCGGAGATGATCTTGGCGCGAATTCTCTCGACAATCTCGTCGATCAGCTTTGCCGAGCCGGCGGTCGACATGTTGCACCCCTTCCCCGGTCCTGCGGACGCAACACCCAACGGCGGGATCCGCACAGGCCGCGCCCGCGCTCTTAGCGAATTTCGTGCCGCCAGATCAAGGTCGCTGAAAAATGACGTTCCAACCCTACGCGAAGCGCGCAGGCATTCGGACCCGCTGTCCTTAAGCTGCCGCTTCCTGCCGCCACGACTGCCAATAAAGGATGCAGACTGCTCTTTTTTTGGATTCTTTAAATAAATTTCTGGATACAAGAATTGGGTCATTCTATATGGGAGGAGCCCGGTCCAAACGGCCTGGGCCCGCATTCGTGCCCCAGCGGAGAGGCCCGTGAAGAAGCTCGTGTACACGTCGTGCACCCTGGATTGCCCAGATGGCTGCGGCGTCGTTGCCCATGTGGAGGACGGCAAGGTCGTCAAACTGGACGGCTATGCCGATCACGCGTTCACGCGCGGCTATCTTTGCGGCAAGACCTACCGATATCCGTCACGCGTCTACAGCCCCGAACGCCAGATCCATCCGCTTCGGCGCAAGGATGGGCGCGGAAGCCCCTGGGTGCGCATCACCTGGGACGAAGCTCTCGATCTCGTGGCGGAGCGCATCTCGGGATTCATCAAGGAGAGCGGTCCGCTCTGTATCCTGCACTATCAGCGCACCGGGTCGTGGGGCTCCACCAAGCTTCTGAACAGGCGGTTCTGGAATCTCCTCGGCGGCGCCACCACAACGCGCGGCTCGCTATGCAGTGGCGCGGCCCGCGCCGGCCAGGCGATGGATTTCGGCCTGCGTACGGGGCATGACCCATCCGACCTCCTCAACAGCCGGCTCGTCCTGCTGTGGGGCCGCAATCCGATGGCTACGAACCTCCATGTGGTGCCGATCCTCAAGGAGGTCCGCGCGGCCGGAGGCAAGGTTGTACTGGTTGATCCGGTGCGCAGCGAGTCGGCGAGCTTCTGCGATGGCCACGTCCAGCCGGTGGTGGCCCGCGACGCCGAGCTCGCCATGGCGATGGCGCGTGTGATCCTCGACGAGGGGCTGGAAGACCGGGAATTTCTCGCCCGCCACACCCACGGCTTCGAGGCCTTTGTCGCGCTTATCCGCAGCCGCAGCCTACCGGAGCTGTGCGCCGCCTGCGGGCTCGACGAGCCGACCGTGCGCGATCTCGCCGTCCAGTACGCCACGGCGAAGCCGGCATCGATCCTGCTCGGCTGGGGACTCAACAAGTACCAGCACAGCGCGGAGATCTTCCGTTGCGTCGACGCGCTCGCCGCCATCTGCGGATATGTGGGCGTGCCGGGCGGCGGCGCGACCCACGGCTTCGTGCAGCAGCGCCACTTCGACAAGGCGGTGGAAGGCTTCGGCCTCGCCACGCACCACCGCGCGCTGTCCGAGCCGATGCTCGGTCGGGCGCTCCTGGACGCCTGCGATCCGCCGGTGCGGATGATGTTCGTCAATGGCGGCAATCCAGTGAACCAGTCACCCAACTCGAACCTGGTCGCCAGGGCCTTCGACACGCTCGAATTCACCGTTGTCGTGGACGCCTTCCTGACCGACACGACTGACTATGCCGACGTCTTCCTGCCCACCACCACCTTCCTCGAGGAAGAGGACGTGCTGGTGTCGTGGGGCCACAACATCATCGGTGGGGTCAACGCAGCCATCCCGCCGGTGGGCGAGGCGCGCTCTGACCTGTGGATCTACCAGCAGCTTGCCGACCGGCTCGGCATCGGCGCGGGCATGGCGGGGACACCGCGCGAATGGCTGCGGCGCATCCTTGCCCCACTGGAGGCCCGCGGCGTCAGCGTGGACGAGGTGATGGAGCACCCCGTCCCTTGCCCCATTGCGCCGCAGGTGCCTTTCGCTGACCACGTCTTCCCGACATCTTCGGGCAAATTCGAGTTCATCGGCCGACTGGAGCACGAGCCGCGGGAACTCGAAGGCTTCCCGCTGGTGCTGGTAACCAATTTTGCCAAGACCTGGCTGCTCTCGCAGATGCTGGAGCGCGAGCACCCCGCGCGAGCCTTCGTGCGCATCGGGCTAGAGACAGCGCAGGAATTCGGCATCACGGACAAGCAGGAGGCGGTCATCCGTTCGCCGGTGGGCCAACTCGTAGTCGAGGTTCGCGTCGATCCCAAGGTCGGGCGCGGCATGGTGGTGATGCCGGTCGGCACGTGGATGAAGCGAGGGGGCGGAGCCAATGTCCTCACCGAGGACATCGTGAGCAATTTCGGCGAGATGGCGGCCTATGGCGAAACCCGAGTGATGCTGGAGCCGCTGCCCGGAGCACCCGCCGTATCCGACGCGACCCCAGCCATCGCGCGGGAACCGGCGGAGTAGGTCCGCGACGCGCACAGCTGGCGCGATCCTTGCTTCTCGCAGATGCGACGACGAGATTGCACCGCTGAACGCCCTTCCCGCGTGGCGGCAACGCCTGGATGACTCACAGCAAAGTCGAAGCTCCAATTTCAGGGTTTCCAAACATGTCCATGGCGATCGTCGGTTGCGACGTAGGCGGTACCTTCACGGATCTGATGGCCCTCGATCCGCGGACGGGCGACATTAAGCTGGCGAAGGTGCCCTCCACCACGGACAATCAGGCGCGCGGCGTGCTGGAAGCACTCGCGGCGGTGGGTTCGGACGCAAGCGCGGTGGACCTCTTCATCCACGGCACCACGGTCACGACCAATGCCCTGCTGGAGCGCAAGCTCGCGCGCTGCGGACTGATCACCACCCGCGGCTTCCGCGACATCCTGGAGCTCGGCCGGCGTACGCGCCCCACCCCTTATGGCCTGACGGGAACGTTCGTGCCCATCATCCCGCGCGATCTTCGGCTCGAAGTAACCGAGCGCATGGACGCCCAGGGCCAGGCGGTCACGCCCCTCGACGCCACGGATGTGGAGGCCGCTGCGCGGGAGCTGCTGGCACAAGGCGTGGAGGCGGTGGTCATCCATTTCCTGCATTCCTACGCCAATCCCGCCCACGAGCGGCGGGCCGCTGAAATCGTGCGCGCCCTCTGGCCGAACTCCTATGTCACCGTGGGCCATGAAATCGTCGCCGAGCAGCGCGAGTACGAGCGCGGGGTTACTGCGGCCGTCAATGGGTCCATCCAGCCCGTCCTGAGCCGCTATGTACGCCGCCTCCGCGAAGGCCTCGCCGAGCGGGGGCTCGCGCGCGACCTGCTGGTGATGCAGGGCAACGGCGGCACGGCCTCGGCGGAGGTGGTGGCGCAGACGCCGGTGCAGACGGTGATGTCCGGCCCGGCCTCTGGCGTCATCGCGGCGTCCTATCTTGCACACGCGGCCGGCCGGCTGAACGTGGTCACCTACGACATGGGCGGCACGTCCACCGACGTCGCCCTGATCCGCGACGGGCAGCCGTTGGTCTCGGCGGAGATCGAGCTCGAATACGCTATGCCGCTCCACATCCCCATGGTGGACGTGCACACGGTGGGTGCCGGGGGCGGCTCCATCGCCTCGGTAAACGAGGCCGGGCTGCTCCTCGTCGGGCCGCAGAGCGCCGGGGCCTATCCCGGGCCGATCTGCTTCGGGCGCGGCGGCAACCGCATCACCATCACCGATGCCAATCTTCTGCTCGGCCGGCTCGACAAGGAACGTCTGCTGGCCGTGAACGAGACCGTCTCGCTGGAAACCATCCGAAGCCTGATGGAGGAGCAGATCGCCCGCCCCCTCGGCCTGTCGGTTGAAGCGGCGGCGGAGGCCGTGGTGCGCGTCGCTAACGACCGGATGGCCGGCGCGGTGCGAATGGTGACGCTGGCGCGCGGGCTCGATCCCCGCGACTTCTGCCTGATCGCCTTCGGCGGCGCAGGCCCCCTGCATGCCGCGGCGCTCGCCCGCGAACTCGCGATCCCCGAAGTGCTTGTTCCGCCGCGGCCGGGGCTGACCAATGCCCTCGGCTGCCTCGTGGCCGACCTGCGGCAAGATGTGGTGCGCACCATCAATTGCCCGCTGGATCGGCTCGCGGATGGCGGCATCGCGGAAATCCTCGAAGGCCAGATCGCGCAGGCGCGGGTCGTCCTCGGATCCCAGGAAGGGATCATCGAGCGCTACCGGGTGCTGCACAGCGCCGACATGCAGTTCGCCGGCCAGAGCCACGTGCTGAGTGTCGCATTGCCCGCCGTAGACATCGGCCGCGACGCGCTGCGCGACCTGTTCCGTCATGCTTATTTCGATCGCTTCCAGGTGGATCTGCCGGAAATCGAGCCCGTCCTCGTCAGCCTGCGGACGGCCGTGATCGGCGAGCGCGCGCCGCTGCCCATCTCCGCCTTCCTGCCCAAGGCGCCGGCGGCGCGGACAGAGGAGGCCATCGGCGGGCATCGGCGGGTCTGGTTCGATGGCGGCTTCTTCGACACGCCGGTTTACCGGCGCGAGATGCTGCCCATCGGCGCAGTCATCGACGGGCCGGCGATCCTGGCCCAGCTCGACACCACAATCGTCATCGAGCCGCAGGACAGCGGCCGGGTGGACGAGTGCGGCAACATCATTATCTCGCTGGCGAGGGCGCTTCAGTGAAGCACGTAGAGACCGTCATCGACCCTGTCACCCTCTCGGTCATCCAGAACGGGCTGCAGCAGGTCTGCAACGAGATGGACCTCGCCTTCGTGCGCACCGCCTTCAGCCCGGTGATCGCCGAGGGACTCGACCGCTCCGACGGCATTTATGCCCGTGGCACAGGCGACCTGATCGCCCAGGGCGAGCTGGGTCTGCCGGTCTTCGTCGGCACCATGCAATTTTCCACGCGGGCGGTGATCGAGCGCGCGCGGAGCATCGATGAAGGCGATATCTTCATCCTCAACGACCCCTATATGGGCGGCACCCACCTGATGGACGTAAAGTTCGTCGAGCCGTTCTTCTACAAGGGTGAGCTCTTCGCCTGGCTGGCCAATACCGGACACTGGCCGGACACCGGCGGCATGGTGCCCGGCGGCTTTTCCGCCCATGCGACGGAAGTGGAGCAGGAGGGCCTGCGCCTGCCGCCGGTCAAGCTGTTCAAGAAGGGCGTGCTGGACGAGGAGATCCTCTCCATCATCCTCTCCAACATCCGCGTGGCGCAGCAGCGCATCGGCGACATCAAGGCCCAAGCCGCAGCGCTCGCCATCGGCAAAGCGCGCCTGACTGCCCTGCTCGACCGGTATGGCCGCGAGGTGGTGGACAGCGCCATCAAGCAGTTGCGTACCCGCGCCGCGCAGCAGATGCGGGCCAAGATCGAGACCATTCCCGATGGCGTCTACACGGCGACCACCATCGTCGATTCCGATGGTGTGGTGGACGCGCCGCTCGAGATCAACCTCGCCATCACCAAATCAATCAACGGCCTCAGCTTCGACCTCGGCGGCTCCTCCAAGCCCTGCCGCGGGCCCATGAACAGCGTCATCGCCACCACCAAATCCTCCATCTATCTCGCCATGAAGCACCTCTTCCCCGAGGTGCCGATTAATGCCGGTACGTTCGACCCGCTCGACATCGCCGTGCCCGAGGGCACGTTCCTGGATGCCCGCTACCCCTCCCCGGTGTCCGGCTGTGCGGCGGAGGTGAGCCAGCGCATCGCGGAGGCCGTCTTCATGGCGCTCGCCCCGGCCCTGCCGGAGCGTGCCTTCGGTGCGCCGGCTGGCACCAGCGGCAATCTCGCCATCGGGGGGTTCGATCCAGAAACGGGCCGGAACTACGTGATGTATGTCGTCACCGGAGGGGGCTATGGCGGCTCGGCCGGGCATGATGGAATCTCCAACGGCTGCTCCACCATCGGCATCGCCAAGACCCCGCCCCTGGAGATCCTGGAGCAGCGCTTTCCCGTGCTGTTCGAGGAGTTCGCCCTCGCCGAGGGTACGGCGGGCGGCGGCACCCATCGCGGCGGCTTCGGCGTGCGCTACAAAGTTAAGCTTCGGCGCGGTGAGGCCCGCGCCTCCTTCGTCATGGACCACGGCCGCGTCGGCCCGCCCGGCGTGTTCGGCGGAGAGAGCGGGCTGCCGAACAGCATCGAGATCGTGCAGAACGGCGTTTCAACCACGCCGCCGCACCTGTCCAAGGATCAGGACGTGGCCCTGAAGCCCGGCGACTATCTTCTCGTCCGCACGCCCGGTGGCGGCGGTTATGGGCCGGCCAGCGCGCGCAGCGCCGGTCTCGTGGCGCAGGATCTGGCGCGCGGCTACGGCTGCGGAGCGAAGCGCGAGGACTGATGGCGTGCCGTGGCAGCGACCGAACCTTTTGACGGGAAGGGCCGGCACGACGGTCCTCCATCCCGCATCGGAGCGCGGCGCCCCGGCAGGTGGAGCAACGGATCAGGGGGTCGCATGGCCTATGTCGTCACCGAGGGCTGCATACGGTGCAAGTACATGGACTGCGTATCCGTGTGCCCAGTCGATTGTTTCTATGCCGGCGAGAACATGCTGGTGATCCATCCGGACGAATGCATCGACTGCGGCGTGTGCGAGCCCGAATGCCCCGCCGAGGCGATCCGGCCGGACAGCGACCTCGGCATCGGCGAATGGGCCGCCCTCAACGCCCGCTTCGCTCAAGCCTGGCCCAACATCACCGAGAAGCGCGAGCCCCCGGCGGATGCGGACGAATGGAAGGGCCGGCCAGGCAAAGCTGCCCTCCTATCCCCCGAACCGGCACAGCCCTGACGTGGCCGGAAACTTTAGAGACCGTCATGAGCAGCAACTTCTTTGAGGAGCAGGTCCTCAGCGTCCGCCACTGGACCGACCGTCTCTTCTCCTTCGCCACCACACGTGATCCCGGGTTCCGCTTCCGCACCGGCGAGTTCACCATGATCGGCCTCAAGGTCGACGGCCGGCCGCTGCTGCGCGCCTATTCCGTGGTGAGCCCAAGCTGGGGCGAGACGCTGGAATTCTTCTCCATCAAGGTACCCAACGGCCCGCTGACCTCCCGTCTCCAGCACATCAAGGTGGGCGACCCCATCACCGTGGGACGCAAGGCCACCGGCACGTTGGTGCTCGACAATCTCCTGCCCGGCCGCAACCTCTATCTTCTCGGCACCGGCACTGGCCTTGCGCCCTTCCTGTCGGTGATCCGCGATCCGGAGACCTACGCGCGCTTCAACAAGGTGGTGCTGGTCCACGGCTGCCGCCATGTGGCGGACCTCGCCTATGAGGAGCTCATCTGTGAGGAACTGCCGGCCCACGAATTCCTCGGCGCGGAAATCGCGGAGAAGCTCGTCTACTACCCGACCGTGACCCGCGAGCCGTTCCGCAACGAGGGTCGCGTCTCCACCCTGCTGGAGAGCGGGAAGCTGGCCGCCGACGTGGGCCTCAAGCCGGTCGATCCGGCGATCGACCGGGTGATGATCTGCGGCTCGCCAGCCATGATGACGGACATCAAGACCCTGTTGGTGGCTCGGGGCTTTGAAGAAGGCTCTGGCGCGAGCCCCGGACATTTCGTCGTAGAGAAGGCGTTCGCCGAGCGATAGTCCGTGCACGCCAGCGGGGCCATGTCCGGCAGCCGATCGCCGCCGGACATGGCCCTACAGGGCCAGATAGTTGCGGCGGATGTCCTCGTCGCCCATGAGCTCTTGCATGGTGCCCGAGAACTTGATCTGTCCCTTCTCGATCACATAGGCCCGCTCGGAGACGAGGCCGGCAAAGTGCATGTTCTGCTCGGAGATCAGAACCGTCATGCCGGTCCTGCCGAGGCGTAGGATGGCATCCGCCATCTGCTCGACGATCTTGGGGGCGAGGCCCTCGGACGGCTCGTCGAGCAGGATCAATTCGGGATTGCCCATGAGGGTGCGGGCAATGGTGAGCATCTGCTGCTCGCCGCCACTCATGTGGCCGGCCTGACGGCCGCGCATCTCGGCGAGGTTGGGAAAGACCTCGTAGAGCCGCTCTGGCGTCCAGCCCGCCTGACTGCTCCGCGCGGAGCGGCGGCCGACCTCCAGGTTCTCCGCCACCGAGAGACTGACGAAGATACGGCGGTCCTCCGGCACGAAGCCGATGCCCCGGCGCGCCACCGCAAAGGGTTCGAGGCCGGCGATCTCCTCCCCCTTGAAGCTCACCGCCCCGCTGCGCGGCGTCACGATGCCGATGATGGACTTCATCAGCGTCGACTTGCCCGCGCCATTGCGGCCGAGCAGCGCTACCGTCTCCCCGGCCCCCATGGTGATGGAGAGGTCGTGGAGGATATGGGCCGCGCCATAGAAGCTGTTGATGTTCGATACCCGCAGCATCAGTGCGCTCCATACATGGTGCCGCCGCCCAGATAGACGTCTTGCACGTGCTTCTCGTTGCGGATGGCGGCGGGGGCTCCGGTGGCGATGACCCGTCCGCGGTTCAGCACGATCACCCGGTCGGCATGGCCGAAGACCACATCCATGTCGTGCTCGGTGAACAGGATCGAGATGCCCTTCCCCTCAACGAGGTCGCGCACGAGGCGCATCATGCCGATGCGCTCGGTCGGCGCCATGCCGGCGGTCGGCTCGTCCATCAGGAGAAGCCTCGGCCTGCTGCCGAGCGCCATGGCCAGCTCCAGGCGCTTGAGGTCGCCGTAGGAGAGCACCGCGCAGGGCCGGTCGGCCTGCGAACGCAGGCCGGTGACGTCGAGCAGTTCTTCGGCCTCGTCGCGGAAATGCGCGGAGGTCGGACGCCACCAGCCGGCGAGGCGTCGGTGGTGCGACAGCAGCACCATCTGCACATTCTCCCGCACGCTCATGCTGGCGAAGGTGGCGGTGATCTGGAATGTCCGCCCGATGCCTAGCCGCCAGACGGCAGCCGGATCGAGCCCGTTGACCAGCTTGCCGCCGAAGCGCACCTCGCCGGCGTCCGGCCGGATCTGTCCGCCCAGCATGTTGAAGCAGGTGGATTTGCCCGCCCCGTTTGGTCCGATGATGGCTACCATCTCGCCCGGAGCGACGGAGAAGGACACGTCGTCCACCGCCTTCACGCCGCCATAGGCTTTACGGATGCCGGTGACGAGCAGCTCGCCGTCCATGATCATGATGGGTCTCCGACGCTCGCGCGGCGGACGAGGCCGACGCGGCGGAACAGGTGCGGGACGAGCTTCTCGATCATTCCGACGATGCCGCGCGGGAAGAAGATGATGGCAAGGACGATGACGATGCCGAGCGGCGCCCGCCAGTATTCGGTAGTGCGCTGTAGTTCCGCCAGCAGCCAGTGATAGCCGGCGGCTCCGACGATGGGGCCGGCGAGGCTTTCGAGCCCGCCGAGGAGCAGCATCACCAGACCGTCGACCGAGAAAGCGATCGAGGCGACGTCCGGAAAGACGCTCCCCTTGGCGAAGGCGTAGAGTGCGCCGCCAAGGCCCGCCAGCGCCCCCGCCAGCACGAAGCCGGCCCACTGGACGCGGCGCACTTCGATGCCGATGGCAACCGCCCGGGCCGATGAATCCCGCGCTGCCCGGAGCGCGTAGCCGAAGGGCGCGAACACGATGCGGCGCAGGACGATAAGACTCATCCCCACCACGGCCAGGGTGACATAGAGATAGACCACGTGGTTGTGGGCCCAGGCATCCGGCCACACCTTCAGGATGCCGTTGTCGCCGCCCGTGACGCTGATCCACTGCCACGCCACCGACCAAACGATCTGGGCCAGGGCCAGCGTGAGCATGGCGCGATAGGTGCCAGAAAGGCGCACGCACAGCCAGCCGAACAGCGCCGCGCCAAGACCGGCGACGATGGGCGCGCCGATGAGCGCTGGAAGGAAGGGCAACCCGAAATATTTGACCCCAAGCGCAGCGAAATAGGCGCCGATGCCGAAATAGGCCGCATGGCCGAAGCTGAGAATGCCTGCCGGGCCGACCAGGAAATGGAGGCTGGAGGCAAACAGAATGAAGATCAGTGTCTCGATCAGCAGGGTGATGCCGTAGCCGTTCAGGAGCAGCGGCGAGGCGACGACGAAGGCCGCGGCGAGACCCCACAGAACCCATTGCTCGCGGCCGCCCTGGACCATCAGTCCCTCGTCGACGCGTGGCGGCTCGCGTACCTGCACCTGCTTCTTGCCGGCGAGACCGTAGGGACGGAACACCAGCACGATGGTCATGAAGATGAAGATCGTCACCAGCGTCATGGAGGGCATTAGCAGGGTGCCGAACGACTGGATGACGCCAATAAGCAGGGCCGCGACGAAGGCGCCCGAGATACTCCCGAGGCCGCCGATCACCACCACCACGAAAGCTTCGGTGAGCAGATTGAAATCCATGCCGAGATTGGCGGAATCCCGCGGCAACTGAACGGCTCCGCCGAGCCCCGCGAGCGCGCTGCCAAGGATGAAGACGGAGGTGAACAGCCAGCGCTGGTTCACCCCCAACACACCGACCATCTCTCGGTCCTCGGTGGCGGCCCGCACCAGGGTGCCCCAGCGCGTGCGGTGGAAGACCAGCCACAGGAGCCCGAGGATCGCCGGGCCAAGTAGCATCAGGAAGATGTTGTAGGAGGGAAAGCGGATGCCGAAGAAATCGAGCGAGCCGGCGAGGCCCGGCACGCGCGGGCCGATGAGGTCCTCACTGCCCCACACATAGCGGGTGACATCCTGCACCACGAGGACGACGCCAAAGGTGGCGAGGAGCTGAAGCAGCTCCGGAGCCTTGTAGAGGCGACGAAGCACCGTCATTTCCACCAGCCCGCCCACGATGCCGACCACCACCGCGGCGACCAGCACGCCGGCCCAGAAGCCACCGGGGACCGACATCATGACGGAGACCAGCGAATAGGCGATATAGGCCCCCAGCATGTAGAACGAGCCGTGGGCGAAATTGACGATCTGCGTGACGCCGAAGATGAGCGACAGGCCGCAGGCCACGATGAAGAGCATCGAGCCGGTGGCGAGGCCGTTCAGCAGCAGCGAGACGAACGTCTGCGCGTCGAGATGCATGAGGGCTTTTCCTGCGAGGAAGATGCCGGCGGCGCGACCTTCTCGTCGTGCTGCCGGCAGCGTCAGCCGCGCCGGGCGATGCCGGCGCCTTTTTGGTCCGCGCTCACTTCGCGGGGCGCAGCTTGGCGATCTCGGCGGGCGGCGGGAGGAGCTTGGCGCCGTCGACGGCGATCCAATCCACCATCTCGCCCTTGTCGCCCTTCTTCGTGAGCTTACCGGTGAAGACGGTCAGGGTCGCCTGATTGTCGGCGGCACGGAATGTCACCTCGCCAACCGGCGTCGGCAGGCTGAGACCGCCGAGCGCATCCACAATCTTCTCGGGGTCGGTGCCGCCAGCCTTGGCAATGGCCGCGGCGAGTGCCTTGTAGCCGATGTAGCCGAACATGGCGCCCCAGCGCGGGTAGTCGTTGAACTTCTTCTGATAGGCTTCGCGGAAGGCCTTGTGCTCGGGCGTGTCCAACGTCTGCCAGGGGTAGCCGGTAACGATCCAGCCTTCAGGCGTTTCTGCCTTCAGCGTGTCGAGATATTCCGGCTGGCCTGTGAGGGCGCTCACCACGTACTTGCCCTTGAAGGCATCGCGAGTGTTCACCTCGCGCACGAGGCGGATCAGGTCGGTGCCGAACTCCGCGTTGAAAATGGCATCCGGCTGGGCCGCGAGCAGGGCGTCCAGCGTCGGGCCGGGATCGAGCTTGCCGAGGGCAGGCCATTGCTCGGCGACGAACTTCACGTCCGGCCGCAGCTTCAGGAGGTGCTCCTTGAAGCGGGCGACGAAGGAGGTGCCGTATTCATAGTTCGGCGCGACCGTCGCCCAGGTCTTGGCGGGCAGCTTGGCGGCCGCCTCGGCCAGCGCCTGGGTCTGCATGTAGGTGGAAGCGGCGGTGTGGAAGGTGTAGCGGTTGCCCTTCTCCCAGACGACGGCGTCGCTCACCGCGATGCCGCAGACGAAAGGAATCTTGCGCTGCAGGGCGAAATCGGCGAGCGCTAGGCACACCGAGGAGGTGAAGCCGCCGGCCAGCGCGACCACCTGCTCGGAGGCGGTCAGCTCCTCGGCCTGGCGAATGGCATCGCCAGCCTTGGCTGCATCATCGCGGAAGATCACCTGAAGCGGACGGCCGTTGATGCCGCCGGCCGCGTTGATTTGCTCGACGGCGAGCTCGGCGCCCCGGCGATAGGGATCGGTGAACAGCGCCATGTTGCTGTAGCTGTTGATGTCGCCGATCTTGATCGGTGCCTGGGCCGATGCGGTCGCCAGCGGGACGGATACCAGCGCAGCCCCCAGAACAAGCCGGCACGCGTCCAACGCCCTCGCGGCCAGCCAGTGTCCGACGTGCGAGCGCCGGTTCCATCCTGACCTTCCCCCTCTGGCCCTTGTCATCGATAGATCTCCGTACTTCGCAACGTCCGGGACGGCGCAGTTGCAGGCATTGTTGACGGAGCCGTACGGCTGTCCCAGCGGACCAAACGCTGAAATCGTTCTGAGGATTCGGATCCCGCGGCAGCTAGCCAAAGCCGGGAACAGTCTCCAACAGTGCCACGATGGCTCCTCACGACAGATAGAACAGCAGAGCGGGGGCCATATCGAGTCCAAAAAAATCTCACATGTATCCAAAAATTCGCCATCTGCATCCGATTCTGCCAGGTCGAACCGCGCGCGACGCACTCGGCTCCAATGATTGGCAGGATTTTGATGTGCACAGACGTTGGGCAGAGAGGTGTGCCGCGCGTCTCCATCGGCCCGGACGGCGTCAGCCTTCGTACGAGCGAGGATCGGCCGGCCTCTGTTTGAATCGCAGTCTGGCAGCCACCGTGCGCGAACGGTTCTCTAGCTGCAGCGCTGAGGCATCAATATCGGCATAACGGGCCTCAGAGGCCCGCTGCGCATTGACCGCCCAATGAGCGCTTTGCTGGCCATGCACGCCATGAAGGCCACCGGCTGTAGGACCGGGCAAGCAACGCAATTTGGGCCAGACGGAGACGGTCGTGAACCACTGCAGCCGGTTCCTGCCGCAGGACAAGGCCGCGCTCGCCGCTCAGATCTTGAACCGGGTATGGGAGGCGGCCTGAGCGGCCGTGTCCCGCTCTTTTCCATCTGAGCCCCGCAAATCTCGGGATAGCGCCATCCAGGGGCAGCGATCGGGTCTGTTGGCATTTTTGTTGGCATCTAGGCGTTTGGCATTTAAAAATAGCATGAAAAATCATAATACTATTCGATTTTATCGAATCCTCTCCGCACCGCAACGCTATCGAGCGCATGTCCTGCCGGCTGAAGGACTTCCGTCTTGTCGCGACCCGCTACGATCGGCTCGCCGTCAACGTCTTCGTTGCTGTCTGCATCGCTGCGACCGTCAGCTGCTGGTTATGAGTCTGGACCCTTGCATCGAGATGCGCAGCTTAAGAAAATTCAAAAGCGAGATCCAAGCTCCTCAATCAATAGGAGTCTTCTGAAGATAGTCGTGCGACATCGATTGTGTATTAAATGGATCTAGAACAAATCTAAATATTTAATATTGCAACAAAAAAATCGGACGCTATTGATCGTCGATAGTGTTGCGTCTTCGTCAGTGACGGAGCGGATCGGGGGTGGTGGAAGGATGAGCCGGGCGCTCGTGCCTATTTTCCGCACAGGGAAGAGCCTCGCATGAAGGAAGGGGATGCACGGCACGGGGTCTATCTTACGCATCGCTCTGCGCTGATCGACTACGCGACCTCCATTCTCGGCTCACGCGAGGCTGCCGAGGATACCGTTCAGGACGCCTATCTGCGGTACCTGCCAGCCCCCCTCCAGGCGGGGACGCCGGAGCAGGCCCTTGCCTTCCTCTACCGGATCGTCCGCAATCTGGCTTTCGATGTCCTGAAGCGGCGCAAGATTGAGACGCGTGAGGCGGGCCGTGGTCTGCCGTTCTGGGCCGAGCCGCGCGCTATCGAGACGCCGGAGCAACATTTGCTGTTCTGTGATCAGGTGCGTGCCGTGTCGGATGTGCTCGCGGCCCTTCCGCTCGAAGCGCGCGTCGCAGTGGAGATGCACCGGTTCGGCGGCTTCACCCTCGATGAGGTGGCCGGGCACCTGGGGATTTCCGTCACCACAGCGCACAGATATGTGCGCTCCGCCATGCTTAGGATCGCCGCCCGGCTCGACGAGGGGGGCTGATCCACGGCGCGGAAAAAATCTTCGCCCCAATCGTCTTTGAGAGCGAAGAGTGTAAAAGGCGGCAGTCGGCGCCTTTGGCGGGGGCACCGAGATGGCATGGCAGGAACGAGCTTGACCGAGGACGAGAGAGCGGACCCGCTTCTGGAGGAGGCCATCGACTGGCTTCTGCGCCTCAAAGATGCGCCGCAGGACCCGGAGATTGCCCGGGCGTTCGAGGCCTGGCGCGCCGTCTCTCCCGCCCATGCCCGCGCCTGGGAGAATGCGCGCCGGACATGGCATGTCCTGGGTGAGGTCCCGCCGGAGCATGAAGATTTTTGGCGCCCGCGCGCGGGCCCGGTCCCCGCCGGTCGGCGGGCCCGGGTCGCCCCGCGCACCCCGCGTCGGCGGAGCTGGCGGGCGCGGGTGGCGGCCGCCGCGGCAGTGGCTGCAGCGGGGTGCGTCCTCATTCTCGCGGCCCCCCGCTGATCCTGCGTTTTCAGGCCGACCACATGACCGCGACCGGGGAAAGCCGCGTCGTCACGCTGGCAGATGGCAGCACCGTCACCCTTGGAGCGCACAGCGCCATTGCCACCGCCCTCGCGGGGAACGGCGCCATGTCACGCTCCTGTCGGGGGAAGCCTTCTTCGAGGTCACGCCCGATGCGTCCCGGCCGTTCGTGGTCGCGGCCGGCGGCGTGGATGTGACCGTGCTCGGCACCGCCTTCAACGTGGCGCTCTCTGCCGACACCACCGCCGTGGAGCTGGCGCACGGGTCGGTCCGCGTCGCGCCCGGGCAGGCGGGCGGCCAACCGGGCGCAACGCTGACACCCGGCGAGACGGTGGTGGTGGACCGGGGCACGGGGGCGATGCAGAAGGAGACCATCGCGCTCGACGACATCGCCGCGTGGCGGAACGGCCAGATCTTTGTCAATGACGCGACGATCGGTTCCGTGGTTGAGCGCTTGCGGCGCTATCACCGTGCCTGGATCAGCTTGCCCGATGCCGCTCTCGCGGCTCAAAGGGTGACAGGGCTCTATGACCTGCGGGATCCTGATCGTGCGCTGCGCGCGCTCGTGCAGCCATATGGCGGGCAGGTCCACGAGATCTCGCCTTATCTGAGGGTCGTGTCGCGCCTCTGAGAGGCGGATCCGCATCCGGCACAAAAAGCGGCCCGCGTGGAAAAAAATCGCGAGCCGATCGTCTTTGGGACCGGAAGCACATGCGTGAGCTGTGCGCGGACACCCGAGACGAGGAAAAATGAGTTCGCACGCGACCGATCTGAAGACGGCAATCCGCAAGGGTGTTCCGGCGCCCTGGCTTCTGGCGACCACTGCGATCGTCGCACTGTGGGCCCTGGCCCCGCAGACCCGCCCGGCCGCAGCTCAAGCCATCGTGGGAAGCGCGGGCGCGGTGCAAAGCTTCGATATTCCGGCCCAGCCGCTGGCCTCCGCCCTCAATGCCTTCGGCCGGCAGGCGGGCCTGCAGGTCACGCTCGCATCCTCGACGACACGGGGCCTGACCTCACGCGCAGTGACCGGGAGCTACGCGCCCCGGCAAGCCCTCGCCCTGATGCTCGAAGGAACCGGGCTTCCCTTCCAGATCACGGCCGATCGAACCGTCATGGTGGGTCAGCAGAACGCGGTGGACGCCGGAGCCGTTGGCGCCGACGGCTCTGTTGTGCTCGACACCATCGAGGTCGGCGGCGCCCATGGCGCGAACCGTCCGTTCGAGACGCCGGGCACCACCAACTTCATTTCGAGCGAAGAGTTGGAGCGCTTTCCCGGTCTCACCGCGGGCTCCATCTTCCAGGGCACGCCGGGCGTCATCTCCGGCTCCAGCAACAACGGCGCCGCCATCGACCCCAATATCCGCGGCCTGCAGGGCATGAACCGCGTGGCCACCACCATCGACGGATCGCAGCAGTCCACATCGAGCTATCGCGGTTATGCAGGTGTCACCAGCCGGACCTTCGTGGACCCCGACCTCATTTCCGGCATCACCGTCACCAAGGGGCCGGAGGGCGCGGTGGGCGGCGCCATCGGCGGCACCATCGCCATGGAGACGCTGGGCATCGCCGATGTGCTGCGTGCGGGCGAGAACTACGGCGTACGGGCGCGCGTGGGCCTCAATTCCAACGGCGTCGAGCCCGTCATCGGCCAGAAGACGGCCGACTTCGGCAATTCCGATGCCGAGAATGGCAATGCGAGCCTCGCCGCGGCGGTGACGGAGCAGAACGTGGATCTCGTCGCCGCCTACGTGCGGCGCAAGAGCGGCAACTACTTCGCCGGAACGCAGGGCGACCTCACCGCCGAGAATTATCTCGGCGAGCAGCAGCGGCTGTCCAACTATTTCTACGGCCAGCAGGTCTACAACACCTCCGAGGATGTCACCTCCGGCCTCCTGAAGGCGACGCTGCGACCGGCGGACGGACACGAGCTGCAGCTCGGCTACCTCTATTACGGCAACGATTTCGGCGAGGTTTCCCCCACCCTGATCTCGGTGGGCAACGCCACCACCTGGCAGATTCCCCTCAGCTCGGCGGCGATCAACCAGCTGACGGCGCGCTATCACTTCAAGCCCCAGGACAACGACCTGATCGACTTCAAGGCCAATGCCTACGCCTCCAATGTGGACGAGGTCACCGTCTTCTCCCTGATCGGGAGATCGGCGGAGATCAAGCAGCAGACGCGCAATTTCGGCTTCAATGCTGACAACACGTCGCGCTTCGCGGCGGCTGGGACTCCGATCTCGCTGCGCTACGGCGGCACCTACACCCTCGAGAGCGCCAGCCCGTCCGATCCGCTCGACGTCGAGCAGTTCTCCCTGTGGGCCCTGCCCGCCAACGGCGACCGCCGGATCGCCACCCTGTTCGCCAGGGCGAAGTGGGATCCCCTGTCCTGGCTGAGCGTGGAGGCGGGGGCCGAGTATCTGAACTACGACACCGCGTTCAGCGGCGACAGCTTCTACAATCCCGGCGCGCCCTACACCGGCTATTCCGGCGACGGGGTGAGCCCGATGGCGAGCATCACGCTGACCCCTTTGCCGGGCTGGCAGATCTACGGACAGTATTCCACCGGCATCCGTCCGCCGAGCCTGCGCGAGGTGAGCCAGACGCGTAGCGACCAGCGGTTCAATCCCAACCTCGATGCGGAACATGCGGTAAATTACGAGGTCGGCACCAACCTCCTGAAGAACGACGTGTTCCTGCATGGCGACAAGGTGCGGACCAAGCTCTCGTACTTCGAGAATACCACAAACGATTATATCGGGAGAGAATTTACAAATTTACAGACCATGATGTTCTTCAATTACGACTATGTCCGCTTCAAGGGTTTCGAGCTTAGCGGCGGATATGATGCCGGCTTCGGCTTCATCGATTTCGGCTTCAACTATTATACGGACTTCGAGGCCTGCTTCCAGGACGGTGAGTGCATCAGCTACACAAGCCAAGCCGATTTCCTTGCCAACCAGGTGCCGCCCCGCTTCACCGCCTCAGTCACGGCTGGCCTGCGCTTCTGGGACGACCGCATCACCCTGGGCGGACGCCTCACATACATGGGCGAGCGACTCGCGCCCATGGTCGCCGACACCGCGTATTTCTCGAACGTCGCGAAGAACTGGGCGCCTTACACGGTGGTCGATCTGTTCGGCCAGTGGAAGATCAACGACACGCTGACCCTCGACGTGGGCGTGCAGAACCTGTTCGACGCCTACTATGTGGATGCGATCAACAATACGGACATGCCCGCCCCCGGCCGGGTGATCCGGGGCAGCCTCACCGCCAAGCTGGGGGGCTCCGAGCCGGTGACGTGGCTGCCCTTCGGCCGGCCCGCGAGCGCGCGCAACATGCCCTGGACAGGCCTCTATCTGGGCGCCAACGTGGGCTACGGCTTCGGCGGGATCTCCGGCACCACCACTCCTCTCGACGGCAGCGCGAATGCCATCGCGGCGACGGAATCGGCGGACCTGTCGCTGGCCAACATCATCGGCGGCGCGCAGGCCGGCTACAATTACCAGTTCTCGAACGGCATCGTCCTCGGCGTCGAAGGAGACTTCGGCTGGGCGCGCATGTCCAAGACCCAAAATGCCCTCGCCACCGAGGCGCAGCTGCTCATGGATGCCAACATGCTCCAGGCCAGCACGGACTATTCCTTCGACTGGTTCGCCACCGTGCGGGGGCGCGCCGGATACGCCTGGGACAAGCTCATGGTGTACGGCACCGCCGGCGTCGCCTTCCTCAGGGAAGAGGAGGAGCGCACCCAGTACCAGTCGGATATCGCCTATGAGGCCAGACCGGCAGGCAACCGCACGACCCCCTTCTTCACCGAGATTTCCGCGCGGACGCGGACCGGGCTCGCCATCGGCGGGGGCGCGGAATATGCCATCGCCGACAATTGGTCGATCAAGGCCGAGTACCTGTTTTCTGCCTTCGGCTCCGAGAGCTTCCTGTTCAAGGACGCGCGCGCCGGCGTCACCAAATCCTACTCGGTCACCCGTCAGGTCGGAACCAAATGGGTGGTCCGCAGCGAACCGCTCTGTGCCACCAGGGGAGGCCTCTTCTGCGATCTGGTTGAAAGGCCGGTGTACGAAACCACGAATTACATCGGATCCTCGACCATTTCCAATGGCCGCGAAGCATCCAACTCTGCCGACCTCCAGCTTTTGAAGATCGGCGTGAACTACCGCTTCTGAGCCTGAGAAATTCTTTCAACCATTGAGGATCATCCCATGACCATCGCCCTCGACCGCCCCGCCGACAACCGCGCCAGCCGGCTGAAAGCCCTCACCCACACCACGCACGACCGCCTCGACAAGACGATCATGGCGGGCGAGCCGTTCGCGAGCCGTGAGCGCTACGTCCTTTTCCTGAAGGTGCAGCACGCCTTCCATCGGGAGATCGACGCGCTCTATTCCGATCCGGCGCTGGATCGCCTCTTGCCCGATCTCACTGGCCGCCGCCGCTTCGGCCTGATCGAACAGGATCTTGCAGACCTCGGAACGGAGCCGCCGCCGGCGGAAGGCGCGCCGGTGTTTCGCCAAGGGGATCCGGCGGACGTTCCGACCGCGCTCGGCTGGCTCTACGTGGCCGAAGGCTCGAACCTCGGCGCGGCCTTTCTCCTGAAGGCGGCCGCAGGGCTCGGCCTCTCCGCGACCTTCGGCGCCCGCCACCTCGCCGCCGCACCGCAGGGGCGGGGACTCCACTGGAAGACCTTCACCATAGCCCTCGATGGGCTGGAACTGTCGGAGGCCGACGAAACGCGGGTCACGGCGGGGGCGAAAGCCGCTTTTGCCCGCGTCCACGCCTTGGTGGTCGCCACCTTCGGCTGAGGTGGTCCCCATTCGCCGGATATTGGCGGCTTTGCCAAGCTTGATCGTCAGCGGCTTCCCGCTGACGATCGCCCGAAAAGTTCTGCCAAGTGTGGCCCGGTCGATCCAGATCACATCGCTGATCGAAGCCGGGATCATTCGCCCGATCATGGATCGGATCTTCCCGTTCGAAGCGACCAATGAAGCGTTGGCCAACATCGAAACCGGACGGTCAAAAGGCAAGGTCGTCGTCAAGCCTAGGCGACGGCAAGTTCTCTCCAACTGAAGCACGGGCGCCGCGCTGATTAGGCCATCTTCTGCATTCAACGATGACGCTTGACGCGAGGGGCGGCGCTGCGATCAATCATCCTTCACGGCTCTTATGTTCGCCCACCCAGGCGAGGTTCGCGGCGCGGTGGTCGGAGGTCGATCTTGAGAAATTGATCTGGAGCATGCCGGTGACGTAACGTCCGTTGCGCCGTGGCGAACCGCCAGCCCGGAATGCACCCAAGAATGCAAAACGAAGGAGGAACAAACGATGCCGGCAAAATACGTTCCGATTGTCGCCGCCGCTTGGCTGGCGCTTGCCGCTGGGGGCGCTGAGGCTCAGACTGCCGACATGACGTTCTTTGTGTCGAGCGCGGGCTCGGGCAAGGGGGCGGATCTGGGAGGCCTCGAAGGGGCGGATGCGATTTGCCAGCGCCTCGCCCAGGCGGCGGGTGCCGGCGGCAAGACCTGGCGCGCCTATCTCTCGACGCAGGCGGCGGGCGGCGTGGCGGCCGTGAATGCCCGCGACCGCATCGGCGCCGGTCCATGGCGCGATGCCAAGGGCACGATCATCGCCACGAGCGTCGCCGATCTGCACAGCGCCGCAGCCAATCTCACAAAGCAGACCGCGCTGAACGAGAAGGGCCATGTCGTCAACGGTCGTGGCGACACGCCGAATATGCACGATATCCTGACGGGCTCCCAAGCCGACGGCACAGCCTTTGGCCCGGGCGAGGACCGGACCTGCGGCAACTACACCAAGAGCGGGGCGGATGGCGCGGTCATGCTCGGCCACCATGACCGTACCGGCCTGGACGACTCTGCGGCTGCAAAATCCTGGAATTCATCCCACCTCTCACGCGGCTGCAGCCAGGATGCCTTGAAAAGTACGGGGGGCGCCGGTCTGCTCTACTGCTTTGCGGTCAACTGATGCGTCATTCCTGACGCGATCTAAGATCGCGCGGACCGCGCGGGCAGCCTGAAAAAAGGAGGGCATGCATCATGTCGAGCGGAGAAGAGCGCATCGATCGCCGCGACTTCGTGATTGCAGCGATCGTCGCATCGGCAGCACTTGCGGCTGATGCCGGTTCCGCGAACGCCCAGGGTCCGGCGGCGTCCTCGGCCGGTCCGGCGCCAGGTGGGCGGTCGGCGACAATCTTCACCGGCGACATGATCCAGGGGAAAAAGGTCGTCAGCGCGCTCAACGTCGATGACCTGGAGCCCGGCAAGAAACACCTTCTATATTTTCAGGGCGTTCAGATGCCCACGGGGCAGTACTGGTATGTGTCGGTGACGGTCGCCAAGGGCGCAAGGCCAGGCAAGCGCGTCGTTCTCATCAGCGGTGTGCACGGCGACGAGATGAGTTCCGTGCACACCGTCCAGAGCGTGATGAACCAGCTCAATCCGGCACAGATGTCGGGCTGTGTGATGGCGGTGACGGACGTGTCGCGTCCGGCCATGGAAGGCATGCAGCGCAGATGGCCCAATGCGGGCAGAGGCGCCGATCTGATCGACATGAACCGGGAATGGCCGGGGAACGAGAACGGCCCCACCGCTCCCAGCCGCCATGCCGGGCTTTTGTTCAACCGTCTGCTGCGGCCGAATGCCGACGCCGCGATCGATTTCCATACCGGGACAACCGGCTTCGACGTCACCGCCTTCAATCTCGCCGGCATGGATGTGCCGGAGGTCCGGGCAATGGTGGAGCTCTACCCGGTCGGGCAGATCTTCGACAATCACGTGTATCCGGGTGTCCTGCACAATGCCTTTATCGATGTGGGCATCCCCGCTTTTACGCCGGAGATCGGCGCGGCGCGGGTGCTGAATCTCGAGATGACCGCGCGGTTCGTGGAAGGCACGATGAACGTCCTCAAGCATTACGGCATCGTGGCCGGGCCGATGGGACGTACAGGCAAGGATGTGAATGTCTTCGTCGGCAACAGCGCGTTCCCGATCCTTGCGACCCAGGGCGGGCTCGTCGAGCATCTGGTCAAGCTCAACGACAAGGTCGAGGCCGGGCAGAAGGTGGCCGTCCAGCGCAACGGTTTCGGCGAAGTGGTTGCGGAATATACGAGCGGCGTGGCCGGAGAGGTCACGGGCCAGCGCAGCGACGCGATGGCCGAGCCCGGCAATCCCCTGGCATTCATCCTTTTCCATAAGGCGACGCGGGACGGCGGCGAGACCTATCCCGAGTGATCCAGCCCTCGATGCGCGCCTCTGCACCCCGTGCTGACGCCGCACACGCACGCCGCTCCAACGGGTTGGATTGAACGCGGGGGCGGTCGTTAAGGCGAGGACGCGCCGGCAGCGGAACTTGGTACCCGTCCGGCAACCGGACATCTACGGCTGTCTCGCCCATGGCGCGGAGGGGGCGCCGACTATTGCGTCTGAATTTCCAACCAGCCGCTGATCCAAGCCAATAGTATGGCACGAAATGCCGCCACTTGGCGCGCCGGCATGGTTAAAAGCTACCGCCGCACAGAACACATTCCGAAATCATCAGGAGCAACGTCAAACGGTCGGAACCGTTTGTGAAGCGAGGCCTTCACAATTTTCACAAATCATGGGAAGCATCTGGACCGAAAGTCGTTTTGCTTTTCGGCCCACGGCCCTTCCTCTGGAGGCGATAATGATAGGCGAAATGGTGAGCTTCAGCATGATGCGAGGCGGCCACCGCCGTTATCTTCTGGCATTTTGCGCGGCCATCGCGGTTTCCGCCGTAGAGTGTCCGCCGTCCAGGGCCCAGGCGCCGGATCGTGCCAGCGTCGGCGACTTCGACGCCAGCAAGCTCCCACGGGTCCCCGGTGCCAAGGACGTTTTCGCCAGCCCGTTCACGACGATCTTCGTCTCCCCCCAGGCGATCGGCCCGACGGCCGAGGCCGTCGAAAAGGGGCTCGTTGCTCTCGGCTGGCAAAAATATGCCGCGCCCAACGCCGCGTCTGCGGAAAATCCGTCCATGAGGACACTGACGTTGAAGAAGGGGTCGCAGGCCCTCAACGTCTTTATCACCGTCGCGCCGGCGCAGAACAACGCCATCAGCGTGCAATATTCCGCCATCCCACTGAAGGTGGATCTGCCTTTCACGGCCGATGCGGCCAATGTCGAATATTCCCCGGACAGGCCGTCGTTGAGCCTGATAAGTGGCGAGCCGGTCGAAAAGCTCCTCGATTTCTACCGCCGGGAACTCGCCGGCCACGGCTGGTTCCTTTGGTCGGCAAAGGCCAATGGTAAGCAGGCGGCGGGAGGTCCTTCGGGAACGCTCCATGACAGGGGCGGCGCCGCCTATTTCGTCAGCGACCAGGACCCGAAGGCGACCTTGGCGCTCGTGCTGCAAAAGACCGATGCCGGAAAGGTCAGGGTCGAGATCAAGCCGCAGCCGATCAGCATTCTTGCGAACGAGCGCCAGGTCTATCTCAGTCGCGACAATGTCGCGCCGCTGGTCGCCGTTTCCGATCTGCCGCGCCTGCCTGGCGGGCGCGACACGGGGAAGTCAACCGCCGAGCGCGTGTCCTATTCGGTTCCCGGCAACGTTCCCGCCACGACCGCGGCGATCAAGGCGCTGCTGGCCGCCCAGGGCTGGAGCTTTTATGTGGTTCCGCTGGACGACCGGCATTCGACCTGGCTGACCTTCATCAAGGGGCAGCAGGGCCTTTCGGTTCGTTTCACCATTTCGCCCGGCAGGGCCGAGGAAACCACGGACCAGACCACGGTCGAGTATGTGGCCGATCGGCTGCAATTCGCTCCGCCGGTTCCGGAGGACGCCGCCGATGTGATGTTCGACGAGCATCGGCCCTATCTCAGCCTGACCTCGGGCGGCACGCCGCAGACCCTGCGCGAATTCTATGCCCGCAAACTCGCCGAAAGCGATTGGGAGCCGCTCCCGGATGCGGACATCGCCACGAAATGGCCGAATGCGAAGCTCGATCCCAAGCCCGCGAATGGCGACATCGCCTATTTCATGCGCGGCAATATCCGGCCGCTCATGCTCGTCCTGCGAGCGAGCGAGCGTGGCAGGACGCAAGTCGAGCTGAAAACGCCGGTCTTCGCCGAGTTGCAATCGGTCGAGGCCGATAACGATATCTTCGGCCTGCCGGTCCCCAAGCCGCGCAAGAATGCGGGTGGCACGAATGGCGGGACCGGGCGGGAAATCCACGCCCAGGTCGTGGCGAGCCTTGGGGCGGTATTGTCATTCTACAGGGGCGCGCTTTCGGCGCGCGGGTGGAAAGAGGATGGGCGCGCCACGATCGGCCCGGACGAGGCGGAGGTGAATTTCACCTTTCCCGAAGGTACGGCGTCTCTGAAACTCGCCAGCCAGTACGGCCTGACGACCGTCAGCCTCATTGAGAAGATCACCAAGCCCAAGACCCAGAGCGTGGCCGGCTCCGGCTCGGTCAACGACATGCTGCAGCAGGCCCAGCAGATGATGCGCGACGCCGAGGCGCAAACCGGCGGTGCCATCCAGCCGCCGGCCGCCGCGCGCGGGGCCGACGCCACCGTCCAGACCCTGCAGCCGCTTGCCGGCGGCAATGCGCCTATTCCGCTCCCCGAGACGGCGCAGGATGTGGATTTCGACGGAGAGGACGGAACCCTCCAATTCACGAGCGCATCCAACGTCAAGTCGATCAGCGAGTTTTTCCGGTCGGCCCTGCAGCGGTCCGGATGGCGCGCGAAGCCGGGCGTGATCAACAACGCGAATATGGCGCAGCTTCAATTCGCGAAGGGGAACAAGGATCTCTCCATCACGGTCATGAAGATGGGCCCCAGCACCAATGTGAATGCGCGCGGCTCGGGCCTGCAGGTCGCGGCCGCGAAGCCCGACGAGCCCGCTCCGGGCAATCCAAGCCGCGCCGGCAGCGCGCCGACGCCAGCGCCGTCGGCAGACGATATCATCGTCGAGGAGAGCGCGGGGCTGCCCGTTCCCAAGCGCCATACGATGTCGGAAGGAACACGGACACCGTTCCGGCGCGAGCTCAACGCCAATGTACCGCTCGATCTCTCCGTGGTCCTTGAATTCTATCGCCGCGAGCTTGGCAATCGAAACTGGAAAGAGGATGCCAAAGGTGCGGTGGCCACGGCCGACCGGGCGACGGTCCGTTTCACCTCTCCCGAAGGGCCGGCCGTGTTAACCCTCGGCCGAAAGCGCAATGAGACAACCGTCAGCCTCGGCGTGAAAAATCCCGAGGCGGCTCGGAAGGCGGGCATCATGCCGCAGGCCGGAAAGGCCCGCGTGATGTTCGGCAATATCATGCCCGAGGAATCGTCGCTCACCTTCAATAACCGGACGATCAAGGTCGCGGCCAACGCTGGAACCAAGGCCCCCGACGGGCCAGCCCTGGATCTCGCGCCCGGAAAATACAAATATTCGATCAAAACGGGCGGCAAGGTTCAGGCTGACGAAGTGGAGATCCGCTCGGACGAAACCTGGGGACTGATGATTGGCCCGGGGGGTGTGCTGGCGTTGCAGGCCTATTAAGTGGCCTGGGGTCCGGTTTCATACGCGCGACATCGATGACGATGCAGACGGCGGCGAGGGTGCCGGCTGCGTTCCGGGGGCGGTCGCGTTGTGTGACTGCGCCCTTGCCCCCTGTCGGATGGGACATTGGAAGAGTGCTCAGGGCGTCCCCCTGCGCCAGGAACGGAACTTGGCGAAGCGGCCAAACGGGACGTTCAGATGCCAGAAGGGCAGGCCGTTGGCGCCCTGAGAGAGGGCCAATTTAGGCTTGGCCTGTCGCTCTCATGGAAGCGCGCTTCTGCGCGTGTGTTCCGCACTATCCGGCCGCGCTCTGGTAGGTTCGTTCCCTTGCCCTGATCAGGCCAACCAAGAGATCGTTTACGGGCGTGACCTGCCCCAGCTTCCGTGCTTCCCGAGGTATCGCGCCGTTAATGAAGTCGATCTCGCTTCGACGACCAGCTTCAACATCCTGGAGCAGCGACGGGCGTGACTTCGGCATCCGGCTTGCGAAATTTCTTACATGCGCAATCGGGTCCTCTACAGCAATATTCACGCCCAAGGCACGTGCGATTGTCCAGGCTTCCACCGCAGCAGCTCGACTGATCGGTCCGGCGTCGGGATCGTCCAATACTTGCCCCACGCTCATGCCAGTGAGAGCGCATGGGGCGCTGTATGCGACGTTGCAGATCAACTTCTCCCATTGCATGGCTAGAATATCCGCCGTGGCCTCGCATCTGAAGCCGGCTGCCCTCCAGGCCTCGGCAATCCGCTCGACGGTGCTCCAAGGCAACGTGGAGTATGATCCAATGCGGATGACCTCCATCCCGTTGTGATGCGCATGCCCTGGGCCGCGCATCGATGCTCCGAAGCCTCCGGCGATGCCGACGGCGAGCCGATCATCCCCGAGCGCTTCGGCCACGAGGTCAGCGCTACCAACGCCGTTTTGGAGTGCCAGCACAACGGTCTTCGGGCCTACCATCGGTCGCGCCGCCGTCGCCGCTTCCGCCACCGCCGTGGCTTTGACCGCGAGAACAATTAAATCCATCTCCTCCTGAGGAGCCTCAGTCGTGGCGCGTATCGTCGCAATTCGATCACCGCTTGCACCCTCGACACGCAACCCGCATTTATTCACGTGCGACGCTTGATCGGAGTTGCGAAAAACTCCGATAACTTCATTTCCTGCCGATGCAAACAAGCCCGCATAGATCGAGCCCATGGCACCTACCCCAACTATCGATATCTTCAACGTCTTTCTCCACTTTGGCACATTTCAAAGAAGACGCATTCGTCTTCGCGGCTTGGCATCGCCCGTTTGAATGAGACGTTAACAATTGCCTTTCTTAAAATATGGCGTTGCAGGCATGGGTCGTGTTGCCAGGGATGACCACTCGATGCCTTTCGGTCTTTGGCTCGATCTGGCCGCCACCTGGAGGTCCATGCTCACTCTGGTAGCGGCTTGCCGCGTGTCTCGGGCAACAGCGGGGTTGCGAGGATCCCCAGGACGTAAATCAACGCCACGGCCATCGCGGCTTGGCCGAACCCGCCCGACGATACGACGAGCGAGCCGCCGACAAGTGGCCCGACGAAGGCGAAAAATCTTGGTCCGTTGAACGCAAACGCAAGCGCCGTCGCACGTACGCGGGTTGGGTAGAGTTCTGGCAGCCAAATCGGCATCCATGTAAAGAGGCCGTTCGAGAAGAAGGCATTCAGCGAAGCCAGCAACAGCAAGGTGGCCGGATCTCGCGTGGTGAAAAACAGCACGGGCGTGAGGGCGAGGGCACATGTAAAGTAAATGAGGGTCACCGGCTTCCGCCCCCAAGCATCCGCCGCGAACCCGAGGGCGATGTAGCCGAGAACGGATCCGGTCGTGTAGGCCATGCCCGCGTAACTTGCCCACGCGCCGCCATTCAGCCCCTGCGCAGTGGCGGACGCCGCGATAAAAGGGGGGACCCAAGTTGAAATGCCCCAGAATCCGAACGTGGTGCTGAGTGACATGATAAAAACGATAATCGTTCGGCCGCGCAATGACTTGTCCGAAAACAGATCAACCAATGTGAAGGTCGTGAGGCCGACCTGGTCTTCCGTTAACGTGGCGCCGGTGCGCTTCAAGGCCGCGGCCTCCTTTCGACGCTTGGCCGACTGTTCCCACTTCTCGGATTCCGGGATGGAGCGGCGGATCCACAGGGTCAGCAGCGCCGGCAAGACTCCGACAAGATAAATGTATCGCCAAGCATCCGGGCCCAACGTCTGCATGAAGAGCCAGACCAGGGAAGCGAGGAAGAAACCGATCCCGAGGCCGCACTGCATTAACCCCGCTGCCTTTCCTCGCGCGCGGTCGGGCCAAAGCTCGGCGATCATCGAGCTCCCTGTCGCCCATTCGGATCCGACCGCGATGCCGACGAAGAATCGCATCAATGCGAACGACCACCAATCGAATGAAAAGGCACTAAGCCCCGTAAGCAGAGAATAACCGAGGATAGCGAGGATCATCGTTCGCTTGCGACCGAGGTAATCGGCCATCACTCCTCCCATGATCCCACCGACGCCCCAGCCGAGCAGGTTGATGCCGATAATTGCACCCACGTAGAACGGAATGGAGGCGTGGTCGGCCGCAGGCAAGAGCTGGCGAAGCGCCGACGCAGCCGTGAGGACGAGAGCAAAGCTTTCGAACCCATCAAATACCCATCCAAGGTTGGATGCCAGCAATGCACTCCATTGCTTACGACTGATCGCCTTGTACCATACAACCTCGGGTGCGCGTGACCCTGAATCGTGAGAGGCTGAGCTGATGTCGTGCATGTTTCCGCCCAATTAATATGTTTTTCTTTTGAAGCGCCTGAGGCGATATGGCCGGGCGCCTTGGCACCGTATTGACCGCATGCAAACTCATCCAGTGCCGTTATCGGGGATCATGATGCACAACCGGCATCAATATGACGCCCGTCGCCGACGCGGCGTGCCCACGCAAGACGCCTGGCCTGGCCACCTGAACGGCAAAGCGCATGTCAAAATGGACAGGCTGAAGAGATTGAAATCGTTCGTTCGATTCACGTGGCCACATCCGTGGCGATCAAGCGCGACCAGAACTCCTCAGCGCCTTCGCTCTGACGAGAGCGCGGCCTGAAAAGCCTTATTTCGAGCGCGATGCTCCATTGTGTGGGATGAGCCAGGACGAGCTGGCCCGATTTCAAATCCTCGTGCACCAATGTCTGGGGAATCCAAGCAATTCCTCTCCCGGCGCGCGCGACCGTTCGCAGGACTTCAGCAAGATGAGCCTTGAATACGGGCGCCAAGCCCTCCGGTCTTGCGTCCTCCGTCAGCACTGCCTCCAGGATTCGGCCAAGGCCCGAGGCCGCACTGTAACTGAGATATGGCACGTTCCCGCCCGAAACCGCATCGAGTTCATGCCGTGGAGTACCATCAGTATTGGGCGCCGACACAGGCAGAAGAACATCCGCTCCTACTCGCTTGGATAAAAACTGTGGGCCGGACAGGCGATTTCGAGCCGCCGCATGATAATGCGCAAGAAGGAATTGTACGCTTCCGTCGAGCATCGCGTGTTCGCAGGCAGCCATCGTGTCCGATTGGAGAATAATGGGAATCGATGAAGCTGCCGGTTCGAGCGAGCGCAACCAATCTGGGAAGAAAGTGAAGGAAAGGGCGTGCGTCGAGGCGAAGCGAAGGGTGTCAAACTGTCCGCGGCCGATGGCGCGCGCGTCTTCGCGACCTTGTTGCAGCAATCGAAGGACATCCCTGGCTATGGGAAGGATATGCTGGCCCGCCTCGGTGAGTGAGATCCTGTAGCCAGAGCGGTCGACAAGCTCTGCTCCAGCCCATTCCTCGAAAGCCCTGATCCGCCGGCTAAACGCAGGCTGCGTGACATTCCTCAATTCCGCGGCCCTGTGGAAGTTTCCGGCTTCCGCCAGGCAGATCAGGTCTCTAAGCCACTCTGTATCCATGCCGAATTGCATCCTGTCTTGAGCGGACGATCGCCCGGGTGGGTTTGACCGCGGACATCGACCTCAACGTTGCCCCCTCCAGGCGCCCGCGGCGGGCCGGGCCGGAACTGTAGCCGGTCGGGTGCATTGAATCACGCCGGCACGGGACGGGCGAGGAACTTGTTCAGCAGCCTGCCAGGAGACGGAAGCGGAGCCGGCGCCGTTCAACCATCCAATTGGCTGGGGCGCGAGCATGGCTTGAACCGGCACTCGAACCTGAAACCCATCGGGTCCCGCACGATCTCGGCCGAGACGCCGTCCGCCATCGACGGGATGAGCGTGATTGATGCCGCTGACACATCGAGCGAGACGGACATGGCATTGGAGTTGAATGCATGGCGGCATAGATTCGTCCCTGTCAACAAGGAGGATGAGGCGTTGAAAATTATCGACATCCGCGAGAAGACAGTTTCCATCGCATCACCTATTGCAAATGCCTATATAGATTTCTCCAAGATGACTTGTTCAATCGTCGCAGTCATTACGGATGTTTTTCGCAATGACCGAAGGGTCGTCGGGTATGGATTTCATTCCAATGGACGATACGGTCAAGGTGCGCTCATGCGCGAAAGGTTTCTGCCGAGGTTGGCGGAAGCAACGGCGGCATCGCTGATCGATGAGCGTAACGGCAATCTGGATCCGTTCGCGATCTGGAGAACGCTGATGTCGAACGAGAAGCCCGGCGGCCATGGGGAACGTTCCGTCGCCGTTGGTACTCTCGATATGGCTGTTTGGGATGCGGTCGCTAAGATCGCCGACAAGCCGCTCTACCAATTGTTGGCCGAACGCTATGGAAGCGGATCGCCCGATCGATCTGTGTGGGTCTATGCTGCGGGTGGTTATTATTACCCGGGCAAGGATCATGGCAAGCTGAAGGATGAAATGCGCAGCTATCGCGATCGTGGTTACGAGGTCGTGAAAATGAAGATTGGTGCGGCCGCATTGGATGAGGATCTGCGTCGGATCGAGGCCGTTCTCGAAGTCGTTGGGGATGGCAAATACCTCGCGGTTGACGCGAATGGGAGGTTCGATACCGCAACGGCGCTCGCATACGCGAAAGCATTGGAGCCCTACAATCTGTTCTGGTACGAGGAGGCCGGTGATCCGCTCGACTATTCTCTCCAGGCGGAGGTGTCTGCTGCCTACAATGGCGCAATGGCGACCGGCGAGAATCTCTTCTCGCATCAGGATGCTGCGAACCTCGTCCGATATGGCGGGATGAATTCCAGCAAGGACTTTCTGCAGTTCGACTGCGCTTTGTCCTATGGACTGGTCGAGTATATGCGGACGCTTGAGGTGCTGAAGGACCACGGCTGGTCTTCGCGTCGCGTGGTGCCGCACGGAGGCCACCAAATGTCGTTGAACATCGCCGCAGGTCTGCATTTGGGCGGCAACGAGTCCTATCCGGACGTCTTCGCTCCTTTCGGAGGCTTCGCCGATGGCATTGTCGTTGAAAATGGTCAGGTAGGACTGCCCGCGAATCCCGGCATCGGGTTTGAGCTAAAGAGTGAGTTGTATGCTTTGCTGCGAACACTGCACGAGGACGTCGTCATGACAGAAACCTCGAAACAGCACGTTTCGGCCTGAGGCGTGCTGAAGTGGGACGGGAGGCCAGGTATGGGCAGCGCACGAACTCTGTTCCAAAAAATTTGGGACGCCCATGTCGTCGACAGAATCGACGACGAGACGGATCTTCTCTACATCGACCGCCATCTGCTCACCGAAGTTACAAGCCCACAGGCATTTGATGGTCTTCGGCAATCGGATCGGCGGGTAAGGCGACCCGATGCGACCATCGCTGTGGCAGATCACAATGTGCCCACCATGAATCGCGGTGCGCCCATCGAGGATGAGGCGAGTCGCCTCCAAGTGGAAACGCTTGAACGCAATGTCGCGGATTTCGGTGTCCGCTACATTCCGCTGCTGAGTCCAGAGCAGGGTATCGTGCACATCATAGGGCCGGAACAAGGGCTCACCCTGCCCGGCATGACCATCGTATGCGGCGACAGTCACACATCCACTCACGGCGCGTTTGGCGCTCTTGCGTTCGGAATTGGCACTTCTGAAGTCGAGCACGTGCTCGCGACGCAGACCCTGCCTCAAGCCCGCGCGAAGAGCATGCGCATCGTGCTGGATGGCCGCCCCCCAGCCGGGGTCACGGCGAAGGACATGATCTTGGCGGTCATAGGTCGCGTTGGCGCAGGAGGAGCCAACGGTTACGTGATCGAGTACACAGGCGAGGCTATTCGATCGCTCGACATGGCGGGCCGAATGACCATCTGCAACATGTCGATCGAAGCGGGTGCGCGCGCGGGACTCATCGCGCCTGACGAGACGACATTTGCCTACATCAAAGAAACGAGGTTCGGGCCGAAATCAAAGGACCTGGATAAGGCCTGTTCGCAGTGGCGGGGTCTGTTTTCCGATGAGGCTGCGATATTCGACCAGGAGGTTCGCATCGATGCGTCCCAGCTGGCTCCGATGGTCACTTGGGGTACGAGTCCCGAGGATGTTACGTCCATCGATGGTGCGGTACCCGATCCGGCTTTGATCGTCGATCCGACAGCGCGAAGCCAGATGGAGGGCAAGCTCTCCTATATGGGCCTTAAGGCCGGGCAGCGCCTTAGGGACATCAAGGTCGATGTCGTGTTCATCGGCAGTTGCACGAACGGCCGCATTCAGGATCTCCGTGCCGGAGCCGAAGTTGTCCGGGGTCGAAAGGTCGCCAGGGGAGTGCGTGGCCTGGTCGTGCCGGGCTCCGGGCTCGTCAAGAGGCAAGCAGAGGCCGAAGGGCTTGACCAGATCTTCCTGGATGCCGGCTTCGAATGGCGCGATGCCGGGTGCTCCATGTGCCTTGGGATGAACCCGGACCAGCTCAAGTCCGGCGAACGTTGCGCGTCCACAAGCAATCGAAATTTCGAAGGGCGGCAAGGCCCGGGCGGACGGACGCATTTGATGTCACCTGAACTCGCGGCTGCGACCGCGATAGCGGGACACATCGCCGATCCACGAGCGGTGACGGAGGCTGCGCAATGAAGCCCTTTATCAAGCTGACGGGGGTCGCCGCGCCGCTGCCTTTCGCCAACGTCGATACCGACAAGATCATCCCCGCCCGCTTTATGAAGACGATAAAGCGGAGCGGCTTGGGAAAGAACCTCTTCGATGCCCTGCGCTACGCCAACGGCGAGGAGGTTCCCGAGTTCGTGCTCAACAAGCCTCAGTTCAAAAATGCTGGCATACTGATCACTTTCGAAAATTTTGGCTGCGGGTCTTCGCGCGAGCACGCACCCTGGGCTCTTCTTGACTTCGGAATTCGCTGCATTATCGCACCGAGCTTCGCAGATATATTCCATAATAACTGTTTGAAGAACGGCATCCTCCCCATTTGCCTGCCGCACGACACCTGCGAGGATTTGATGGCGAACGCAGAGTTGGGCGAAAACGCGCGGATGACCATCGATCTGGAACTGCTGAGGATCGTCAAGGCGGATGGCAATGTAATCCCGTTTCACATCGATCCCGCAAAGCGCCGGCGCTTGTTGCAGGGCTGGGATGATGTGGATGAGACCTTGAAACGCTCAGCTTTGATTGACGTGTTTGAGCGTCGTCGAACCGCCTGCGCCGAATGGGAGCTGCCCGATCTTCCGCAGTCATTGGGAACCTAGCCGGCTGTTGAAGACGTGCCTTGGCCGGCCCTGCGTCGGCGTGATTCCATGTGCCCGACCGGCGGCGTGTTGCCGATCGCGCGGTGCGGCCGAACCTCGTTGTCGTCTCTACGCCAGGCCTTGCAATTTCGCCCGCGCTGGAGAAGGCCGCCACGCCGTCGGGCCGGTGGCTCAGGCGCGCGGCCCTGGCCTCCGCCGCGTGCCCGAACTGCATGCTCAGGCGGGCTTGCGGTCGGCATCGGGATGGTGGAAGGCGAGCACCAGCGCCACGGAGGACAGGGCCAGCCCGGTCATCAGCAGGAAGCCATCGGCGAACGATCCGCGCAGGCCGAGCACCCATCCGGTGATCACCGGCGCCGCGAAGCCGGACAGCGCGAAGCCGAAGTCCATGATCCCGAGCGCGGTGGCGGCCCGCTTCGGCGCCACGTCCACATTCACCGCATAATAGGCGGCGTTGGCGCCCATGGAGGCCGCCACCGCCACCGTGATGCCGGCAATGGCGATGGCGAGATTGTCGCTCAGGGCCACGGGCACCACCGCCATCGCCGCGACGAACTGGGTGCCGGCGATGAGGTAGGAACGTGCCACCCTGAGGCGGCCCGTGACCTTCAGCAGATGGTCAGACCAGCGCCCCAGCGCCCACAGCGCGACGGCCGCCGCGAGCCAGGGCAGGACGGTGAAGACGCCGACCTGCGCCAGGTTGAGCCCATAGGCCTGGTGCAGGTAGCTCGGCAGCCAGGTCATGAAGAAGAACAGGAAATAGCCGAAGACGAAGAAGGCCCAGTAGTTCACCAGCAGCGTCCGGTTGGTGAGCAGGGCGCGGATCTCCGCGGCCGCGGGCCATTCACGCGCGGCGTGTGGCCCCGATTCCGGCCGTCCGGCGCGGATATGGTCGAGCTCCGCCGGATTCACATGGCGCGATTGGGCGGGATCGTCGCGGAACAGGAGAAACCAGAGCGGCACCCAGGCGATGGAAATCGCGAACAGCACGCCGAAGGTCCAGCGCCAGTCCAGCACCGACAGGAGCTGGGTGACAATGGGGCCGCCGATGGCGAGCGCCAACGGCACCGAGACGAGCGCATAGGCGAGCGCGGTGGCCTGTTCCTGCGGCGGCAGCCAGCGGCTCACGGCGCCCGCGAGGGCCGGGAAGTTCGGCCCTTCCGATACGCCGAGCAGCGTGCGCGCCAGATACAGGGTGAGGAAGCCCGTGGCCGCCCCGGTCAGGCCGATGGAGAAGCTCCACAACAGCGCCGCGACGGTGAGCACCAGGCGCGCGCCGTAGCGATCCACCGCGAAGCCCCCGAGCAGGGTCGTCACCGCATAGCCGAGGCCAAAGGCGCCAAGGATGATCCCCGCGTCGGCCTTCGAGAGTCCAAGCTCCTGTTCCATCAGGGGGATGGCATAGGAGATGGCGGCCCGGTCGATGTAGTTCACAACGGTGACTGCAAACAGCAGGAAGATCACCACCATATGGAATCGCGTCGCCCGCATGTCCCGCTCCCGCCCGATGACGCGCCTCACACGCGCGAACGTGCCCAAAGCACCAACCCGGCCACCACGACCACCATCACGGCCAGCAGGGCCACGAACAATGCCGATTGGTCGAGCCAGGCCACGGCGGGCACGCACAGCGCCATGACCACGCCATTGAGGCCCATGCGCCAGGACGCCGTGTGCACGCCGGCGACGAAGCTGCCCAGGGCCAGCAGCAGCAGCACGATGAGGCTGGTGGAATCGGCGTCGGCCACCGCCTGGACGCTGGGAAGAAACACGAGGTTCATGGCGGCGAGGAACGCGCCCCAGTGCAGCACCTGCGTCCAGACGAGGCGGACGCGCTCGTCCCGGTCCGCCGCCTTCGGCCAGCCGGCGAAGATCCCGACGCCGAAGCTGACCAGCGCCACCAGCTCCCAATACGTGACGAGCGGGCTGCGCGTCATGGCCCCGTAGGCGACGCCGCCCAAGGTCATGATCAAAATCGCGAGGTAGGGGAGTTCGCGCACCCAGAAGCGGCTTCCAAGCGGTTCGGAGGCGACCTGTGCGCCGCTCGGCCGGTTTGCAACAGTGTTCATGGTTTCAGTCCTCCCCGCCAGCTTGCACCGCTGCGGTCACCTTATACCCGTGGTGGCGCGTTGCGCTGGCATATCGGACAGCCTGCCCTCGACACAAGGACGCAAGGGCGACACCGCAGCCCACGCACCCGGTGCGGTGCCCGTTTGCGGGCTGCCGGGTCCCGCCCCACGCCCAGGCTGTCGCCGGGGGCGCGGCAACCGGTGCCGGCGGAGCGGAAACGACACGCGCGCGCCGCGGCCTGGCAGCGCGCGCTCTGCGCTATCCTCCGCCGGCCTCGACGACGGTGATACGAGGGCGCCGTCAGAACAATCCGGCACGTCAGTGAGGGAGCGGGCGAACTCCGCAGATCAGTCGTCTTTGCAATGCCCTACGGCATCTGCCACCAGGTGTCCGGGCGGGGGGCGATGGCTTGAGCCGAACCATTATATTCATGCGGGTGATATAGCTTATGTCGTCTTTGAATGCGCGCAAATCCGGACCCATGTTAATAGTCCAAATGCCCGGTCCGAACGCCAGATCGGGGATAAGGGTCTGTGCTGTCAGGGGCAAGGGAACCCATGCCACCTGCGAAATTCATCGCCTGCGGTGACCGGGCGCAGGCCCGGACGTTGCGCAGGCCCGGACGTTGCGTATGCCCGGATGTTGCGTATGCCCCGGGCGTGGCGATAGGCGCAGCATCCGGCGCCGCCGCATCCGAGGCGGGGATCGCTGAAGGCCTGGGTTTATTGCCTGCATGAATGTGCGCAAGACGATAGAGCCCAGTAAACGTATAACAGGCAACAGTCAGAGGGCTAGATGTCCGAAAAGCTCCCGCCGGCCGCTGTGTTGATTTCCGCCGATTTGCAGCAATTGCGCAGCCAGGCGCATTATGCGGTTCTCAAAGCCAACAAGGCGCTGGTTCTGCGAGGCTGGGACGATCCGGTCTACGTCGCCGGGCGGCAGGCCCTGGATCAGGTCATGGTGCTATTGAACCAGGCCAAATGGGGCCTTGGCCGGATCGACGGGACTTACGCGGACTTCCAGTCCAGCGACACCCGGGCCGTGCCGGCGGAGGCGGTCGCGGACGGGTTCGAAACGGTCCGGACGCATGCGGAGAAGATCGCAGCGGCCTGCCTCGAGGGGCGCCCGCCGGAAGGATTGCGCGGTCCGGCCCTCGAGTCTCACGGGGCCGAAATCCTTTTTGCCGGGGAGGTGCCGCTGGTTCCGACCATCTGCCCGGTGGTGGTGCTCGCCGGCTCCAATCGCGACATGGGCCGCCAATATGCCCGCCAGGTCATCGAGATTTACGGGGAATGGATTTTCCGTCATCAGGCCCAGCGCAGTTTTGGCGCGGACGAGGCGTCCGAGATCGCGAAATGGGAGGAGCAGCTCGCAAGGCACGCCCCCGACATTCTCGACTTCGTCCGCGGCTGGGCGGAAGGGGCCTCCGACAGCGGCGTTCCCATGAGCTACCAGCAGGTGCTCGCCATCTGGACCGGTACGCTGCCGCCTTCGAACAAGGTGCGCCCCATGGCGCTGGCGCTCACCGACGCGCACAACAACGTGTCCACCGCCGCCTATCTCGGCGTAAGCGCCGCGGTGCTGGACCATGACGACATGTGCAGCGGCGCCTGCGCCTGGGGCGAGGGGACGCCGCACGGCAAGCTCGTCGCGGGCGCAACGACGGATCACGATTGCACATTCCAGGCGACCATCATCGCCTATCCCGAAAGCGGGAACAGCTTCATCTACACGCCGTTTTCGGTGAATGGCTCCATTCCGGTGCTGGGGCGCTTCTTCATGGCTGGCCATCCAGGCATGAACAGCCGGGGCCTGGCTTACGTGCACCATGGTGGGGCCAATACGGGCGAGCCGCGCGAGGAATGGGGTTACGGCCTGCGCCGCGGCTCGGCCACGTTTCATCTGTTGCAGTTCGCCGCGACCGCCGCCGAGGCGCGGGACATCCAGATCGGCTGGCCCGTCGGCGATACCGCGATTTCGCTCGGCACCGTTGGCGGGCTGTTCGCGGATGCGGGCTATGGCTGTTCCATCGAGGCGCGGCCCGGCAGTCCCCACGCGCCCGCCCCCATCATCCGGGAAGCAACGTACGACGCGCTGGGGCGCGGCTACAGCTTCCTCTACGCCACCAACAACGCCATAGACCCGCGTTCGCGCTGGCTCAATGCCGCGCCGGCGGAAGGGTGCCTCTACAATCTGGCTGGCGGGTGGCACACCTTCGATCCCAAGGCAATCTTCTCGGGGGATGCGGGCGAGGCCTTCCGCCGGCTCAGCTCCAAGAACAGCGAGGGGCGCAATCGCCAATTCTATGCCTCGTTCATGGCGGGCTACGGCCGGATCGATGCGACCTACATGATGGCGGTGTACCGTCATTCGGGCGCCATTCCCCACGGGGATTACGACGAGGTCTGTGCCGAATGGCATAAGGGCGCTCAGTGGAATTGCTCGGCCGCGCACCGGGCCAATGCCTTCACGGTGGTGATGGAGCCGGATGCGGTGGGCACGGGGAAATACCATGCCTGCGTGGGGCCGGCGAACCGGGCGGTCGCATGCCGCGATCCGGGGCATGGATATTATTACTTTGACGAGACGAACGCGTTCTGGACGCTGACGCTGGCCGCGACCCCCGAGGAGGTGGCGCAGGACGCGGGAAAGACCGCCCGATCCGAGATCGGGCGGGCGGACCGCATGTTCGAAGGCCTGTCCCGCGACTTCGCCGGCCGGACGCTGCTGGGGGGCTATCTCGATCTGGCGAAAGCCGCTCTGAAGGAGGCCGAGGCGCTTTCGGCCGGAATGGATCTCACCGACCGTGACGCGCGGCTGGCTCGCCTGGCGAAGATGACGCGCTGTTTCACCCGCGCGCAGGTGCGCGCCCGGCAGGTCATCGAGGCGATCCAGCCGCCGCCCACCGATCCGAAGACACTGGTTCCGGCTTTCGGCACCGTGGCTGCGGCGCGCGAATTGGAGGGCGTGTGATGAACCGGCGTCCTCTCTTCTCTCGGCGGCTTCTGGTTTGCTTTGTCCTTGCAATGATGGGGGGGGCGGCGCCGGGCGTCGCGCAGGATCTCCGCGTTGCGGTGCAGGTGGGGCCCACGACGCTTGATCCGCATTTCTTCAATTACTTCGCAAATATCGGCAATCTCGGAAACATATACGAAGCCCTGGTCACCGAAGACCCGGCGGGAAAGATTCAGCCCCAGCTCGCCACCTCGTGGGAGGCGGTGACGCCGACCGAATGGGTGTTCCACCTGCGGGATGGCGTGAAGTTCCACAACGGTGCAAGCTTCGGTGCCCAGGATGTCGCGTTTTCGATCGCGCGGACCAGGGAAATTCAGGGATCCCCGGGGTCATACACCACGTTTACCGGGCAGATTAAGAGCGTCGAGATCCTTAATCCGCTCACGATCAAGCTCGTGACGTTTTCTCCCTCTCCCTATTTTCTGTTCGACATGGCGCGCGTGTTCATCGTCAGCGCCGGATCCGCGGCCGCCACCACGGCGGACTACAATCAAGGCAGCGCCGCCATCGGCACCGGGCCATTCCGGTCCGTGAGCTGGACACAGGGCGCGGACTGGAACCTTCAGCGCAACGATGCCTGGTGGGGGACACCGCCGCCCTGGAAGACGGCGCGCATCCGCATCATCCCCAATGATGCGGCGCGGGTGTCGGCGCTCCTGGCCAAGGATGTCGACCTGATTGATCGCGTGCCGCCATCCGATCTCCCGCGGCTGGAAACCGGCCCGCAGTTTGCCGTTTCGTCCCGGCCCGGGCTCGAAGTCTTCGCTCTGAACATCGATACGCAACGGGACATCACCCCCTTTGCGCGCGGCCTGACGCCCCAGCAGACGCAAAACCCCCTGCGGCAGGCGGCGGTTCGCCGGGCACTTTCGCTGGCGATCAACCGAAAGCTGCTGGTCGAGCGGGTTTTCGGGCCCAACGCGGTGCCCGCTTACGAGCTGTCGGATGTCGGAGATCAGGAGCGCACGGGTCTTGAGGCGCAGAACTTCGACCCGGCCCAGGCGAAGGCCCTTCTTGCGGAGGGCGGATACCCCGACGGCTTCGAGCTGACCCTGCACGGATTTTCCGGGGTGATCGCGGGTGATGTGCAGCTTGTTCAGGGCGTCGCGCAGTTTTTTTCGCGGATCGGCGTGAAAACCAAGGTCGAGACCATGCCGCCGACGGTCCTCTTTCCTGGCGCCAGTCGAGGGGACTGGAGCGTTTATCTCTCCGGCTCCACGGTTCCCTATTCTCTCGCCCCGTATAAATTTTATGCGATGACCCCGGACCCGGTTAGGGGATTTGGCTCCGGCAATCGGCTTCGCTTTTCAAACCCGCAGCTGGACGATGTCCTGAGCGAGGCCCTGGTGACGATGGATCCGTCCAAACGGCTCGGATTGGTAAAAAAGGCGGCGCTGCTGGTCCGGGAGCTCACCCCGGTCATCCCGCTCTTCCACCCCGTGTACAACTGGGCGTCGAATCGCGAGGTCACGATATACGAAGCCCGGGCGCTGCCGTTTACGCGGATCGTCTCCGCCCGGCTGCCGGGGAAATGATGGTCCTCCCGGGGGTGGTGGAACGGTCGCGGCGCGTGGGGCGGTCCCGTGCCGCCTCTCAATCCGGGTGTCCGGGACAGGCCCGGTCGTCGCGCATCGCGAGCAGAGCGGTAAAATGGGCTCGTTATTTGGCTCGGAGGCGGTTCCAGCTCCAGCGGACCGGAAACACCAACAGAACATCCGTGCTTCAGGCGGGTTTACAACATGACCACATGGCTTCTGCGGCGCCTTTTCCAGGCGTTGCTTGTAGTGCTGGCGATGACGGTGATCGTCTTCATCGGCGTGAACGTGATCGGCGATCCGGTGGAGATCCTCATCTCCCCGGAGGCGGATCAGGCCGAGCGCACGCGCGCGATCGCCGCCCTCGGCCTCGATAAGCCCTTGTGGGAGCAGTATCTGCGCTTCCTGTGGGCGGCGCTGCACGGCGACCTCGGCCAAAGTTTCGTGTACAATGAACCGGCCATCCGCCTGATCGGCGACCGCTTGCCGGCGACCATGGAGCTCGCGGTCATGGCCGTTCTGCTCTCCGTCGTCATCGGCATTCCGCTCGGGCTCTACGCCGGTCTGAAGTCCGAGACCTTTCTCGCGCGCGCCATCATGGCGGGCTCCATTCTCGGCTTTTCGCTGCCCACCTTCTGGGTGGGGCTGATGCTGATCATGGTGTTCGCGGTGCAGCTCGGCTGGCTTCCGAGCACCGGGCGCGGCGAGACGGCGGAGCTGTTCGGAATGCAGTGGTCGTTCCTGACGCGGGACGGGCTGGCGCACCTGGTCCTCCCCGCGGCCAACCTCGCCTTGGCCAACATCGCCCTCGTGCTGCGCCTGACCCGCGCCGGCGTGCGCGAGAACCTGCAACTGGAATATGTAAAGTTCGCCCGCGCGAAAGGGCTCACGCCGACCCGGATCGTGTTCGTCCACATCATGAAGAACATCATGATCCCGATCGTGACCGTGATCGGCCTGGAATTCGGCAGCGTGATCGCCTTCGCGGTGGTCACCGAGAGCGTTTTCGCCTGGCCGGGCATGGGTAAGCTGATCATCGACAGCATCAACGTGCTCGATCGGCCAGTGATCGTCGCCTACCTGATGGTGATCGTATTCCTTTTCGTGACCATCAATCTGGTGGTGGACCTGCTCTACACGGTCCTGGATCCGCGCGTACGGCTGGAGACGAAGGAATGACCGCGATGGCCGCAACCGCCCCGGCGCGCGACGAAACGCCGTTCCGACGCTTCGCGCGGGAATTTTCGTCGAGCCGGCTGGCGATGGCCGGTCTCCTGACCGTGCTGGCGATCACCCTGGTCGCCCTGCTGGCTCCGCTCATCGCGCCGCAGAACCCGTACGACCTCGCCCATCTCGACATCCTCGACGGGCGGCTTCCGCCCGGTTCCACATCGGCGAGCGGGATGACGTACTGGCTGGGGACCGACGACCAGGGGCGCGACATGCTGTCCAGCATCATGTACGGCTTGCGCATCTCGCTGGGCGTCGGCGTGGGCTCGGCGGTGATCGCCGGCATCATTGGTTCCGTGCTGGGCCTGGTCGCGGCCTTTCTGGGCGGCAAGATCGAGACGGCGATCATGCGGCTGGTGGACCTCCAGCTCTCCTTCCCGTCGATCCTCGTGGCGCTGATGATCCTCGCCTTCCTGGGCAAGGGCGTGATGAACGTCATGCTGGCGCTGGTGATCGTGGAATGGGCCCGCTATGCCCGCACCGCCCGCAGCGCCGCCTTGGTGGAGCGCCGGCGCGAATACATGGAGGCCGCCGCCTGCCTCGCGCTGCCCCTTTGGCGACTGCTGTTCCGCCACCTCTTGCCCAACTGCCTCCCGCCGCTGATCGTCATCGCAACCATCCAGATCGCGCGGGCGATCACGCTGGAGGCAACCCTGTCGTTCCTCGGCCTCGGCGTGCCGATCACCGAGCCCTCGCTCGGGCTGCTCATTTCCAACGGCTATCAATACATGCTCTCGGGAAACTACTGGATCAGCTTCTATCCCGGGCTCGCGTTGCTGGTGACCATCGTGGCCATCAATCTGACGGGAGACCAGCTGCGCGACGCGCTCAATCCCCGGCTGCACAAGTGAGCCTGCTGCGATGAGCGAGATAGCGCTGGAGGTCCAGGACCTCTCGACCCATTTCGATACGCGCGCGGGCACCGTCCGCGCGGTGGATGGCGTCTCCTTCGCCGTGCGGCGGGGGCAGGTGCTGGGCCTGGTGGGAGAATCAGGCTCAGGCAAATCGGTGACCGGCTTCTCCATCCTGGGCCTCGTCGATCCGCCCGGACGGATCGCCAAGGGGCGGATCCTCTTCGGGGGACGGGACCTGACGAAGCTCAGCGAGCCGGAGCTGCGCAGACTGCGCGGCAATCGCATCGCGATGATCTTCCAGGACCCGATGATGACGCTCAACCCGGTGCTGCGCATCGACACCCAGATGATGGAGGCGGTGTTCGCGCACGCCAAGGTTTCCCGCCGGGAGGCCTTTGTCCGCTCGCGCGATGCGCTGGGCATGGTGGGTATTCCAAGCCCGGAGGAGCGCCTGCGGGCGTATCCGCACCAATTCTCCGGTGGCATGCGCCAGCGCGTGGCCATCGCCATCGCCCTGCTGCACCGGCCCGACGTGATCCTGGCCGACGAGCCGACGACGGCGCTCGACGTGACGATTCAGGCCCAGATCCTCGCCGAGGTGCAGAAGCTGTCGCGCGAGCACGGCACCGCGCTCGTCTGGATCACCCATGACCTCTCGGTGGTCGCCGGCCTCGCCGACGAGATCGCGGTGATGTATGCGGGCCGCATCGTCGAGGGCGGACAGGTGGGCGCGGTGCTCGAACAGCCGATGCACCCCTACACCCACGGGCTGATCGGCAGCGTGCCGAGCCGCAACAAGCGGGGCGGCAGGCTGCGGCAGATTCCGGGCATGACTCCCTCGCTCTTGAACCTGCCGAAGGGCTGCGCCTTCTCCACGCGCTGCGCGCGGGCGGATGCGGCGTGTGAACAGGATCCACCCCTCATGGTGCCGTCCGAGGGACGCGCGTTGCGCTGCTTCCACCCCCAGCTGGAGGCCGCCGAATGAACGCGATGGGGAACCCGCCGGTTGTCGTTGCGCCGGTGATCCAGCTCCGCGGCGTGTCCAAGCGGTTCGGCCGCACCCACGACCTTGCCGCCCGCACCGCCCGATCGCTCAGGCGCGCGTTCGGGGGCGAGGTGAAGGACGTGGTGGTGCGCGCGGTCGATCATATCGATCTCACCGTCAACAAGGGCGAGGTCGTGGGCCTGGTCGGCGAATCCGGCTGTGGCAAGTCCACGGTCGGGCGGATGGTGGCGGGGATCATGCCGCCATCGGATGGCGGGGTCCTGTTCCACGGCCGCGACGTGGCAACTCTCGCGGGGGCGGACCGGACGCGGGCGGCGCTGCAGGTGCAGATGATCTTCCAGGATCCGTATGCCAGCCTCAACCCGCGCCTGCGGGTGGCCGACATCGTCGGCGAGGCCCCCTTGGTCCATGCCCTGGTGACGCGCGGTGACTGGGATGGCTACGTGGACGCGCAATTGCGCCGCGCCGGCCTCGACCCCGCCTACAAGCACCGCTACCCGCACCAGTTTTCCGGCGGCCAGCGCCAGCGCATCGGCATTGCGCGCGCGCTCGCCGTGCAGCCCGAATTCCTGGTGTGCGATGAAGCGGTGGCGGCGCTGGACGTCTCGATCCAGGCGCAGATCCTGAACTTGTTCATGGACCTGCGCGCCGAGCTGAACCTGACCTACCTGTTCATCAGCCACGACCTCGGCGTGGTGGAGCATCTGTCCGACCGGGTGGTGGTCATGTATCTCGGGCGGATCATGGAGGAGGCGCCGACGGACGAGCTCTTCATCCATGCCAACCATCCCTACACCCAGGCTTTGCTGGAAGAGGTGCCGCGCATCGACAGGCGCAAGCGCCAGTTCACCGCGATCAAGGGCGAGATTCCGAGCCCGCTCAATCCGCCTCCGGGCTGCCATTTCCATCCGCGCTGCCCCCATGCCATGCCGGTGTGCCGGGAGGTGGCTCCGGTGCTGCGCGAGATTGCGCCGGGCCATCGCAGCGCCTGCCACCTGAACGACTAGAGCGCGATCCGATCAAGTTGCATCAACTTGATCGGGAAATCGCCGTCTCACTCTCAGATAGAGGACGCGTTTTCCGGCCGGCTTGCGATGCAGGCCGACCGGCGCGTGCTCTGGGAGCATCTTCGAGCGAAGCCGACAGCGGCTCGCATGCAGAGCATGCGATAACCTGAGCGCCTGGAGCCTTTCATCGTGTCCCTGAAGGGATGAACGCTCCAGGCGAGGACGAGGCGAGGCGGGCGCGGGAGGAGGGACAGCCCGCCGCGCCCGAGATCATGCGGCCGGCTACAGCGGCTTGTTGGTCCCGATCACCCGCACTTCCTCGCGGCCGAAGGCGGTGATCTCGCCATTCAGCCCGCCCGTGAACAGCCCGTACCAGACCGCCGGCTTCATCTGCATCTTCCGGCGGTTGAGCACGATCTCGACGGGCGCCTCGACCCGGTAATAGCCCTTGCCGGACTTGGTTACGGTGCAATCGGGGTCGCTGCGGACCGCTTCGACGATGGGGTGGAATTCCGGCACGTCCAGCACATAGACGACGACCATGGGATCATTCTCCAATCAAGGCTTCGACGAGCTTGGCCTTGCGCCGCCAGACCGTATCGATGTCGCGCAGCCGGTCGCCGGCGGCACGGCGCTCATCCTCCACCTGGACGGCGGCTTCCAGGGTCAGCGCGGCATCCCTGGCGTCCAGCACGTCGGTGTCGCGCAGGCGCAGGGTGATCTCCAGCGGATACCCGTTCGGGTCCCGGAAATAGATGGATTCGAGGATTTCGTGGCGGGTGTAGGCGGAGACGGCCAGGCCCCGGCCTTCCAGCGTCGTCTTCCACCGCTCCAGCTCGTCCCGGTCCGGCACGCCCCAGGCGGTATGGGTCGCCGCGTAGAACTGGCTGTCCTCCGGCATGTAACGCTCCGGGCGATCGGTGCCGATATAGTAGAAGAAGGCGATGGTGGCGCCGCGGCCGGCATCGAAGAAGAAGTGCAGGAAATCCGGATGACCGGGATGGCCCCAGCCGCGTGCGCTGATGGTGTGAACCAGTGGCAGGCCCAGGACGTCGCGGTAGAATTCGATGGTCTCGCGCAGCTTCCAGGTGGGGCGCGCGCTGTGATCCACCCCGTCGAGGGCAAGCGCAATTCCATCGGAGGCGGCTCTTTTCAGCGCCGCGACATCCACATCCCTGGTGCGATAGTCGCGGTTGGTGGTGAACGCCGTTGCCGGTGCCTCGCTGTCGTGCAAGCGATCCTGGGCCATGATTTGTCTCCTTTTCAAATAACCGCCTGTTGGGCGGTGCGCAGCAGCGGCACGGCGCCGTTGATCTGGCGGAAGCGGGTGCAGGTGGCTTCGGCAAGGTGGGCGGAAGGGGGCGCGGCTCCCTCGCCAAGGCCCGGATGGATGCGCCCGGCGCCGAGCGCGGGCATGCACAAGCCGAGCGCAAGGAGGGCCCGGGCAATCGTCCAGATCAGCATCGGGCCGACCCGCCGGACGACACATCATTCCAGCACCAAGCCGGAGACCGCATGGAGAAGGAAAATGCCGCCTCGCGCGGCATCCGCGTGGGCCATCAGCCGTGCTCCGCGAGGCTGAGGCCGGCGGTCTGGCCGGGGATGGCGGCGGGTGGCGCAAGCCGGCGCAGGATCTGCATGGCCGTGCATTCCGCCGCCGAGGTGACAGGAACCCCCAGGCGCCTGCGGGCCTCCGCCAGCACGCCGAGCGACGGCATCTGGACGCAGGCGGACAGAACGACGCGATCGACGCCGGACGTATTCAGCCCGTCGAGCGCCGCCAGCACCCGCTCGCCGGGGATGCGCCCGACCTCGGCATTGTCGGTCACCCGCAGGTTGACATAGTCCTGAACGATGAAGCCTTCGGCCTGCAGGTAGTCGGCGACCCGGCACGCCAGCGCATCCGCATAGGGCATGACCAGGGCGATCCGGCGGGCGTCCGCAAGACGCAACTCCTCCACCAGCGCGCCGGCGGAGGTGATGACGGGGGTGGCGCGGCCGCCCTGTGTCGCGATGGCCGCCAGCTCGGCCTCCGCGGTGCGGTGGTGACCATCGCCCATGGCCATGATGGCGACGAGGCAGGCGAAGGCGACCGCATCGAGCGGCGCGTCCATCAGCTCGGTCATGGCGCGCGTCGCGTCGGCGTTCATGCGCACCAGGTCTTCCTGCCGCACATGCAGCATGCGGACGCGGGCGCCGTGGAAGGTGAAGCGTTCCCCCGATGGAGCAAGCAGGCGCAGCAGCTCCGGGACTTCCGTCTCCATGGTGGTGTTGGAGCTCGGAACGATCATTCCGATCCGGCGTACGGCTTCAGACATGCTGTCCTCCTGCTGGAAATCCGTCGCTCGCCGGCAGGCCCGCCGCGCCGCTGGCGCGCGCATGGGCGATGAATGTGGGAAAGTCGCGCAGCATCCGCTCGTCGCTGATGCGGCCGGTGCGGCGCAGGAAGCTCAGGGCAAATTCGCCGGGGGTCCGCGACTTCAGCTTTTCGGAGAAGCGCTCGTACCAGTCGAAGCTGCCCTCGGCCGCGCGGGCGAGCTTCTCCATGGGCGCGCGCCGGGTTTGCGCATAGCATTCGAACGCAGCGTCGCGCGATAGCCCGCAGGTCAGGGCGTCGGCGAGCGCAATGGCGTCCTCGAGCGCCATCCGGGTTCCCGAGCCGATCGAGAAATGGGCGGTGCGCAGCGCGTCACCGATCAGCACGAAGCGGTCGTGGTGCCAGCGGGCAGTGGTGATGGCCGGAAAGCGGCGCCAGATGGAATTGTTCTCGATGAGGTCGGCATGACCCAGCTCTTCGGCGAAGAACGACTGGGTGATCTGCCGGCGTTCCGTGTCGGTTTTCTCTTCCAGCCCCAGCGCGTCCCAGGTCGGGGCGTCGCATTCCATCACGAAGGTGCTGCGGTCGGGCGCATACGTATAGTAATGGCCGCAGAGCGCGCCGCCGGAGATGGTCTTGAAAGTGATGTGTGAGGCGTCGAACGTCCGGTTCGCGCCGAACCAGGCGAAACGGTTCGTCAGGAGCCGGGTTGCAGTTCTGAAGTGCTTGGCGAAGCGTTCGCGAACAAGAGAATTACTGCCATCGGCGGCGACGACGACATCGCAGTCGTCAAACACGTCGAGGTCGGAAACATGGGTTTCGAACTGAAGTGCGACACCCGCCTGCCGACAGGCGGCTTGCAGGATCTGTAGCAGCCGCAGCCGCCCGATGGCGCCGCCGCTGCGGATCTTGTCGATGGGAATATCCTCGTCATGGACGGTGAAGACCTGGCGCGGAATCCAGTGGAGGCAGGCCTCGATCGCGCTGAAGCTTTCCGGATCGGCGGCGGCAAGCTGCTGCAGGCCGCCGTCCGCCAGCACGACGCCGAAGCCCCAGGTGGCGTCGGCCCGGCTGCGCTCGATCACGCGCACATGGATGTCGGGCCGGCGCTTCTTGACCAGAAGGCCGAGATAAAGGCCCGCCGGCCCGCCTCCGAGAATTCCAATGCGGCGCATCACGAGGCTCCTCCAACCAATTGGGCGGCCCGGCCGCGCAGGGCTTGCTTGTCGAGCTTGCCGGCGCTGGTGGTCGGGAAGGCATCGATGGCGAAGACGTGTTCCGGCCACTTGAATTTTGCGAGGCCCTGCTCGGCGAGATGCCGGCCGAGGTCCCCCACGTCGGGGCAGGGGTGGGATGTGTCGGGGATCACGAAGGCGCAGCCGCGCTCGCCGTAGACCGGGTCGGGTACGGGCACTATGACGATATCGAGGATGGCGGGATGGCTGCGGGCATAGCGTTCGACTTCCTCGCAGGAGATCTTTTCGCCGCCGCGGCTGATCAGGTCTTTCAGCCGCCCGTCGAACACCAAGGCGCGCCGGTTCTCACGGAGCACCTCGTGCGCCAGATCGCCGGACCGGACCCAGCCGTCGGAGGTGAACGAGACCCGGTTCTGTTCCGGGGCGTTGTAGTATCCGTGGAAGACGTATGGGCCGCGAAAGACCACCTCGCCGACCTCGCCCGGCGCCACCGCCTCTTCCGTGCCGGGCCGCAGGATGCGTACCTCGTCGCCCTCGGCGATGGGCCAGCCGATGGTCTGGTGGCGGATGCCGGGCGGGTCGTCGGCGCGGGTGTAGGAGATGATGCCCTCGGTCATGCCGTAGAAGTGCTGGGTGCGGACGCCGATCTCCTGCTCGATCTGGCTCCCGCTGCTGGAGGTCACGATCCCGCGCATCCGGGCGCGCGCTTCTGGATGCTGCGCGAGCACCTTCACCAGCCGGGGGAGCAGGGGCTTCGGCATGTAGAGCCAGGTGGGGCAGCAGGCGCTGAACAGCCGGGAGAGCTCCGCGTCCTGAATCTTCTCAAGGATCCCGACGCGGGCGCCCGCCAGCAGCGCGGGCCCCCAGAAGCAGACCAGCCCCGCATTGTGAAGCATCGGGCCGGGCGTCACGACGCAATCATCCGCCGACATGGCCGTTGCGCGCGTGACCTCCAGCATGTTGGCCAGGTAGTCGTTCTGGAACCTTGGAATGATCTTCGGCAGCCCCGTCGACCCGCCGGAGATCTGAAACACGGCGACCTGGAAGGGATCGAGCGCCGCGACGTTCTGCCGGACGAAGGCGCGCGCCTCCTCGGCGTCCGCCGCCGCGATGAGCTCCGCCAGGGTCGGGACGAGGGCGCTGCCGTTCCCGTTGACGGCCACGGTCCATTGCAGCGTCGGCACGCGGGTGCGCATACGGGCGGCGAAGTCGTGAAAGTCGAAGTTGGACGGGGTGGTGTCGATGAAGTGCGCCCTGGCTTCCGCGTGGGTGCCGAGGCCGACGATTTCCACCTCCCGGTGGACGTGGAGCGTGCAGACGGGGATTAATCCGGCCTTGAGGCATCCCAGGATGGCAACGACGAGATTGGCGCCGTTGCCCACCTGGAACACGACGCGGTCGAGGGGGCGCAGGCCCAGCTTCGCGAAGGCCAGCGCCGCGCGGTCGGACAGCATGTCCAGCGTGCCAAAGGTCATGCTCCAGCCGTCACCGACCAGCGCGACGCGCTCCTTGTTCCGGTCGAACGAGGCGCGCAGGGCGGCGATGAGCGTGCGCGCTTCCAGCACGCCGGAGGCGAGATGGCGCTTGAGATCCGGCAGGGGCGGATAGGTGACGCCGGGCATGGGCTGGCGAACACCGATGGGGGGGCGAAGCGTGTTCATCAGCGCGCGCCCGTCCCGAATCTGGTCGTGGAGAGCCAGTCGCGGACGATTTCTCCGGCGCGCAGTCGTCCTTCCGGCTCGCCTTCCGCCACCGGCCGGCCGTGGTGGTTGCCTGGAACGTCGTGACGCTCGATCCGGGTCCTGGTGAACAGGGCCTCGAGCCGGTTCGCCTCTGTGTCGAACACGCTGTTGTCGCCGAGGTAGCGGATCATGCAGGTGGGCTGCCGCACGCTCGGGGCGCACCGCGCCATGGTGGCGTTAGAGGATCGGGCGGACCAGTTCGAGAGCCAGCTCTCGGGTGTGCAGAGCCGGCCGAATCCGACGCTTCCCCAGTTCGAACGGATCGGATCTCCGCCCCAGAGGCTGCCATAGGCGCGCGGCGATGGTTCAAGCGACAGGTCCCAGCAGCGCAGGTCCGCATCGGTCCGCCAGATCGTCATGACGGGCGACCATGCGGCGCGCGCGCGATCGGACGCGGCGGCGCTTCCCTCCTTGAGGGTGCGCCGGGCGGCCGCCTTCTGTGCCAGGAGCGAGCGCGCCCGCGCATCCAGGCGCTCGACCCTCATGGCCTGTGCCGCGCGATACCGGCCGATGAAATCCGCCGCATACCGGCTCGACCGGGGCGGTTCGCAGAAGCCGTTCGCGGCGTCGAACGGGTCAAGCGCCGGGTCGGTTGCGAACGGGTCGTCCTCGTCGAGAACCGACGGGTCGAGGCCGTCCTGCAGGAGCGGCCCCTGGCCGAGATGCGAGGAAATGAGAACGAGCCCGTCCGCTTCCGGCAGGTCGGCGCCGGCAAGGTCCACCGGCCGGCCGGCGGGGGTCCTCGCGATGCGCGCGTCGGGCGGCAGGGCGGCCTGCTGGCAATAGAACGCGGCCAACGGCCCCCGCCGGATGTGCCCTGAAGGATCGTGGTGGAAAAGCCCTGGGATCGCAGGAAGACCTGGCCCGCAGCCAGATCCAGCAGGGCCGTTTCGTGCTCCAGCCGAAGGTCGGTGTTGGGCGTGCGCGAGCCCTGCACCCAGAAGGCGCAGCCGCCCCGCAGGACCTCGGGCGCCATATATTGCGGCACCGTCATTTCGCGCGGGTGCATGGCGCAGACGACGGTCCGCTCGCCGCCCCGGCGGATGAGGAAGCCGACGACCGTGGCCGCGTCGTGCGTGCGAATGGAATGAGCGGAAATCTGCACATCCGGGGGCAGCCTGGAGGCATCCCAATGGGTGCCCCTTAGGCCTGCTGTGGTCATCGCGACCCGCACGGCGTCCTGACTGGCTGCAACCCTACCCATTTCTCCTCCCACCGCAGACTTCGGTCCACTTGCGGGGGAGCTAACAATACAGGTTATGCGCACGTAACTTTATAATACGGATAGTCTATATCACTGCTCTGAATATGGTGGCGCCATTCCTTTCAATTCAAGCTGCCGCGCGCCGGGACGCGCCGTCAGGCCTGCGGCATCCTTGAGGCCTCGCCGGCCCTGGTGCGCGCCGACATGAGTTCGATGATCTGCTGCCGCAGCCAGCGGTTTCCCGCATCCTTCTGCTGGCGGATATGCCAGCCCAGGCGGATCGAGATCCCGGGGCAGATGAACGGCACCTGGAGGATGACGAGATCGGACCGCCGGACGAGTTCGGCGGCGACCAGGCTCGGCACCACCGCAACCATGTCGGTCTGGTTGAGGATGCCGGCGAGCACCAGGAAGTGCGGCACCTCCAGCGCCACCCTGATCCGCCAGCGGTGTGCCTGGATGAGGTTGTCGAGGGGCACGTCCACCGAATTCGGCGGGCGGACGATGACGTGGTGGCTCTCCAGGATCTGGTCGAGGCGCGCCACGCCATCCTGTCCGGCCGAGAGCTCCAGCGGATGCCCGCGGCGGCAGACGATGACGTGGTGCTCCTCGAACAGCCGGCGCAGCACGAAGGTGCCAGCCTTCGGCCGCAGGTTGCCGACGGCCAGGTCCGCCTGGTCGGTCTCGAGCGCTTCCAGGTAGCGCGCGATGGGCAATTGCAGGACGCGGATGTCGAGCATCGGCGCCTTTGCCCTGAGCTGCGGCATCAGGCGCGGCAGGAACACCATTTCCCCCGCGTCGGTCATCAGGATCCTGAACTGGCGCCGGGTGGTCGCCGGCTCGAACGGCGCGGCCCGCTCCAGGCCCTGCCGGATGAGGCGGAGGCCCTCGGACAGGGCTCCCCCCGCCGCCAGCGCGAACGCGGTGGGCTCCATGCCCCGCCGGGTGCGGACGAACAGGTCGTCGTCGGTCAGGGCGCGCAGGCGGCGAAGCGCGTTCGACACGGCGGGCTGGGTCAGGTTCAGCGCCGCGGCCGCCGCCGATACGCTGCGGTGAACCATCAAGGCATCGAAGACGCGGACGAGATTGAGGTCGATCGCAGCCATATTCACACCAGTGATAGAGATTATATCCAATATAAACTTCCGAATATATCAAAGCCCCGACGAAAATGTAACCGCGCTGAACCGGCGTGGAGGAGGCGCAGCCGTGTCAGTTGAGGCTGGCACCGCAAGAAGCCGATCTGCGGTAAAAGTATGATTATACCAAATCTCAGTGGTCACGGCCATTCTTAAATCCATCCTCTTCGTGCATACCGCGAGAATATGAACCGAAGAATACGCACAAATAAAAATATCAACATGCCTGGAAGCATATAAATAAGAGGGGTCGTAATGAAAATGAATGGAATGCGGATATCGATGTCCGCAGCTCTTGGTCTCTTGGTGCTTGAGGGGGCGAGCGCGGCAGATTTGCCGGAAAAGGCGAAGGCCGTTGAGTACATGAAGGTCTGTACCGCCTATGGCGCCGGGTATTATTATATCCCGGGGACCGATACCTGCATCAAGATCGGCGGGTTCGCGCGCCTCGACGCCTATGTCAACGCGGTCGGCACCTTCACGCCAATGATCACCTCGTCGGCGGACAAGGGCTTCAACGGCCCCGGCGCCGGCGGGTTCGGCTATCCCTTCCGCGATGATGATGACCCCGCTTATTTCACCCGCGTGCGCGGCGTGATGAACATGGATGCGCGCACCCAGACCGAGTTCGGGACCTTGCGGTCCTACGTGCGGTTCGGCGCGAACTGGGACACGCAGGGCACCGCCGGCACCGGCGCCGGGAGCGGCCTCTATTTCGAGCGCGCCTTCATCCAGTTCGCCGGATTCACCTTCGGCTATACTCAGTCCTTCTTCGATCCCGGCCTGAGCTACATCTTCACGGCACCCCTGGCGACATCGAACGACTGGACCACCGTGGCGGCCTATACCGTCCAGATCGGCAACGGCTTCTCCGCATCGCTGTCGCTGGAAGACGCCGCCAACCGCACCACCGGCGTGCAGATGACCGGCGCGACCGCGACGCCGATCTTCAACATCAACACCGTGACCACCGGCCTTGGCTACACCAACTTCCAGGCGGGCCAGGTCGCTCCCGACGTGGTCGCCAACCTGCGTGTGGACCAGGCCTGGGGTTCGGCCCAGCTCTCCGGCGCGGTGCACCAGGTGACCGCAACCGCTCCCCTCTACACAGGCTTCTTCGGCGGTCTGGAAACCTCGAACGCCTGGGGCTGGGCGCTGGGGGCGCATGTGGAAGTCAAGCTGCCGATGCTCGCGGCGGGCGACAGCTTCTTTGTCCAGGCGGCCTATGCGGAAGGCGCTGCGAACTATATCGGCCTATCGGCAAGCCAGCAGGCGCGTGGCACCGGCATCGGCTCGATCGAGTTGACGCAGCAAGGTGGAACCCTGTCCGGCACCGGGGCTTACTACACCATCGCGGATGCCGTCGCGACGTCCACGACTGGCGATTTCGGCCTCATGTCCGGCTGGGCGATCCAGGGGCAGTTCCGTCACTTCTGGACCCCCGGATTGCGATCGGCCCTTTATGCCGGCTACGCATCCTATGATGTGCCGCAGAACATCGTCGCTGCCTTCGCTTTCGATACCTGGCAGATCGGCCTCAACACCATCTGGTCCCCGGTGAAGGACCTCGATATTGGTGTGGAAGTTCTGTATTCAAAAGTTGACGGATCGGTTCCGCTGGGCAATTACGCGGCGATCAGCAATACCGGCGCGACCATCAATTCCATCGCCGGCGGGTCCGCCGATGTCTGGTCGGGCGGCATGCGCGTGCAGCGAAACTTCTGATCGTTCGGTCCCCGGACGATCCGGGGGAAGCCTTGCGGCCCGGTGGCCGCAAGGCTTTCTCAGGTTGCGCGGCCCGCCATCGCGGCGGGTTTACCGGGAGCTCCAACGCCAGGGCAGGGGGCGCCCCCACGAGCCCGCAGCACGCTCGGCAGGTTTCAAGCCGTCATTTAACAATGCGATTGTTCCGGATCATCCATCTTTCAATGCGGCGGATGTGAACGGGACCAGCGGGGGGCAGGCGAGGTCCATGGGGGCAGTCCCGTTGAGGCGCCCCCCGCCGCCGTCCGGCGGTCAGCGCTGCCCGGGGGGCGGAAAGAACCACTTGCCGTCGCGCAGCGGCAGGAACGCGCCGTCATCGTCGCCCACCTCCTCGGCGATGCGCGCATTCAGCTTGTCGTTCATCGCCATGATCAGGTCGCGCGCGGCGGTGCCCGCCCCGGCAAGGTTGCGCATTTCCTGCGGGTCGGCGTCGAGGTCGTAGAGCTCCAGGTCGTTGTTCGCGAGGAGGTCCTCATAGGTCGCCGGCGTGTTGAAGGCGAGCGGCGCGAAGTAGCGGCTGAAGCGATAGCGCCCGTCGAAGGTGCTGCGGATGGCGCAGCGCTGGTGGAAATCCGGCTCGTATTGCAGCATCCAGGCGGCCTTCTGCGGGCCGGTCATGCCGGCGTCGTGGATCACCTTTTCGGCGCGCGGGATCCATTTGGCGTCCTGGAACAGCAGCATGTTGTAGTTGAACAGCGCCGCCGGGCGCAGCGCGTCCAAGCCGGCCTGTCCCGGCGCGCGCAGGAGCGGGGAGAAATCGCGCCCCGGCAGCCCGTCGGCCGCGGATTTCAGGGTGTCGGGCGCCACGCCGGTCAGCGCCAGAAGGGTCGGGGCGAGGTCGACCTGCGAGGTGACCGCCTTGCACGCAAGCCCGCCGGGATAGGCGGGGTGCACCACGATCAGCGGCAGATGGTTCTGCTCGCGATAGGTGCTGTTGCCCTTGCCGCGCATCTGGTGCGCGCCGCCCAGCTCGCCATGGTCGGCGGTGAAGACGATGACCGTGCGCTCGGCCTGGCCGCTCTCGCGCAGCGCGTCGAGCACGGCGACGACCTGCCGGTCGCAATCGCGGATGCAGTTGAAGTAATAATCGCGCAGCACGCGCCAGCGCCGATCCTCGTCCGGCCATTGCCCGACCAGCACATCCTGCACCGACTGGTAGATCTTCTGCGCCGCCGGGCGGCCCGGCGCGTCGAAGGGCTGGCGCCGGGTCGGCGGCAACGGCACCTCGTCCCAGGCGGCCTTGTACAATTCGTCCTGCGGCGCGCGGGCGATCTTCATGGCCGAAGACTTGCCCTGCACGATTTCGCCCGGCAGGTCGGAATTGATGTACATGACATCGTGCGGGTTGACGAAGTTGACCGCGAGATACCAGGGCTTGCCCGCCTCTCCCAGCTCGAGCCCCCTGGTGCGCAGCCACCGTGCGGCGAAGGCGGTGGTCGCCTCGTCGTAATTGTAGCCGCCGAGGGTCGTGTCGGTCAGGTCGCCGAAGCCGAAGAAGTCCTGGAAGCCGTAGGTTTCAATGATCTTGCGGTACTGCGCCATGGGCGCGTCGACGGCCTCGTCCACCGTGTCGAGGTTCATGCTGAGGTGCCACTTGCCCTGATAGGCGGCGTGGTAGCCGAGCCCGGCCAGGCGGTGGCCGATGGTCTTCATGCCGGTGGACAGGTCCGCCTGCCAGGGCGAGTTGGCATTGTCGAAGATCTTGGTGTGCTGGATGTGCTGGCCGGTATAGATCGTGGAGCGCGCCGGCGAGCAGACGCAGGACGCCGCCTGATGGTTCAGGAAGCTCACGCCGTTCTTCCGGATCCATTCGCGGCCCGGCACCGGGAAGGGCCAGCGGTCGAAGAAATGTTCCTGGTCGACGAGGATGAACAGGATGTTGTAGCCGGCGGGCGGCGATTGCGGCGGCGTCCGGCGGCGCGGCGGGCGTTCCGCGGCGGCCGGTTCGGCGCCGCGGGCGACGTCCGGCAGCAGCTGCGCGCCGATGAGGGCCGCGCCACTGCCGATCACGGCGCGGCGCCCGGGATTCTCAAGATCCGTCTTGCGATCGACCATTCCAGCACAGGCTCCCGCGGGCACGGCGCGCATGCTCGCACAGGTCCGGGACGGCGGGATAGGGGGCACGGCCACGGAACCGCCGGGCAGGTCGAGCCGCGAGCGAACGCGCCGATCGGATCGCGCGCTAGGTGCGGCGGGCGCGGCGCCACGCGGCGGGGGTGACGCCGCAGAAGCGCCGGAACACGCGGGTGAAGTGGGCCTGGTCGGCGAAACCGGCGGCCACCGCGATCTGCGTGAGCGGCAGGTCCGGGTTCGCCAGCATCTGCTGCACCCGCCGCATGCGCGCCTGCATGTGCCACTGGCCGGGCGGAAGGCCGGTGGCGGCCTTGAACGCGTGGCTGAAATAGGACTGCGACAGGTCGGTGAGCGTCGCCAGCTCCTGCAGGCGGACGTTGCGCAGGCAGTTCTCCTCGATGAAGGACGTGACCCGGCGGAGCTGCCACTGCGACAGGGCGGTCCGCCTCGGCGCCTGGCTGCGCCCGAGCCGCATGAGGTCGATGAACAGCGCCATCACCAGCCCGTCGCCATACAGGTCGTGGCGGGCATCTGGCGCGACGCATTCCTCGGCGATCAGGCGGGCGAGGGCGTGGATGCGCTCATCCATGAAGCCCAGCCGCGGTGTCGCGAGCCGGTCCGGATCGAGATCCTCGCCGAGGCGCTCGGCGAGGGCGGGGATGTCGAAATGCAGGTCGAGATGGCGCAGCTCGCCGGCCGCCTCGATCCGCGACCAGAGCGGCATGTCCGCCGGCACATAGCTCATGTGCACCGGCGCGCAGGCGTCGACGGCGCCGCCGCGCGCCGACAGCTGGAGCTGGGTCTGGCCGCGCTCGCGTTCCAGCACCACGAACAGCCGCGCGTCCCGCGACACGTATTCCCCCCGCGCCCCCGGCTGGCAGTGCACGTGCCACACGTCGGCGACCACGCCGTTCCACCGGCGCCAGCGCAAATCGTCGAGGAGCGTGATGCCCTCGATGGAGGAGGTCATGCGCGGTCGGAACACCATGGGCAGAGCTCGCTTGGGACAGATCTCGCTTGGGCAGGCCTTGGTTGGGGCAGTCCTTGCTTGCAGGGCGCCGGCATGGCCCGGAGCACATCCGGACAGGCGTGAACGAGATGTCACCAGTTTAGAGTCGTCATAAAGAACGGCACACACCACGTCGCGACTAGCTTGCGCCGCAATATGAGGCCAGAAAGCGTCAAACTGCAAGAGGAACGGACAATCCGGCGCGAGAGCGCCTTTGCTATGAGGAGAAGTAATCGAAGCCTGTGGCTTTGAAGTGAAGTTTTTAATTGTTCTGAAGTGAACAGTTCGACATGTGAGCGATGTGATGACTGCACTTTCCGGTGGACAAACGCGATCCTGGCTTCTGTGCGCCGCCGCCTGCACCCTCGTCGCGGCATCGCCCGCCCGGGCGCAGCAGGCGCAGGGCGTGGAGCTCGACACGATCACCGTGGAAGGCCAGGGCACGGCGGAATCGCCCACCGGCCCGGTCGAGGGCTACGTCGCCCACCGCACCATCGCCGGCTCGAAGACCGACACGCCCCTCATCGAGGTGCCGCAATCCATTTCCGTGGTGACGCGCGACCAGATGGACGACCGGGCGGTGCAGAATGTCGGCCAGGCGCTGGACTACAGCGTCGGCGTCCTCGGCCAGCCGTTCGGCACCGACCCGCGCTTCGACGCCCCGCTCCTGCGCGGCTTCTCCGCCGCCAACAGCCAGTACCTCAACGGGCTGAAGCTGATGCGCGACGCCGGCGCGGTCGCCATCGAGCAATACGGACTAGAGCGCATCGACGTGCTGCTCGGGCCGGCCTCGGTGCTGTACGGGCAGGGCAATCCGGGCGGGCTCATCGACCTCATCAGCAAGCGCCCCACCTTCACCACCTTCGGCGAGGTGCAGGGCCAGATCGGCACGTTCGATCGCTATGTGGGCGCCTTCGACGTGGGCGGCGTGGTCGGCAGCGATTTCGCCTACCGCCTCACCGGCCTTGCCCGCGATGCCGGCACCCAGACCGACTTCATCGACGACAACCGCCTGTTCTTTGCCCCCTCCTTCACCTGGAAGCCCACCAACGACACCTCGCTCACCGTCCTGGCCAACGTCCAGTACGACCAGGCGGGAACGCCGGTCGGCCTCCCGGTGGAGTATACGGTGGGACCGCTGCGCAACCTGCTCTCTCCCGACCTGTTCCTGGGCGATCCGTCCTACAACGCCTCCAGCCGCACCCTGGCCAGCATCGGCTACGAGTTCCAGCACCGCTTCAACGACATGTGGCAGATCCGCCAGAATGCGCGCTACCTCCAGCTCAACTGGGACTATAGCAGCCTCTATTATTCGAGCCTCAGCACCACCAATCCCACCATCGCCAACCGTGGCTCCTCGCAGAACAACGAGGACCAGAACACGATCACGGTGGATACCCAGCTCCAGGGCGACTTCCAGACCGGGCCGCTCACCCACAAGCTGCTGCTCGGCGTCGACTACCGGCGCTTCAGCCAGGACAACCTGACCCAGTTCGGCAACGCGCCGCCCATCGACATCCTCTTTCCCGTCTACAACCAGCCGGTCACCGGCCTGCCCTGGTACGTCTCGGCGGTGGACGGCACGGTGAACCAGACCGGGCTCTATGCCCAGGACCAGGTGCGCTTCGGCAAGTGGCTGCTCACCGCCGGCATCCGGCACGACTGGGCGAGCGTCGATTCAACCACCGACACCAATTTCGGCGACACGGTCCAGGACCAGAACGACGCCGCCTTCACCGGCCGCATCGGCCTCACCTATCTGTTCGACAACGGCATCGCGCCCTACGCGAACTATTCCACCTCGTTCGATCCGGTCATCGGCAGCATGCCGTCGGTGCTTGGCGGCCAGCCGTTCCAGCCGTCCACGGGCGAGCAGTACGAGGTGGGCGTCAAGTACCAGCCGGCGGGCTGGAACGGCTTCTTCACCGCCGCCCTCTACGACATCAAGCAGAAGAACGTGCTCTCCAGCCAGCTCATCGGCGGGATCAGCTACGAGACGCAGATCGGCGAGGTCTCGGTGCGGGGCTTCGAGCTCTCCGGCACCATGAGCCTGTCCGAAGGCTGGAAGCTGCTCGCCAACTACACCTTCATGGATGCCGAGATCACCCAGGGCCAGTATGCCGGCAACCGGCCCGCCAACGTGCCGGAGAACATGGCCAATATCTGGCTCGACTACACCTTCAAGAGCGGCCCGTGGGCCGGCTTCGGCATGGGCGGCGGCGTGCGCTATGTGGGATCGCGCTACGCCCTCGACAACAACGCCGTCTTCCTCGACGCGAACACGCTGGTCGACGCCGCCATCCACTACGAGAAGGGGCCCTTCAAGGCGCAGCTCAACGTGAACAACATCGCCAACGAAACCTATGTTTCGACCTGCGGATTCTTCGGCTGCTACTACGGGGACGGGCGCACGGCGGTCGCCCAGCTCACCTACCGGTGGTAGCGGTGACGGCAGTCGCCCCCCTGTGGGAGATGGACGGGGTCGGCGTGCGCGCCGGGGAGCGGCAGATCCTTTCGCCGCTCACCCTGTCGCTCGCGCCCGGCCGGGTCCACGGGCTCATCGGCCCCAACGGCTCGGGCAAGAGCACGCTGATGAAGGTCCTGGCCCGCCAGATCGCCCCCAGCACCGGCGTGGTGCGCTTCGAGGGGAAGCCGCTCGCCGGCTGGCGCGGCCGGGCCTTCGCCCGCAAGGTCGCCTACATGCCCCAGTTCACGCCGGCGACGGACGGCATGAGCGTGCGCGAGCTGGTCGCCCTCGGCCGCTATCCCTGGCACGGGGCGCTGGGCCGGTTCGGCGGCGAGGACGCGGCGGCGGTGGAGGCGGCCATCCGGCGCACCGGCCTCGCCCGGCTGGAGGACCGCATCGTCGACAGCCTCTCCGGCGGCGAGCGCCAGCGCGCGTGGCTCGCCATGATGCTGGCCCAGGGCACGCGCTGCCTGCTGCTGGACGAGCCCACCTCCGCCCTCGACATCGCCCACCAGATGGAGGTCCTCGCCATCGTGCGTGAGCTGGCGCGCGAGGAGGGCGGCATGGCGGTGCTGGTGGTGCTGCATGACATCAATCTCGCCGCCCGCACCTGCGACGCGCTGGTGGCGCTGCGAGCGGGCCGCCTCGTCGCCCACGGGCCGGCGCGCGACATCGTCGAGCCGGCCACGCTCAGGTCCATCTACGACCTCGACATGGGCGTTCTCCCGCATCCGGTCAGCGGCGCGCCCATGGGGTTCGTGCTGTGAGCGGGGCCTCGCGCCGGGCCTTCCTCCTCGCCGCCGCCGCCACGCTCGCCGCGCCTCCGGCGCGGGCGGCCGCGGCGCGGGTCGCGACGCTCGACTGGGCGCTGCTGGAAACCCTGCTCGCCATGGACATCGCGCCGGTGGCGGCGGCGGAGCTGGTGCTGTTCCGACAGGTGGCGGTGGAGCCGCCGGTGCCGGCCGGCGTGGTCGATCTGGGGCTGCGCGGCATGCCGAATTTCGAGGCCCTGCGCCGGGCCGAGCCCGACCTCATCTTCAACTCCGCTTATTACGTCGCCTCCGAGCCGAAGCTGCGCCTCGTCGCGCCGGTGGAGACCATTTCCATCTATGCGCGCGGCGGCCGCCCGTTCGCTCGCGCCGAAGAGGCGGCGGAGCGCCTCGCCGCGGCCACCGGACGGCCGCAGGCCGCCGCCGCTTTGATCGCGGAGACCCGTGACACCCTGGCGCGCGGCCGGGAGGCGCTGTCGGGCTGGGGGGCGCGGCCTTTGCTCGTGATCAACCTGGGCGATGCCCGCCACTTCCGGGTGTTCGGTCCCGACAGCATGTTCGGCGAGGTTCTGGCGCGGCTCGGCCTCGCCAATGCGTGGACGCAGGGCACCTCCTATGCCGCCTCGGCCCCGGTGGGGCTGGAGGCGCTGGCCCGCTTCGCCGACGCCGCCCTCGTCATCCTGCCCCCCGTGCCGCCCGACGCCCGGCGCATCCTGCCGCAGAGCGCGGTGTGGCAGGCGCTGCCCAACGTGCGCGACAACCGCGTCTTCGTGCTCGAGTCCATGAACCCCTTCGGCGGCCTGCCCACGGCATCGCGCTTCGCGCGGCTGCTCGGCGCGGCGCTGCTCCACCCGACGGGGGCGGGCCTTGGCTGACATGAGCCTGCCGCACCTGCGCCGGCCGCGCCGGCTCTCCCTGTGGCTGGGCCTTGCCGGCGCGGCGCTCGTGCTCGTCCTGGCCGCGTTGCTGCGCCGTCCCGAGATCACCGGCGACCCGGAGACGGTGCGCCGGCTGCAAGAGGCGCTGCTGTGGCACAGCCTGCTGCCGCGCGTGGCCACCGCGCTCGTCGCCGGCGCCGCCCTCGGCCTCGCCGGCGCGCTCCTGCAACGGGTGCTGCGCAACCCCATCGCCGACCCCTCGACCCTCGGCATCGCCTCCGGCGCCCAGCTCGCGCTCACCCTGGCCCTCGCCTTCGCGCCGGGGCTGCTGGCGGTCTCGCGGGAGGCGATCGCCTTCGCCGGCGGGGCCGGGGCCGTGGCTCTGGTCGTGGCGCTGAGCTGGCGGCGGGGCCTTGATCCCGTCACCGTGGTCATCGCCGGCATGACGGTGGCGCTGATGGCGGCGGCGGCGAGCGCGGCGGTGATCCTGGCGCGGGGCGAGTATGTCCTGTCCGTCTTCATCTGGGGCGCCGGCTCGCTGCACCAGCAGAACTGGCATGCCGCCGTCACCATCGGATCGCGGCTGCTGCTCGGCGCCGCCGCATCCGCTTTGCTGCTGCGCCCGCTGGCGGTGCTGGCGCTGGACGACGCGGGGGCCAGGAGCCTCGGTGTCGCCCTTCTCGCGATGCGGGTGCTGGTGATCGCCATCGCCGTCTGGCTCGCGGCCAGCGTGTTCGCCGAGGTGGGCGTCATCGGCTTCGTCGGCCTCGCCGCGCCGGCCTTCGCCCGGCTGGCCGGCGCGCGCACGCCGGGGCAGATCCTGTGGCGGGCGCCGCTCATCGGCGCGCTGCTGCTGAGCCTCGCCGACGGGCTGGTGCTGGCGAGTGCCGGCAGCCGGGGCGACCTGATCCCCACCGGCGCCATGGTCGGCCTCCTCGGCGGCCCGCTGCTGCTGTGGCTGCTGCCCAAGGTGACGCCGACCACGCCTCCGGCACCCGCAGCCACGGGCGCCGGGCGCGGGCTCGCCCGGCCCGGGCGCGCCCTGCTGCTCCTTGCCGGGGCGGGGCTGGTCCTCGCCGCCGTGGCGCTGACCCTGGGGCCGGGTCCCGAAGGCTGGTCCTTCGCCACCGGGTCCCTGCTGGCGGACCTCTGGCCCTTCCGCGCTCCCCGCGTGGCCGCGGCGGCGGGCGCCGGGGCCCTGCTCGGCGCCGCCGGCGCGCTGATGCAGCGCCTCACCGGCAATCCGCTGGCCGGGCCCGAGGTGCTGGGCGTGAGCGCCGGGGCCGGGGTCGGCATCGCCGCGGCGCTGCTCCTCTTCGACATGCCCGGCACCGGCACGCTGATGGCGGCGAGCGCGCTCGGCTCCCTCGCCGCGCTCCTCTTCATCCTGCTGGTGGGCGCGTGGACCTCCTTCGGCCCGGAACGCATGCTGCTGGCGGGCGTCGCGCTCGGCGCCATGTGCCTCGCCGTGCTCGCGGCGGTGTTCGCGGCCGGGGGCTGGAACACCTTCCTGCTGTTGAGCTGGATGGCGGGCTCCACCGACCGGGTGGGCGCGCCGGAGGCCGCCCTGCTCGCCGGCATGACCCTCCTGCTGCTCGCGCCCTTGCCCTGGCTCGGGCGCTGGATCGGCATTCTGCCCCTGGGCGCGCCGGTGAGCCGGGCGCTGGGGGTGCCGGTGGCCGCAAGTCGCCTCAGCTTGTCGCTGCTCGCCGCGCTCATGACGGCGGTCGCCACCTTCTTCGTCGGGCCGCTGAGCCTCACCGGGCTGCTGGCGCCGCATCTGGCGCGGCTGCTCGGCTTCGGCGGCGGGCGCCTGTTCCCCTTCGCCTCCGCGCTGCTGGGGGCCGGGCTGCTGGTGCTGGCCGACTTCCTCGGCCGCACGCTCGCCTATCCCTACCAGATCCCGGTGGGCTTCTTCGCGGCGCTGGTGGGCGGGCCGTATCTGATCTGGCTGCTGCAGAGGAAAGGCACGGGCCATGGATGACCTGCTGAAGGCCGAGGCGCGCGTGCCGGTTGGCGATCCCGCCGCCGCCATCGCCGCCATCGCCACGCGCCTGGCCGACCGGGCGGCGGTGGAGTGGACGCCGGCCGGCGCGGTTCTCGACAGCCCGCGTTTCGGCCGCATGGCGCTGGCGGCGGACGGCGGCCTCCTGGTGATCGCCTGCGCCTGCGCGACGCCGAGCGCGCTGAGCCATGCCAAGATGGCGGCGGCCGACGCCATCGCGCGCCACGCCGGCCCGGACCATCCCGCCTTCGCCTGGACCGGCGCCGACGCGGGCAGCCGGGTGCTGCCCTTCTTCCGGGAGATGACGGTCGCCCGCGCCCATCCGGTCACGCCGCGCATGCGCCGGGTGGTGCTGGCGGGCGATGCCGCCCATTTCGACGCCGCCTCGCTGCATGTGCGGGTGCTGATCCCGCCCGCCGGGCGCCCGCCGGTCTGGCCCCACGCGGACGACGCCGGCCGGATGGTGTGGCCGAAGGGGGCCGACGCCCTGGTGCCGCGCATCTATACCGTGCGGGCCCTGGATCGCGCGCGGGGCGAGATCGCTCTCGACGTCGCCCTGCACGACGGCGCCTCCACCCCCGGCGCCGACTGGGCGCGCGGCGCCGGGCCGGGCGACAGGGTGGGCCTGCTCGGCCCCGGCGGCGCCCCCTTCATGCCGGCCGCCTTCAACCTGTTCGCGGGAGACGAGACCGCGCTTCCCGCCATCGCGCGGATGCTGGAGGCCCTGCCGGCGGACACGCGGGCGGTGGCGCGGATCGAGGTGGAGGATGCTGGCGAGGAGCAGCCGCTGCGCTCGCCGGCCGCCCTCGACCTGCGCTGGCTTCACCGCTCCGGAGCCCCGGCCGGCACCAGCGGGCTGATCGAGGCCGCGGTGCGCGCCGTACCGATCCCGCCCGATCCTTCGGGCGTGCGCGTGTTCGCCGGTTGCGAGCAGGCGACGGCGCGCCGGCTGCGCGCGCACCTGGTGCGCGAGGCCGGCCTCGACAAGAGCCGGATGTCGATCGCGGCCTACTGGCGTCTCGGCCACGAAGGTGTTGATATCGGCGAGTAGATGCGAGCTTTGTTGACATGACGATTTTGCGCCAGTTCTTTTCCTACTACACACCGTACAAGGGCTTGTTCCTGCTCGATTTTTCCTGCGCCATCCTGTCCGGGCTGCTGGAGCTCGGCTTTCCCCTGGCGGTTCAGGCCTTCGTCGATCGCCTGCTGCCGGCGCAGGACTGGGGCCTCATCCTCCTCGCGTCCTGCGGGCTCCTCGTCATCTATCTGGCCAATACGGGGCTGATGGCGGTGGTGACCTATTGGGGCCACATGCTCGGCATCAACATCGAGACCGAGATGCGGCGCCGCGCCTTCGATCATCTGCAGAAGCTGTCCTTCTCCTTCTTCGACAACCACAAGACCGGCCATCTGGTGGCACGCCTCACCAAGAACCTGGAGGAGGTGGGGGAGGTGGCCCATCACGGGCCGGAGGACGTGTTCCTGGCGGTGATGACCTTCTTCGGCGCCTTCCTGCTGATGCTGTGGGTGAACGTGCCGCTGGCCCTCGTCACCGGCGCCATCGTGCCCGCCGTGGCCTTCGCCACCACCCATTACGGGCGCGAGATGACCGACAATTTCCGCTCCCTGTTCGGCCGGGTCGGAGCCTTCAATGCGCGCATCGAGGAGAATGTGGGCGGCATCCGCGTGGTGCAGGCCTTCGCCAACGAGGAGCACGAGCGGCGCCTGTTCGCCCGCGACAATGCCCACTACCGCGAGACCAAGCTCGCCGCCTACCGCCTGATGGCGGCCAACATGTCGCTGAGCTATCTCGGCATGCGGCTGACGCAGGTGATGGTGATGCTCGCCGGCACGTATTTCGTCCTGCGCGGCGAGCTCACGAACGGCGGCTTCGTCGGCTTCCTGCTCCTGGTCGCCGTGTTCTTCCGGCCGCTGGAGAAGATCGCGGCGGTGGTGGAGATCTATCCCAAGGGGATCGCCGGCTTCCGCTCCTACCTCGACTTCCTCGAAACCCGCCCGGACATTGCCGACCGGCCCGGCGCGGTGGCGCTGGAGCGGGTGCGCGGGGAGGTCCGCTACGAGGCCGTCAGCTTCGGCTACACCGCGGACAAGAAAGTCCTGAACACCCTCTCGCTCACCATCGCGGCGGGCGAGACGGTGGCCTTCGTCGGCCCCTCCGGCGCCGGCAAGACCACCCTTTGCTCGCTGCTGCCGCGCTTCTACGAGCCCACCGCCGGCCGCATCACCATCGACGGGCACGACATCCGCAACGTGACGCTGGCCTCGCTGCGCCAATCCATCGGCATCGTGCAGCAGGACGTGTTCCTGTTCGCGGCGACGATCCGCGAGAACATCGCCTACGGGCGGCTCGACGCCTCGCAGGAGGAGATCCTCGCCGCCGCCCGGCGGGCGCGGCTCGACGACATGATCGCCGCCCTTCCTCTCGGCCTCGACACGATGGTGGGCGAGCGCGGGGTGAAGCTGTCGGGCGGGCAGAAGCAGCGCCTCTCCATCGCCCGCATGTTCCTGAAGGACCCGCCCATCCTCATTCTCGACGAGGCCACCTCGGCCCTCGACAGCGAGACCGAGCAGGAGATCCAGCAGTCGCTGGCCGCCCTGTCGCGGGGCCGGACCACCCTGGTGATCGCCCACCGCCTGTCCACGATCCGGAACGCGGACCGCATCGTCGTGGTGACGCGGGAGGGGGTGAGCGAGCAGGGGCCGCACCAGGACCTGCTCAACGCCGGCGGCCTGTATTCCCGCCTGGTCAAGACCCAGTTCGCGCTCTGACGCGGCGGGCCGGGCCGGAAGATCCGCAGCCCGGCGGGCCAGGCCGCGGCGCACACTTCCGGTTCAGGCGCCCCGGTCTCAGGCGGCCCGGTCTCAGGCGGCCCGGACGCGGCCGGGCGCGGCGCCCTTGCCGCGGACTTCCGCCTCCTCGAACTCGGCCGCGGCGATCGCCCGGTCGAGGGCGGCGCGCAGCTCGCGGGCGCTCTCCAGCGTCAGCTCGATGCCGGCGCGCGCCCCCGGCTCAAGGCCGGTGTTGATGAAGTCCAGGGTGATGACGTCGGCCAAGGGCGCATGGCGGGCATGGTCGTAGGCGACCACCGCCTGCGCCAGGGGAAACCAGTCGTCGCCGCGCTTGGCCATGCCTTCCGCCGGGACGATCTCGACAATGGACGTGCACATGCGAGGCGCCTCCTAATTTGCCAGGTGCCGGCCGAAGAACGCGAGAATCCTGCTCCAGCCGTCCATGGCCTGCTCGGGCCGGTAGAGCGGCCGGTGCCAGTAGAAGAAGCCGTGGCCGGCGCCGTCATAGCGGTGGAACGCGTAGCTCTTGCCGTGCTTCTCAAGCTCGGCCTCGTGCTGGTTCACCTGCTCGGGGCTCGGCGCGCGGTCGTCGTTGCCGAAGATGCCGATCAGCGGGCAGGAGAGATCCTTGGTCAGGTCGATGGGCGCGACCGGCGCCTTGTCGTTGAGCTCCTCCTGGCCCATCACCACGCGGCCGCCCCACAGCTCGGCGCAGGCGTCCACGTCCGTCTTCCGGCAGGCATAGAGGAAGGCGTGTCGTCCGCCCGAGCAGGAGCCGAACAGGCCGACCTTGCCGTTGTGCCCGTCCTGCGCGCGGGCCCACTTCACCGCCGCCTCGGTATCGCCGACCACCTGGGCGTCGGGAACGCCGCCCTCGGCGCGCACCTTGGCGGCGACGTCGTCCGGATCGCCCTCGCCCGCGCGCTGGTAGAGGTTGGCGCAGATGGCGAGATAGCCGTGATGGGCGAAGCGCCGGGTCGTCTCGATGTAGAATTCGCTCCAGCCGGGCAGGTGGTGCACCAGCACCACGGCCGGGAAGGGGCCGGGACCTTCGGGCCGCGCCACATAGGCGGTGATCGGGGTGCCGCCGTCACCGCTGAGGGTCACGTTCTCGCAGGTCATGCCTCGATAGAAAGACATCCAGGTTCCTCCACAGGCGCCGGCCTCGATCGTTCATGCGGTGCATATCACGACGGCCGCGCGGCGGGTGTGACAAACCGCCCGCGCGGCCTTCCGGCGGGAACCGGCGGCCGGAACGCCGCGCTCGCGTGCGCGCCTCAGTCCGCCGGGGTCGCCTCGGGCTGGGCGGCGCTGGCGGCGGCGTTGGGATCGCCGGGCTCGGTCTCCCAGGCGAGGCCGGGAATGGCCACGATGCGCCGGCCGCGCCCGTCCAGCCGGCACACGATCACCTGCCGCTCCTCCATATAGGCCAGAAGCCGCCGCGCCCGGCCGGGCGAGCGGCTGCCATAGGCGCGGGCGACGTCGGCATCCGACGGGCAGGGGCGATGGTCGTGGGCGGCGCGGGCGAGGGAGAGGAACACGCCCTGCATGTCCTCCGGCAGCGCGCCGGCCATGCCGAGCACCTCGGCCCAGGGGGAATCCTCCGCCTCCGCCTCGGCCATGTCGATGCCGGCATGGGCCACGGCCAGCCGGCGGCGGAAGGCTGGGAGGCTGACGGGATCGCCGCCGATCCGGCGGATCCGGCAGCGCACCAGGAAGTCCTGGTAGAGCACGGCGATGGTGCGGAACCCGGCATCGCTCTCGCTCAGGATCTCGCGCAGCGCCGCGTCGATGGCCGCCTGGCGTTCCTCGGGGGACAGGCCGGGCGCCGGCGGCGCGGCCGGCGGCGGGGCGGCCGGCACGCTGCGGGCGAGCTGGGCCAGCACGTCCGCCGTGGGCGCCACCGCCGGCGGGCGGCGCGGCACCAGGGGCCGCGCCTCGTCGGCGCCGGGGGTGAAGATCAGATCGTGGGCGTCCTCGGCGGCCGCCGGTTCCGGCAACGGCACCAGCCGGGGACTGGTGGAGCGGGCCGAGGTCTCCACCGGGCCGATGTGCACCGGCAGCGGCCGGCGCGCCAGGGCCGGGCCGAGGGCGATGAAATGGCCGCTCTGCAGGTCGCGGAACATCTCGGCCTGCCGCCGCTCCATGCCCAGGAGGTCGGCGGCGCGGGCCATGTCGATGTCGAGGAAGGTGCGGCCCATGAGGAAGTTGGAGGCCTCCGCCGCCACGTTCTTGGCGAGCTTGGCGAGGCGCTGGGTGGCGATGACCCCGGCGAGGCCGCGCTTGCGGCCGCGGGACATGAGATTGGTCATGGCCCCCAGCGACACCTTGCGGGCCTCGTCGGACACCTCGCCAGCCGCGGTGGGGGCGAACAATTGCGCCTCGTCCACCACCACCAGAACCGGATACCAGGCATCCCGGTCGGCATCGAACAGGCCGCCGAGGAAGGCGGCGGCGGCGCGCATCTGCTGCTCGGCGTCGAGCCCCTCCAGGTTGAGCACCACCGAGACCCGGTGCTGGCGGACCCGGGCGGCGATGCGCTGGAGATCCGCCTCGCCGCGCTGCGCATCCACCACCACATGGCCGTAGCGGTCGGCCAGGGTGACGAAATCGCCCTCCGGGTCGATCACCGCCTGCTGCACCCAGGGGCGCTCTGCTCCAGCAGGCGGCGCAGCAGGTGCGACTTGCCGGAGCCGGAATTGCCCTGCACCAGCAGGCGCGTGGCCAGCAGCTCCTCCAGGTCCAGCACGGCCGCTCCCCCGCCCGCGCGGGTGCCGAGGTCGATGGACACCTTGGCCGGGGCCGTCATCGCGGCGCCCGCCGTGCGGCGAGGGGGGAAAAAGTCATGGCGGGACTCATATCGATTCCTGCCGCGGGTTCAACTGCACCGCACGGGGCCGGCGGCGCGCGGCCTTGGCGCCGAATATGCATGGACGCGCAGGCCGTCCGGCTGTCGCGAACGCTTTCGCACAAAAGACGGGGGTGCGGCGCCGGCTCATGCATGAAAGCGATCGCATGTCGGACATTTTGGCATGACGGACAAAGAGGATTGGGTCGTCTGGAACGGCTCGCTCGGGGTCCTCGACATGGTGAGGATCGGCCAGGTCGAGGCGGAGGAGGGCGGCCGCAGGGCCTGGCTGGCGCCGCCCTACGGCGTCGTCGGGCCGTTCAGCCTCGACGAGCTGGAGACGCAGGGCCGGATCGCCTTCGGCGCATGCCTCGTCATGTCGCGCGAAAGGTGGCAGGCGGACCAGGTCGAGCTGCGCATGGAGGCGCAGAAGCAGCGCCGCGCCTTCCTGTTCCGGGCGGACTTCGACGACGACGACAAGGAGCACCGCGAGGTGCTGAACCTGCCGGTCGAGGGGGCGCTCGAGCCGTCGCAGATCAATGCCGCCTTCCGGCGGCTGGCCAAGACCGCGCATCCCGACGCAGGCGGCAGCGACGCCCACTATCGCCGCATCGCCGACGCGCGCGACGCGCTGCTCGACCAGTTCGCCGGTGCCCGGTAGGCCGCACGGCGGTGCCGGCGAACCGGCCCCGCCCTCCGTCAGCCGAGCAGCCGGCCGATAAGGCATGCGCCCGGCGCATGGCCGACATGTGTGATGTTCGATATATACCGGGGTGCCGCCTTTGCGCTGGTTGCGGGCGAGACTGGATGTCCTGCATGCCGGCCCCCCGGTCCTCCCTCGACGCCGCGTTCAGCCCCACCGACGTGCTGCTCTTTGCCGCCACCGTTCTCATCTTCGGCAGCGGCTGGCTGCCGCTGAAGCTGCAGCTCGGCCTGGTGACCCCGGAGGTCTCCGGGGTGTGGCGCTTCCTGGTCGCGGCATTGGTGATGTTCGCCATGGTGCTCGTCTCCGGCGGGCGCCTCGCGTTCACCCTGCGCGACCATCTCCTGTTCGCGGCCATGGGCGCGACGCTGTTCTCGCTGAACTTCCTGAGCTTCTATTATGCCGGCTACCACCTGCCGTCCGGCCTGCTGTCGGTGGTGTTCGCGCTCTCCGCCGTCATCACGCCCCTGCTGTCCGCCGCCTTCCTCGGCCTGCGGCTGCGGGGGCGGGTTGTCGCCGGGGCCGCGGCGGGCGTCGCCGGGCTCGCGCTGGTGTTCGGCCCGTCCGTGGCCGATGGCACGGGCGTGAACGGGATGGGCGAGGGGCTGGCGCTCGCGCTCGCGGGCACCGTCTGCTTTTCCCTTGGCAGCCTTCTGTCCGGCGTCGCCGGGCGGCGGGGCTACCCGCTCGCCTCGCTGACGGCATGGGGGTTCTTCTACGGGCTGGTCATCCTGCTGGCGGTCGCGCTGGTGCGGGGGTCGCCGTTCATCGTCGAGTGGAACACGCGCTATCTCGGCTCGCTGGTGTATCTGGTGCTGGCGCAGACGCTGACCGGATTCGCCATCTACCTGCTGCTGATCCGCCGCATCGGCGCGAACCGGGCGGGCTACGGCGCGGTGCTGTTTCCCCTGGTGGCGCTGGCGCTCTCCACCTGGTACGAGGCGTTCCACTGGACCTTGACGGCGGCGGCCGGCATCGCGCTGGTGCTCGCCGGCACCCTGCTGGTGCTGATGCCGGAGCGTACCCGCCCGGACGTATCCCGATAATTACCCTGTCGCGACGCGGGGTTCCGCGTCAAAGAGCGGGGATTTACCGCAAAGGCTGGTGCAACCTGCGCGGAGCTTCGCCCGTGCCGCCCTTGCGCATGGGGCGTCCACCTTGCCAATATCCACCGGCTCTGCCCGAGTTGGGACATATGGTCGATCCTGATCTGCTTTTCACCCGTGTTCTCGAATTCATGCAGGGTGGGGTTCTGGCCCTCGACCGCCAGGGCCACGTGCGGGCTTTCAATCCGGCCGCCGAGCGCATCCTCGGCTTCTCGCCCGCGGGCGATGACGAGGCGCCCTTCGCGACCCAGCTGTTCGGCGATCCGGCCAATGACGGGTTTGCGCAGGCGCTGCTGGACGCCGTCTACAATGCCGACAGCTGCCACGACAGCGACATCCCCTATTATCGCGACAACCAGCTGGTGTGGCTGAACCTGATCACCTCCACCCTGTGGTCGCAGCCGGCGCCGGACAGCCCGCCGCACAAGGTCGGCGTGGTGGCGCTGTTCGTCGACATTACCGAGCGCAAGGTCGCGGCCGCCGAGCTGCGGCGGGCCAACGAGGAACTGGAGCAGCGGGTGCAGGAGCGCACCCGGCAGCTCGCTTATGCCAACCTGAACCTGACCCGAGAGATCGCCGAGCGCGTCCGCGCGCAGGAGCAGATCGCCCGCCTGGCGGCACACGACGTGCTCACCGAGCTGCCGAACCGGCGGCACTTCGAGCAGTGCCTGGCCGCCGCGGTGGCCGAGGGGGGCGCCTTCGCCGTGCTCTATCTCGATCTCGACGGGTTCAAGTCCATCAACGACACGCACGGCCACGACACCGGGGACTGGCTGTTGCAGAACGTGGCGGACCGCCTGAGGAGCTGCGTGCGGGAGGGGGACATCCTGGCGCGGCTGGGGGGCGACGAGTTCGCCGCCATCCTCAAGTCGGCCCATACCGCCGAGGAGGTGGAGCCCGTGGTGGCGCAGATCATCGAGCATGTCGGGGCGCCGTACCGGCCCGGCGGCGGGCCGGCGTTGCGGGTGGGGGTGAGCGTCGGCTTCGCGCTTCATCCCCACGCGGGCAGCACGCCGCGCGAGCTGATCCAGGCCTCGGACCGGGCGATGTACGCGGCGAAGCGGGGCGGGCGGCACCCGAACCGCCCGCTGGTGCCCGACAGCGAGGAGGCTTAGAGCCCGTTTGAAAATGCGCCCCGTTGGGCGCGGTCAGCCCTCACCGGGCCTGTCCCGGGTATCCGCGCCGCACCGCTGGCGCAGGCCTGCGAGGATATGTGCCCGGCCCAACCGCGCGGGTGGCCGGGACAGGCCCGGCCCTGACGGTGGTGGAGGGCGGGCGCCGGTCGATCTGAATGTCGATCCGCGCTCGGTCGCGATCCAAGCAACGATCCAAGCAAATTGAATCAATCTGACCGGTGAATCGCCCTCTACTCCCAGATGGAGCCCGGGGCGCGAAAGGCGACGTGCGCCGGGTCTTGTCCGGGAATCAGAACGTGAACCGGGCCGAGAGGATCGCCTCCAGCGGGTCGCCGATGGCGTTGCCCAGATTGTTGTTGGCCTGGGACGAGGTGTAATAGGTGGTGTCGAACAGGTTTTTCACGTTGAGCTGCACGGTGACAGGCGTCGGCGCGGCGATGGTGTAGGCCACCATGGCGTCGAACACCACGTAGGCCGGCAGCCAGTAGGTGTTGGCGGCCACCCCCGGCGCGGCGCTGCGGCCGTGGAAGCCGCCGCCGATCTTCAGCTTGTTGTCGCCCCACACCTTGCCGAAATCGTAGGTGGCGAAGAGCGAATAGTTGTGGCGCGCCGCGTTCGCCGGCACGTTGCCGGCATAGTCGGGGTCCTCGACGATCTTGGCATCGGTGAAGCCGTAGCTGGCGATGAGGTTGATCTCGTCGGTGAGCGCGCCGGCGATGTCGAACTCGAAGCCGCGCGAGCGCACCTTGCCGGCGGTGCGCGCATAGCTCTCGCCGTCGATGACCTCGGTGTAGAGCACGTTCTCCTTCTCGATGTTGAAGACGGCCGCCGTGCCGGTCAGGCCCCTGAAGATCTCGAACTTCACGCCGGCCTCGTAGGAGACGCCGGTCTCCGGCGGCAGCGTGCCGATATAGCTGGCGATCGAGGTCTGCGGCACGAAGGAGGTGGCGTAGTTGGCGTAGAAGGAGAGCTTGTCGGTGGCCTTGTAGACGAGGCCCGCCCGCGGCATGAACTCGCCGCCGTCCGCATCGGTGTTGAGATTGAACGGGCGGCCCTTGCCGGCGGTCTGCGTGTAGTACTGGTAGCTCGCCCCGGCGACGACGATCCATTGCTCGGTGAGGTAGAGCGCATCCTGCGCATAGCCGTTGTAGAGCGATTGCTGGATGGTCTGGTCGCTGTCCGCCGCCGACACCGTGGTGCAGTAGGGCAGGGTTCCGTAGACCGGATTGTAGATGTTGAAGCCGGTCTTGTTCTTGCAGCGGATCATGTCCGTGCGCAGAAGGTCGTAAGTGTTGTAGGCGACGCCGAACAAAAGCTCGTTCTTCATGCCGGCGACGTTCACCGTGCCGTTGAGGTCGGCGCGCAGATTGTGGTCCTTCTGGGTGGAATCCTGCGTCGCGTCGGCGCGGCGGGTGAGGTTGCCGGTGGCGGAATCATAGGCGATGACCCGCGCCTGGTTGTCGGCATAGACGTCTTGGCTGTAGGCGTAGTTGACCTTCAGCTTCCAGGCGTCGGAGAAATCATGCTCCAGCCCGGCGAGGACGAGGTCCGAGGTGCCGTTGGTGACGTTGTAGGGCTCGTCGAAGCGGGTGCGCCGGTCCACCGGCACCGGCTTGCCGGTGGTGAGGTCGAAGATGGTGCCGCGGTCGAACGGCACCGAATATTCGCGATGGGTGTAGGCGAGGGTCGCCACCGTGTCCTCGCCGTAATAGGCGAGGGAGGGGGCGAGAATCCCCTGCTCGGTGTCGCCGAAACTGCGCCAGTAATTGGTGTCCTGATATTCGCCGATGAAGCGGTACGCGAGCTTCGTGCCGGCGATGGGGCCGGTGAGGTCGAAGTCCGCATAGCCGCCGCCGAAGCTGGTGAGCGAGCCGTCGAGGACGGCGGCGTAGCTCTCCAGCGGCTTCTTGGTGATGACGTTGATGATGCCGCCCGGCTCCTGGATGCCGTAGAGGGTGGAGGCCGGCCCCTTCAGCACCTCGACGCGGTCGGTGGTGGCGTTGAAGCTGCGCGGCAGCACCGTGCGCAGGCCGTTGGTGAGCACCCCGCCGTCGCGGTTGTCGCCGAAGCCGCGGCGGATGAAGGCGTCCTGCGTGCCGCCGAGCGTGTTGGCGATGGTGACGTTGGAGACGTTCTGCAGCACCTGGTCGAGGGTGGTGGCGTTCTGGTCGCGGATCACCTCCTGCGTCACCGTGTTCACCGCCTGCGGGATGTCGAGGATCGGCATCTGCGTGAGGGTGGCGGTGGAGCTGGTGAGGGGCTGGTAGCCCTGGGTCTGGCCGTCGCCGCGCTCGGCCTGCACCACGAGGGTGGGCAGGGCGACGATGCCGGTCTCGCTCTCCTGCGGCGCGTCCGGCCGCGGCGCGGCCTGCGGTGCGTCCTGCGCCAGCGCGAGGCCCGGCAGGGCCGTCGAGGCGAGCACCGACGCGCGCACCAAAGCGGCGGCCGAACGGTGCAAGCGGGCGCGGTATGTCGTGGGTGAAGCCATGTTCCCGGGTCCCGAACCTATCTTCGAGACCCCCGCCGCCGGGGCGATCCGGCAGCCCTTCGTCTCGGACTGGTGGGGAGTGTTCGAAATCGCATGTAGTAGTAAAATCTGGAACGGGTCTAATATTTCAAATGCGGCCCGGATGCTGATTTACTAAAATTGCTCCAAGGTTCAACCTCAATCTGCAATCGTGCCGCCCGCCGGATGGCGAGGGGGTGAAATTCCAAGCGCCTTCATGCGGTGTCGTGACAGTTCTAAATTTTAATAATTACAGACAGTGGCGTGCCTTTCGCCGGCCCCGGCCAATTGCTCTTTCCTTTCATTCCGATCTGGCCCGCTTTCATCCCGCCGGAGGTTTGACTACTACAGGCCGAGCCGCGACACAGGCGGACAGGAGCCGGCGGCGTCGGGAACGGGCAAGGAACGGGATCGGTGCTTGAACAGCGGGCAGGCGCTCCGGCGCGGGAGGCGGGGGCACCGCGGATCACGGTGGACGCCCTCAAGGCCGGCTACGGCCACCGCCTGATCGTGGACGACGTGAGCTTCACCGTCCCCGCCGGCCGCATGACCGCGCTCATCGGGCCCAACGGGTCGGGCAAGTCGACGCTGCTCTCCACCATGGCGCGCCTGCTGAAGCCGCGCGGCGGCGCGGTGCGGCTCGACGGCCGCGCCATCCACGATCTGCCCACCAAGGCGCTGGCCCGCGCCCTGGGCATCCTGCCGCAGGCGCCGCTGGTGCCGGAGGGGCTCAGCGTGTTCGACCTGGTGTCCCGCGGCCGCTACCCCCACCAGGGCCTGCTCGGCCAGTGGAGCGCGGCGGACGAGGCGGCGGTGGAGGCGGCGCTGCGCCTCACCGGCACCCTGGATTTCGCCGCCCGGCCGGTGGATGCCCTGTCCGGCGGCCAGCGCCAGCGCTGCTGGATCGCCATGGCGGTGGCGCAGGAGACGCAGGTGATCCTGCTCGACGAGCCCACCACCTTCCTCGACCTGCGCTACCAGTTGCAGGTGCTTGACCTGCTGCACCGCCTCACCCGCCTCCACGGCCGCACGGTGGTGGCGGTGCTGCACGATCTCAACCTGGCGCTGGCCTATGCCGACCAGGTGCTGTGCCTGAAGGAGGGTCGCATCCGCGCCGTGGTGGAGGAGGGCGCGCGCCTGTCGCCGGAACAGGTGCGCGACATCTTCGGCGTCGAGGTGGTGGCGGTGGAAAACCCGCGCACCGGCGCGCCGGTGTTCATCCCGGTCGGCGCGGCGGACGACGCACGATGACGCTCGCGCCATGAGATTCGCGCCATGACAGTCGCCGCCTCGCCCGCCGCCCGCCGCCCACGGCTGCGGCCCCTGCGCCTCGGCCGCGTCGCCGGCATGCTCGGGCTCGTGGCGCTGCTGCTGGCGCTGGCGCTGGCCCATCTCGGCGTCGGCGCGCGGCCCGTCGCGCCGTGGACGGTGGTCGAGGCGCTCCTCGCCTTCGATCCCGACAGCTTCGACCACAACGTGGTGGTGTCCCTGCGCCTGCTGCGCTGCCTCGCCGGCCTTGCGGCGGGCGCGGCGCTGGGCCTGTGCGGGGCGCTGGTGCAGTCGGTCACCCGCAATCCGCTGGGCGAGCCGCACGTGCTGGGGCTGAATGCGGGGGCGGCGCTGGCGGTGGTCTCGGCGCTCACCTTCGCCCCGGCGCTGGAGCGCATCCTGCCGGGCCTGTCCGGCCCCGCCGCCCGCCCGTTCCTGGCGGCGCTGGGGGCCGGCGCCGTGTTCGGCCTCGTCGTGGCCACGGCGCGCGCGGGGCGGGGCGGCCTCACGCCGCTGAAGGTGACCCTGTGCGGCGTCGCCTTCTCCGCCTTCGCCGCGGCGCTCACCTCCGCCCAGCTCATCCTCGACGACCAGACGCTGGCGGCCGTGCGGCTGTGGCTCGCCGGCGATCTCTCCGGCCAGTCCTACGCGGCGCTGCAGATGGCGCTGCCACCTCTGCTCTTCGGCCTCACCCTCGCGCTGCTTTTGTCCGGTCGGCTCAATGCCCTGGCCCTGGGCGAGGATGTGGCGCGCGGCCTCGGGGTGGACCTCGCCCGCACCCGCTTCGCCGCGCTGGCGGCGGCGGCGCTCCTGTGCGGGGCGGCGGTGTCGCTGGCCGGGCCCATCGGCTTCGTCGGCCTCGTGGTGCCCCACGCGGTGCGCGGCATGGCCGGGCGGGACATGCGCCTCGTCTTGCCGCTCTCGGCGGTGGCCGGGGCGGCGCTGGTGCTGGCCGCCGACCTCGCGGCGCGCACCCTGTTCGCCCCGCGCGAGCTCGCCACCGGGGCGATGACGGCGCTGGTGGGCGTGCCGGTGTTCCTCCTGCTTGCCGCGCGGAGCCGCAGGTGACCGCCGCCCGCGCCGCCGGCTATGCCCGCTTCGCCTGCGGGCCCTTGGCCTTCCGGCTGCGCCCGCGCGTGGTGGCGACCTGCGTGGGGCTCGCATGCGCCATCGGTGCCGGCGCGCTCGTGGCGCTGTCGTCGGGCAGCCTGCCGATCCCGGCCGCGCAGGTGCTCGCCGCGTTGGTCCGCGCGCAGGTTCCGGCGGAGGTGGCGCAGGTGATCTGGGACATCCGCCTGCCGCGGGTGCTGCTCGCCATGCTCGCCGGCGCCATGCTCGGCCTCGCCGGCGCCGCCATGCAGGCGCTGACCCGCAACAGCCTCGCCGATCCCGGCCTCATCGGCGTGAAGGAGGGGGCGAGCGTGGCCGTGCTCGCCCTCATCCTCGCCGTGCCGGCGGCGGGGGTGGGCCTGCGCCCGGTGGCCGGCATGGCCGGCGGCCTCGCCGTGGCGCTGGCGGTGGCGGGGCTCGCCCGCGACCTCTCCGGGGTGCGTTTCGTGCTGGTGGGCATCGGCATGTCGTGGCTGCTCTCCGCCGCGCTCCTCGTCTTCATCACCACGGCCGACATCAACGACGTGGAGACCGCGCTCGTCTGGCTGGCGGGGAGCCTGCACGCCGCCTCATGGCCGCTGCTGCCGGCGCCGGCGGCGTGGGGCGCGGCCGGCGCGGTCCTGCTGCTGGCCACCGCCCGCGGCGCCGACGCGGCCCTTTTGGGCGACCCGGTGGCGACCGGGCTCGGCGTGCGGCTGAAGGCGCTGTCCGCCGCCCGCCTGGCGGCGCCGGTGCTGATGACGGCGGCGGCGGTCTCGGCCGTAGGGAGCCTCGGCTTCGTCGGCCTCATGGCGCCGCACATGGCGCGCTTCGCCGTGGGCGGCGGCCAGTCGGCGCTCCTGGTGGCGAGCGCCCTCGTGGGCGCCGCCATGGTGCTGGCCGCCGATACCGTGGGCCGCCTCCTGTTCGCCCCCCTCCAGATCCCCGCCGGCATCGTGATGACGGTCGCCGGCGTGCCCTTGTTCCTGTTCCTGCTGTGGCGCCGCCGCGACCAGCTGTGAGCCCTCCCGTGAGGCCCCGATGATCCCCCGCCTGTTCTGCACCCTTCTTCTCGTTGTCCTCGCCGGCGGTGCCGGTGCCCAGACCCGCCCCTTCACCGATGATCTCGGCCGTACGGTGGAGGTGCCGGTTCATCCCCGGCGCATCGTCTCCCTGCATGACCTCGACCTCACCCTGCCGCTCATCGAGCTCGGGGTGATGCCGGTGGCGAGCCACGGGCGGGTGCGGCCGGACGGCACGCGCTTCCTGCGCGCCGGCAAGCTGCTCACCGGGGTGGATTTCGACACGGCGCCCATCGCCTTCCTCGGCGCCAACGCCATCGACCTGGAGGCGGTGGTGGCGGCGAAGCCCGACCTCATCGTCACCTCGCCCACCCGCGACACGCCGCTCGCCCAGCTGGAGGCCATCGCCCCCACCGTGAGCATCGAGCACCTGAAGGGCGGGCCCGCCGCCATCTACGGCAAGCTCGCGGCGCTGACCGGCAGCGAGGCGCGCCTCGCCGCGCTCCAGCAGCGCTATGCGGCGCAGATCGCCCAGCTGAAGGGGCTGGTGGACACCGCGCGCATCACCGTCTCCGCCTTCCAGGCCAACCAGGGCAAGCTCACCGTGTTCCACACCGACCGGGCGCTGGGACGCGTGCTGCGCGATGCCGGCTTCCGCTTCCCCCCGATCATCGACGCCATCCCCGAGGGCGGGCGCATGGACGTGAGCGCCGAACACCTGCCCGACCTCGATGCCGACTTCATCTTCGGCACCTTCCGCTCCGACCAGGGCGGCGGGCCGGGCGAGGAGGTGGCCGCCCTGGAGAAGGTGATGCCCGGCTGGTGCCGCATGCTGAAGGCCTGCCGCGAGGGCCGCCATCTGCTGCTGCCGCGCGACGAGACCATCTCCAACACCTATGCCGCGCTCAGCCTGCTGGTGGCGGTGGTGGAGGCCCAGGTTCTGCGGCGGGAGGTGTTGCGGCGGGAAGCGCCGGGGCAAGCGGGGCCGGGGCGCTAGGGGCCGCCGGGAGCGGGTTTGGTTCTGTGCGGATGACGATGTCCAACCGCGCCGTCATCCCCCGGCTGGTCCGGGGGATCCGCGCCGGGGCCGGGCTTGATGCCGGCCGGTGAGGGCGGAGCGGGCTGCTGGATGGATGCCCCGGACAAGCCGGGGCATGACGCGGCGAGAAAGGGCGAGGGCCGGGGCACAGGGCGGCGCGCGCCGGCCTCCGGCTCCGCCATTGGTGTTCCGCTGTGCCCTGTGCCAGCATGGAGGACGTGGAATGAGGAGAGGAGCGGGGGCGGGCGCCATGACGACGCCGTCGCAAGGGCGCAAGAGCCGGGTGGATCGTTTCGGGGCGCGCCTGCGCGCCCGGGGCGCGACGCTCTCGCCCCGTCTCAAGGTGGTGGCCGACTATATCAACGAGAATCGCCGCGCCGTCCTCGGCCAGTCCGCCCTGGAGATCGCCGCCGAGACCGGGACCTCGGATGCCACCGTGATCCGGGCGGTGCAGGCGCTGGGCTTCGACGGGCTGAGGGACCTGAAGCGCACGCTCGCCGGCTTCCTCGGCGAGGTGATCTCCTCCGTGGACAAGATGAGCGCCACCACCGAGGAGCTCACGCGGGACGTGGACGCCTCCATCGATTTCGTCCGCGCCGGCCACCTCGCCGGCATCGAGCAGGTGACGAAGCCGGAGAACCGGCGGGCCATCGCCGCCGCCATCGAGCTGATGCGGGGCGGGGCGGGGATCGGCCTGTTCGGCATCGGCGCCTCCGCCATCATCGCCGACTATGCCGCCCGGCTGCTGGTGCGCAACGGGCGGCATGCTTATGCGCTGAACCGCACCGGCATCGCGCTCGGGGAACAGCTGCTCGCCATGCGGCGCGGCGACGTGCTGGTGATGATGGGGCAGGCGAGCGCCCACCGGGAGGGAGCGGCCACGCTGGAGGAGGCGCGCCGGCTCGACGTCCCGATGATCCTGCTCACCGGCTCGGCCTCGCCCGCCTTCGGCCGGCAGGCGCGGGTGGTGATCCATGTGCCGCGCGGCAAGTCGGAGACGGTGCCCCTGCACGGCCTCGTGCTCATGTGCATCGAGATGCTGGTGTTCGGCCTCGCCGCCACCGAGCCCGAGCGCTCGGTGCGCTCGCTGGAGCGCCTCCACACCCTCTACGAGGACATCCGCAAGCCGCCGCGCGGCGTTTGAGCGTGACCCACCCGGCATCGGTCGAAGGCCGAGGCCGACGGCACGACATGTCGGGTGCCGACACCGGGGCGACACCGTCCCGACATGCGCGGTGTCGGGACGGTGTCGGCTTTCCCGGCCGGCCGGTCAGCTCATCTCGGGCAGCCGGTCGAGGTGCTTGTCGAGGGTCAGGGGATAGTCGCGGATGCGCACGCCGGTGGCGTTGTAGACCGCATTCGCCACCGCCGCCCCGACCCCGCAGATGCCCAATTCGCCCACGCCCTTGGCCTTCATGGGGGAGGAGAGGGGATCGGTTTCATCAAGGAAAACAACGTCCTGGTGCGGGATGTCCGCGTGCACCGGCACCTCGTAGCCGGCGAGGTCGTGATTGACGAAGAAGCCGTGCCGCTTGTCGACGACCAGCTCCTCCATGAGGGCGGCGCCGGCGCCCATGGTCATCGCCCCGATCACCTGGCTGCGGGCCGATTTCGGATTGAGAATCCGCCCCGCCGCACACACCGCCAGCATCCGCCGAAGCCGGATTTCCCCCGTGGCCACATCCACTCCAACCTCGACGAAATGCGCGCCGAAGGTGGATTGCTGGTGCGTCTTGTCCAGGTCGCCGTATGCGATGGCATCCTCGGCCACGATCTCGCCTTGGGCCGCCGCGCCGCCGAGCGGAGCCGCCCTCTGGCCGGCGCGCACCTCGCCATCGGCGAAGACCGCATCCTCCGAGTTGAAGCCGAGCCTGCGCGCCACCTCCTCGCGCAGCTTCATGCAGGCGGCATAGACGCCGGCGGTAGCATTGTTGGCGCCCCACTGGCCGCCCGATCCCGCGGACACCGGAAATGCGGAATCCCCCAGGTGCACGATGACGTTCTCCATGGGCACCCCCATCATTTCGGCCGCGGTCTGTGCGATGATGGTGTAGCTGCCGGTGCCGATGTCGGTCATGTCCGTTTCCACCGTCACCATGCCGCGCCCGTCGAGGCGAACCCGCGCCCCCGACTTGGTCAGCAGGTTGTTGCGCAAGGCCGCGGCGACCCCCATGCCGCGCAGCCACCGCCCGTGGCGGGTGCGTCCCGGCAGCGGGTTGCGCCGGCTCCAGCCGAAGCGTTCGGCCCCGGTCCGCAGGCAGGTCGCGAGCTGGCGCTGGGAAAACGGCCGCTGCGGCTCTTCCGGGTCCACCTGCGTGTCGTTCAGGATCCGGAATTCGATCGGGTCGAGGCCGAGCTTCTCGGCCATCTCGTCCATGGCGATCTCCAGCGCCATGAGCCCCGGAGCCTCGCCGGGCGCGCGCATGGCGTTGCCCTCCGGCAGGTCCAGCACGGCGAGCCGCGTCGCGGTCATGCGGTGGGCGCCGGCATAGAGCAGGCGCGTCTGGTTGACCGCCGTCTCCGGGCCGCCGCCGGGCAGGTCACCGGACCAGCTTTCGTGCCCGATGGCGGTGATCGTCCCGTCCGGTTTGGCGCCGATGCGGATGCGCTGGATGGTGGCGGGGCGGTGGGTGGTGTTGTTGAACACGAACGGACGATGCAGGGCCACCTTCACCGGCCGCCCCGTCGTCCGCGCCGCCAGCGCCGCCAGCAGCGCATCCGCGCGCACGAACAGCTTGGCGCCGAACCCGCCGCCCACATGATGCGAGATGAGGCGCACATTTTCGCGCCGGATGCGCAGCATGCGGGCGACGTCCGCGACGCCCCAGGCCAGCATCTGGTTGGAGGTCCACAGGGTCAGCCGGTCGCCGTCCCAGGCCGCGATGGAGGCGTGCGGCTCCATCATGGCGTGGGCGTGGTCGGGGGTGGTGTAGGTGGCGTCGAGCTTCACCGGAGCCGCCGCATAGGTGCCGGCGAAATCGCCGATGGCGGTGTCTGGCGAGCCGCCGAAGCCTTCCGCGCTCGGCCTGGCCGCGGAGTCCCGGGCCTCGGCGAGGTCGAACGCGCCCTGCTCCGCCACATATTCCACACGCACGAGCCGCGCCGCGCTCCGCGCCTGCTCGAAGGTCTCGGCAACCACCACGGCGATCGCCTGGTGATAGTGCTCGATCTCGGGACCTCCAAGGAGCCTGGCGGTGTTGAGTTTGCCCTTTTCGAGCCGGCCCGCGTTCTGCGCCGTCACGATCGCCAGCACGCCGGGCGCGCGCTCGGCCGCCGCGAGGTCCATGGCGGCGATGCGGCCCTTGGCGATGGATGCACCCACCACATAGCCGTAGGCGGGATTGGGGGCGGCATCGTTGTGCTCATAGGCATAGAGGGCGGTGCCTGTGGTCTTGAAGCGGCCCTCGATCCGGTCGAGCGGCTGGCCGACGATCTTGAGCCGGTCGATGGGGTTGGTGGTCGCGGGAGCATCGAATTTCATGGTTCAGCCCCTTGCTTCCGCCATCACCGCGCCGAGCGTGCGCTCCACCAGCGTGAGCTTGAAGGCATTGTCAGTGGTGGGTTTCGCGTCGGCGAGGAGATGAGCGGCCACAGTCCTGGCGCCGCGGGCCATCTCCGCCTCGGCGGCCTCGACCCGCCACGGCTTGGGCGCCACGCCGCCGAGCGCAACCCGCCCGGTCCCGTCCTCTTGCCGGATCATCGCCACCGAGACGAGGGCGAACGCGTAGGAGGCGCGGTCGCGGACCTTGCGGTAGACGTGCGTGCCACCCACCGGCTTGGGCAGGGTCACGGCAGTGATGAGCTCGCCCGGCACCAGCGAGGTCTCCAGGTGGGGCGTCTCGCCGGGCAGGCGGTGGAGGTCGGCAATGGGAATGCTCCGCGCGGTGCCGTCGGGCCGCACGGTTTCCACCCGCGCATCGAGGGCGCGCAGGGCCACCGCCATGTCGCTCGGATGGGTGGCGATGCAGGCCTCGCTGGCGCCGATCACCGCCAACTGGCGGGTGAAGCCGCCGATGGCCGCGCAGCCACTGCCGGGGCGGCGTTTGTTGCAGGCCTGGTCGGTGTCGTAGAAATAGGGGCAGCGCGTGCGCTGGAGCAGGTTGCCGGCGGTGGTCGCCTTGTTCCGCAACTGGCCGGATGCGCCGGCCAGCAGGGCGCGCGACAGCAGGGCATAGTCGCGGCGCACCCGAAAGTCGGCCGCCAGTGCGGTGTTGCGCACCAGCGCGCCGATGCGCAGGCCGCCGTCCGGCGTTGCCGCGATGGTGTCCAGGGCAAGCCCGTTGACGTCGATGAGCTGGGAGGGGGTCTCGATCTCGAGTTTCATCAGGTCGAGGAGGTTGGTGCCGCCGGCAATGAACCGCGCCGCCGGATTGCGCGCCGCCGCGGCGGCGGCTTCGGCCGGCGAGGAAGCGCGCTCGTAGGTAAAGGGCTTCATGCCGCGCTCCCTGCCACTTCGGTGATGGCCTCGACGATGTTGGAATAGGCGCCGCAGCGGCAGATGTTGCCGCTCATGCGCTCGCGCAGCTCGTCCGGGGTGAGGGGCGGCGGCGCGGTGAGGTCGGCGGTGACGTGGCTGGGGATGCCGGCCTTGATCTCGGCAAGGACGGCGACGGCCGAGCAGATCTGGCCCGGCGTGCAGTATCCGCACTGATAGCCGTCATGCCTCACGAAAGCGGCCTGCATGGGGTGCAGCGCCTCGGGCGTGCCCAGGCCTTCGATGGTGGTGACCGCGCCGTCTTGGTGCATCACCGCCAGGGTGAGGCAGGAATTGATGCGCTGGCCGTCCAGGATCACCGTGCAGGCGCCGCACTGGCCGTGGTCGCAGCCTTTCTTCGTTCCCGTCAGGTGCAGGTGTTCACGCAGGACGTCGAGCAGTGTCGTACGGGTGTCGATGTCAAGTTCCCGCGCCACGCCGTTCACCCGGAAAGAGACCCGTCCGATCACCGGCGCGTCCGGGCCGGACAGGGGAGCCTTGGGGGTGGCATCGGCCACCGAGGCGGCCCCCGCGACCGGGAGGTCGCGCCGGGACACATGGGATGCGCAGGGCCTCTGCATATGGCGTTCCTTCGAGGGTGATGTGGCGCGCCAACGCGGGCGGCAGCCCGGACACGGGGTGCAGCAAGGGGACACGCGGTCCCGATGTTAATGCAAGTGGCCCCGATGCGTTCCCCCCTTGGGGGTGGGGGCGGGGCACGCTCGCGTGAGCAGAGCCGGCGCGAGCCACACCGGGAAACCGCTGAATTAGACTTTAGTCTGAAGCCGGAAAAAGGCTCTGGCCTTTGCGGAAGGAGGCGTTAGCCTCCCTACAACGTTTTAAAAACCTCAGGGAGCACGCCCGTGCAACGCATCATCACCACAGTCCGTGCCTCCAGGGCGGCGGCTCGCCTCGGCGCGCTCGCCCTTGCCTCGACGCTTGTCCTTGCCCCGGGCGCGGCGAGGGCGGAATTCGTCAACGTCCTCACCGGCGGCACGTCGGGCGTCTATTATCCCCTGGGGGTCGCCATCTCGAAAGTGATCGGCGAGAAGGTGCCGGGCACGCGGCCATCGGTGCAGGCCACCAAGGCCTCGGTGGAAAATCTCAACCTCATCGAGCAGGGCAAGGGCGAGGTCGCCTTCACCCTCGCCGACAGCCTGGCGGACGGGGCGGCCGGCAAGGAGGAAGCGGGCTTCAAGGCGCCGCTGACCAAGGTGGTGGCGCTGGGCGGCATCTATCCCAACTACATCCAGATCGTCGCCTCGAAGGATTCGGGCATCAAGAGCATCGCCGACCTCAAGGGCAAGCGCATCTCGGTGGGCGCACCCAAATCCGGCACCGAGCTCAACGCCCGTGCCATTCTCGGCGCGGCGGGCATCAAGTATTCTGATCTCGGCAAGCTGGAATACCTGCCCTTCGCCGAATCCGTGGAGCTGATGAAGAACCGGCAGCTCGATGCCACGCTCCAGTCGGCGGGTCTCGGCGTCGCCTCCATCAAGGACCTCGCCAATTCGGTGCCGATCGTGGTGGTGGAGGTGCCACCTGCGGTGATCGAGAAGATCGGCGCGCCCTATCTCAAGGCGACCATTCCGGCCAACACCTATGAGGGCCAGGTGGCCGACGTCGCCACCGCCGCGGTGCCCAACTTCCTCGTCACCCGCTCCAGCATGAAGGACGACGACGTCTACGCCATCACCAAGGCGATCTACGACAACCTGCCGGAGCTGGCGGCGGCGCATGCGGCGGCGCGGGGCATCAAGGTCGGGGATGCCATGAAGGGGTCCCCGGTGGCGTTCCATCCGGGCGCCGCCCGGTACTTCAAGGAAAAGGGCGTGACGCCCTGAGGGACCGGCGGGTCGCGGTCTCCGTGCCGCGGCCGCCGGTGCGCGGAGGGACGGGCCGACCCCGGCCTTCCCCCGAGCGCAAGACACCGCGCCAGATGACGATGCCGCATGAGATGAAGGCGTCGCGGAAAGTGACGTATCCCGACCGCAGGCCGGGCTGGCAAGGACCGCTTGAGGCAGAGTTCCGATGACATCCTCGCTCCACACCCCCGCCACCACGCCTCCGGTCAGCCATGACATCAGCACGCCCGGCCATGGCGCCGCGGTGGTGGTGGACGATGCTCTGCTGGACCTTACCTGGGGTCCCGGCGGGTGGGGGCGGACGGTGTTCTGGATCGCGGTGGCCTTCTCCACCTTCCAGGTGATCACCGCCGCCTGGAGCCCGCTGCCGAGCCAGATCGTGCGGTCGGTGCATGTGGGCTTCCTGCTGCTGGTGGTGTTCGCCATCGCCGGCAACCATCTCGCTGGTGGCCGGCGCCTTGCCTTGTGGGGGCTCGGCGTCGTGTCCTTCATCGTCGGCCTGTATCACTGGGTGTTCTATTCGGACCTGATCCAGCGCGCGGGCGACCCGTCCACCATGGACATCGTGGTCGGAACCCTGGCCGTCGCGCTGGTGTTCGAGGGATCGCGGCGGCTGATGGGGGCCTCGCTGCCCCTCATCTGCGGCGTCTTCATCCTGTACGGCCTGTTCGGCGAGTATCTGCCGGCGCCCCTCGACCATCGCCCGTTCGACTACGTGCAGGTGGTGGACCAGATGTTCCTCGGCACCGAGGGCATCTACGGCACGCCCACCTACGTGTCGTCGTCCTTCATCTTCCTGTTCATCCTGTTCGGCGCGTTCCTGGAGCGCGCGGGGATGATCCAGCTGTTCAACGACCTCGCCATGGGCACGGTGGGCCACGCCAAGGGCGGCCCGGCCAAGGTGGCGGTGATCTCCTCGGCGCTGATGGGCACCATCAACGGCTCCGGTGTCGCCAACGTGGTCACCACCGGCCAGTTCACCATCCCGCTGATGAAGCGCTTCGGCTACAAGCCGGCCTTCGCCGGCGCGGTGGAGGCGACAGCCTCCATGGGGGGCCAGATCATGCCGCCGGTGATGGGGGCCGTGGCCTTCATCATGGCCGAGACCATCGACGTGCCCTATGCCACCATCGCCACGGCGGCGGTGATCCCGGCCTTCCTCTACTTCTTCACCGTGTTCGCCATGGTGCATCTGGAGGCGGGAAAGGGCGGCCTGTCCGGCCTGCCCAAGGCCCAGTGCCCGGACGCCTGGCGGGCGCTGACGACCCGCTGGTACCTGATGTTGCCCCTGGTGGCGCTGGTGTGGCTGCTGTTCTCCGGCTACACGCCGCTCTTCGCCGGCACGGTGGGCCTTGCCCTCACGGCGCTGATCGTGCTCGGCACGCCGGTGGCGCGGGTCATCGGCCCCCAGGGCCTGCGCATCGTGTTCTGGATCGTGCTCGGCATCGCGGCTGCGAGCTTCCTCGAATATGGCATCAATGGCGTCGCGGCGGCGGTGGGCGCCCTCGTGGTGATCCTGCTGTTCGTGAAGGGCGGGCGCGAGACCCTGCGCATCAGCATCGAAAGCATGGCGGACGGGGCGCGCAACGCGCTTCCGGTGGGCATCGCCTGCGCCCTCGTGGGCACCATGATCGGCGTGTTCACCCTGACCGGGGTCGCCACGACCTTCGCCACCTTCGTGGTGGAGGTGGGCAAGAGCTCCCTGTTCCTGTCCCTCGTGCTGACCATGATCGCCTGCCTCATCCTCGGCATGGGGCTGCCGACCATCCCCAACTACATCATCACCGCCTCCATCGCCGGGCCGGCGCTCCTCTCCCTCGGCGTGCCGCTCATCGTCTCGCACATGTTCGTCTTCTATTTCGGCATCATGGCGGACCTCACGCCGCCGGTGGCGCTGGCGGCCTTCGCGGCGGCACCCATTGCCGGGGCATCGGGCCAGGCCATCGGCTGGATCGCCACCCGTATCGCCCTCGCCGGCTATGTGGTGCCGTTCATGGCGGTCTATTCCCCGGCGCTGATGCTGCAGGATGGAGATCCCATGGCCGCGGTCATCGGCTTCTGGCCGGCGGTGGCCTATGTGTTCGTGAAGGCGGTGGTGGCCATCATCCTGTGGGCCGGCACCGCCACCGGCTATCTGCTGGGCCCGCTGAACGTGGTGGAGCGCTTCATCGGCTTCGCCGCGGCGGCGCTGCTCATCCTCTCCTTGCCCTGGACCGACGAGGTGGGCTTCGCCACCGCGGCGGCGTTCATCGCCTGGCACTATTGGCGGACCCGCAACGCCACCCCGGCACGAGCCTAGGCCGGCGCGTTGGCCGCCGTCGCCTGCCTGGTCGCCGGGGCGCAGGTGGTGCGGCTCGCCGCCGTCTTCACCCTCGCCTGGACCCACTCGGTGCAGAAGAGCGAGTGGCAGGAGGACTGGCGCGCCACCCCCGGCGGCCTGGTGCTGCAGGAAGTGCGCGTGCAGGGCTCCGGCGCCGGCATGGAGCCGCCCGAGGGCGCGGTGCGCGCGGGCGGCTTCTATGTGGCGCGCCCGCAGCTGGCGCCGCAGCTTTCGGTCATCCTGCGCCGCTCTGGCGCCACCGCCGACTGGCGGGTGTGCACGCAGGGGCGCTGCCGCCCCATGGGCGACCTGGTGGCCGCCGACGCCGACCCGGTCGAGCTGAAGATCTGCGATTGAGGCACCCGGCGACCGGAGCTTCGAACGGGCGAACCTGGGCGCTACAGCACCATGTCCGCTTCTTCCGACAGCCCGAACGCCACCGGCTGCCCGGCGGCGATGGCCTCGGTGAGCTGGCTCCGGCGGGCGAGCGGGTCGGCCGCCGCCAGTGGTCCGAAATCATATCCGGTCGCCGCCGCAAGGTCGGCGATCGTGATCGGGAAGGTCCGGTAGGCGCCGAGCAGGGCGCCCCTCCCGCGCACGCCTGTAGTGGTTTTTGCGGCAGGTCGCCCATATCCACCTGCTGGGCCGTCATCGCCCCGAGGCTCTGATCTCTGCCGCGTGATGCAAGCATTCGCGTCTGCGTTATTTCAAGCAGCCAGCATGTGTTGGTGAAGGGGTGCCTCTATCGATGTCTATAACGTTCGGAAACTAAATAAACCCATCCCATCCCGTGCGCCTAATCTTGCGCGGGCGACGCATGCGGGCAAGGTGCCCCGCGCGGGCTTGCAGCTCATGGGTGCAGGTCGCTGCTCCGCAGTGAAGCCGCCGGCGGTGGGTCCGCTTATCTGCGAGGGCCGGAGAGGGCCGCCAAGTCGTTGGCCTGGAGATGCAGCCGCGTGCGGCGGATGTGGCTTTCCAGCAGGTGCTGCACGTCCACCGGGTCCCGCCGCCGGATCGCCTCCATGATGAGCCGGTGTTCGGCGTGGATGATCCACTGGCCGTCCTTGCCGATAAGGTGGGAATAGGCGCGCCGGTAATGCTGGGTGGTGTTCCAGAAGCGCTCGATCATGGCGAGCAGGGTCGGCATCGCCGCCGCCTTGTAGCTCAGGAGATGGAACTCCCTGTCCAGCTTCAGGAAATCCTCCACCTCCGTGGAGGCCTCGATCTGCGCGCACAGCTCGGCGAGGCGGGCGATGGTCGCATCGTCCATGCGGCGGATGCTCTCGCTGAGGGCGAGGGGCTCGATGCGCTCGCGGATCTGGTAGATCTCGACGCACTCGTTGATGTCGGTCTTGGCGATCCACGCGCCGGAGTTCGGCACCAGCACCACGAGGCCCTCGCTTTCGAGGTCCCGCAAGGCTTCGCGGACGGGAATGCGGCTGGTGCCGTAGCGCTCGGCCAGTTCCTCCTGCCGGACGCGGGTGCCGGGGGTGAATAGCCCGTCGAGAATCCCGGCCCTGAGATCCGCTGCAATGGCGTGGCTGCGCACGCCGGCCTCCCGGTCGGGACTTTCGTTGGCTTTTTCGGTCTTCATCGCATGCCCTTGGGATCATCCCGGCGCGCCGTTCAGGGCCGGCGACCCTTGAAATTGGATACCATGATCCACGGCTTGACGGCAATTGTATCCAAACAGATGGATTTGCACCCGGATTTTGGGTTTTGCACTGCATCATCGGATACATTGGTGTTGACAGCGTATGTGGTGGCCACTATCGGTCGGGAAACGGCGGAGATCGTTGGACGACAGGAGGGAATGCCGGCGAGGGGCCTGGCCGCCGCATGGTCGGCGGGTGCCGCGGTGCCTTGATCCCCCTCTCCTTCGTCGGACGGCGCGCCACCCCTTTGAACGGGTCGAACCATGGTCATCGAGGATCAGCATTTCCAGGCGGCGGACGCGCACGGGCTTCCCGGCCTGCGGGGCACCGACCATATCGGCTTCACGGTTCCCGATATCGATGAAGCGGTGCGCTTCTTCGTCGACGTCATCGGCTGCACGCCGGTCTACGAGCTCGGCCCCTTCCAGGCGGAGGACGACTGGATGGCGCGCCAGCTCAATGTCGATCCGCGCACGGTGATGAAGAAGCTGGTGTTCCTGCGCTGCGGGTTCGGCTCGAATTTCGAGGTCTTCCAGTACATCGCCCCGGACCAGCGCAGCACGCCTCCGCGCAATTCCGACGTGGGCGGCCATCATCTGGCGTTCTACGTGGACGACATGGACGCCGCCGTCGCGCACCTGCGCCGTCACGGCGCCACCATCTGCGGGGAGCCGGTGCTGCGGCAGGCCGGCCCCAGCGGCGGGCAGACCTGGGTCTATTTCCTCACGCCCTGGGGCATGCAGTGCGAGCTGGTGAGCTTTCCGCACGGCAAGGCCTATGAGCGCACCTCCGCGCTCCGGCTCTGGCATCCTGCCGACCCGGCGGGCGGGCTCGAGGCGGCGCCGCCCGGCGCGCCCGCGGGCTGAGCCGGCGTGTCCGCGGCCCGATCGAATTCCTTCCCGCGGGGGCACTGCCTCCCGCCATTCCCCGTGTTCCCGGAGCTGCCGTGATGGCGACCCATGCCGACCTGATACCCGCCGCCCCCTGGCGTGAGCTGACCACCACCCGCGAGGACTGGAACGCGGCCGATCCCGCTCTGCTCGGCACCATGCTCACCTCCATGGTGCTGATCCGCGCCTTCGAGGAGAAGGTGCTGGAGCTGGCCGGGCAGGGGCTGGTGCACGGCCCGGCGCACTCGGCCATCGGGCAGGAGGGCGGCGCCACCGGCTCGGCCGTGATGATGCGGGCGTCCGACCAGGTGAACGGCTCGCACCGCGCCCACCACCAGTTCCTCGCCAAGTCGCTGGCCTATGTGGCGCCGGACGGCCTTGCCCCCACCGCCCCATTCGCCGGCGACGTGCGCGATCTCTCCAAGAAGACGCTGGCGGAAATCCTTGGCCTTGCCCAGGGCTTCTGCAAGGGGCGCGGTGGCTCCATGCACCTGCGCTGGGCGCAGGCGGGCAATCTCGGCACCAATGCCATCGTCGGCGGCGGCGTGCCGCTGGCGGCGGGGGCCGCCTTCGCCCACAAGCGGGCGGGCACTGGCGATGCCGCCTTCACCTATTTCGGCGATGGCGCCACCAATATCGGCTCGGTGCTGGAGACCATGAACCTCGCCTCGGCGTGGAAGCTGCCGCTCTGCTTCTTCATCGAGAACAACCGCTATGCGGTTTCCACCCATGTGGAGGAGTCCACCGCCGAGACGCGCCTGTCGGCGCGCGGACTGGGCTTCGCCATCCCCGCCTGGAAGGTGGACGGCATGGACCCGCTGGCGGTGGCGCTGGCGACGGCCGAGGCGCTGGAGGTGATGCGCTCCGGTGGCGGTCCCACCCTCATCGAGGCGGACGTCTACCGTTTCTTCCACCAGAACGGACCGCTGCCGGGCAGCGCCTTCGGCTATCGCACCCGCGAGGAGGAGCAGGCCTGGCGCCGGCGCGATCCCATCGACCTCGTGGCCCGCGAGATGGCCCAGCGCCAGCTCATCGGCGAGGCGGAGGTCGCCGCCCTGCGCGCCCGCGCCAAGGCGCTGATGGAGGACGTGGCCGGAGAGCTGGTGGAGATGGTGGACGGCAAGCGCCGCATCGTCCCGGCCCTGTGGCCCTCGCCGGACTTCCGCGACTTCGGCATCCGCGGCGACCTCTCGGAGCTCGCCGGCGTGCGCACGGAGGAGCTGGAGACCTTTTCCGGCATCATCGACCCGCAGGCACGCTTCGTGGACGTGGTGGCCGACGTGATGCACCGGCGGATGGAGCAGGACCCGCGCATCGTGGTGATGGGCGAGGACGTGCACCGGCTGAAGGGCGGCACCAACGGCGCCACCCGCGGCCTCAAGGAGGCGTTCGGCGACCGGGTGCTCGGCACCCCCATCAGCGAGAACGCCTTCGCCGGCCTTGCCGGCGGCGCGGCCATGGACGGGCGGGTCGTCCCGGTGGTGGAGTTCATGTATCCCGACTTCATGTGGGTCGCCGCCGACCAGGTGTTCAACCAGATCGGCAAGGCGCGGCACATGTTCGGCGGCGACATCGAGGTGCCCCTGGTGCTGCGCTCCAAGGTGGCCATGGGCACGGGCTACGGCTCGCAGCATTCCATGGACCCCGCCGGCATCTACGCCACCGCGGTGGGCTGGCGCATCGTCGCCGCCTCCACCCCGTTCGACTATGTGGGGCTGATGAACAGCGCGCTGGCCTGCAAGGACCCGGTGCTCGTGCTGGAGCACGTGGACCTTTATAATTCCAAGGGCCCGGCGCCGGTGGACGACCTCGACTATTTCATCCCCCTCGGCAAGGCCAAGGTGGTGCGCGAGGGATCGGCGCTGACCATCCTCACCTATCTGTCCATGGTGAAGCCGACCCTGGAGGAAGTGGAGCGGCTCGGCGTCGACGCCGAGGTCATCGACCTGCGCAGCCTCGACCGCGCCGGCCTCGACTGGCAGACCATCGAGGCCTCCATCGCCAAGACCGGCAACGTGCTGGTGGTGGAGCAGGGCTCGCTGGGCACCTCCTATGGCGGCATGCTGGCGGCCGAGATCCAGGCCCGCTGCTTCGACGCCCTCGACCAGCCGGTGCAGCGCGTCCATGGCGGGGAGGCCTCGCCCTCCATTTCCAAGGTGCTGGAAGCCGCGGCCTGCGCCGGGCCGAAGGACATCGAGGCCGGCATCCGCCGCGTGATGGCCGACCAGGGCCTCGCCCTCGCCTGATCAGGAGCCAGAGATGCCCAAGGAAATCCTGATGCCCGCCCTCGCCGCCGGAATGGAGGAGGGCCACCTCGTCCGCTGGCTGAAGAAGGAAGGCGAGCGGGTGAAGCCCGGCGACCTCCTCGCCGAGATCGAGACCGACAAGGCGGTGATGGAGATGGAGGCGGACGGCGAAGGCCGCCTCGGTCCCATCCTCGTCGGCGACGGCTCGCGCGGGGTCGCGGTGGGGACCCTTATCGCCTCCATCCTCGCCGAGGGAGAGGTGGCGCCTGAGCATCCCGTCGTGGCTCAGGCGCCGGTGGCCGTGGCTGTAGCGGCGCCGGCCCCGGTCGCGGCACCTGCGGCGCCCCTCCCGGCGGTGCCGGTGGCGCCCACCGCCGCTCCGACCCTTGCGGCGCGGGCGCCCTCCATCGCCGCCCTGGTTTCCGCCCGCAAGGTGGCGGCTTCGCCGCTCGCCCGGCGGCTCGCCGACGATTACGGCGTGGACCTGTCCGGCCTCGCCGGCAGCGGGCCGAAGGGCCGCATCGTGCGGATCGACGTGGAGCGGGCGCGTCCCACCGTCGCCCGGCCGTCCCCGGCGCCGCATCGCCCGGCGTTTTCCCCGGCTGCGCAGGGCCTGCTCAACCACGCCTGGCTGCGGCAGGGGGAGGGCCGGCCGCTGGTGCTGGTGCACGGCTTCGGTTCCGAGCTCAACGGCTGGCGGCCCTTCCTCGCGGGCGCAAACCTTTCGCGGCCTGTGCTCGGCATCGACCTGCCGGGTCATGGCGGGTCGGCCGGCCACGGCGCGGTCACCTTCGAGGCGCTGGTGGACGCCGTGGGCACGACGCTGGAGCAGCTCGGCGTCGGCGGTCTCGACCTCGTCGCGCATTCGCTGGGCGCGGCGGTGGCCACCGCCCTGGCCGCGGAGGGGCGCCTTGACGTGCGCTCCTTGTTCCTCCTGGCGCCGGCCGGCCTCGGGCCGGACATCAACGGCGCCTTCATCGCGGGCTTTGCCCGCGCCCGGTCGGCGGAGAGCCTTGCGCCCTGGATGGGCGAGCTCGTCGCCGATCCAGCCGTGCTTACGCCCGCCTTCGTGAAGGCGAGCGCGGCGGCGCGGGCCGACGACACGCTGGTGGCCGCCCAGCAGCGCCTCGCGGCCGGCCTGTTCCCCGATGGGACGCAGGCCTTCAGCGTGCGCGCCGCCCTCGAGCGTCTGCCCGTTCCGGTCGCCGTGGTCTTCGGCGGCGCGGACCGGATCATTCCGCCCAGCCACAGCCGGCGCCTGCCCGGAGCCGTGGCCCTGCACCTGTTCTCCGGCGTCGGCCACATGCCGCAGCTGGAAATCCGCGACGCCGTCTGGCGCCTGCTGGAGCGCCACCTGCGCGCCGCCGGCTGAGCCGGGATCGGCCGAGCCAATGCCCCGAGAAGAGCCAGTACCCCCAAGAAGAGCCGCCTAAACCGAACTCCGATCACCTCTCAGGGAGGACAGACATGAAAGCCAAACATTTCCTCGCGCCCCTCGCCGGCGCGCTTCTGGCATCCGTCGCCGCCGCCGCGTCCGCCGAGCCGCTCAAGATCGCGGTGATCGAGACCCTGTCGGGCCCGCAGGCCTCCACCGGCCTGATCTTCAAGACGGCGGCGAAATACGGCATCGACAAGATCAATGCCGGCGGTGGCTATGGCGGCGAGCCCATCGTGCTGCTCGAATATGACAACCAGGGCGGCCCGGTGGGCGCGGCCGACAAGGTGAAGGCCGCCATCGCCGACGGCGCCCGCTTCATCGTGCAGGGGGCGTCCTCGGCCGTCTCCGGCCAGATCACCGAGGACGTGCGCAAGTACAACATCCGCAACCCCGGCAAGGAAGTGATCTTCCTCAACGTGGGCGGCGAGGCGCTGGAGCTGACCGGCGCCAAGTGTCACTTCCACCACTTCCGCTTCAACCCCAACGCCCAGGTGCGCGTGAAGCCCATGGTGCTGGCGCTGAAGGCGGCGGGCACCCTCGGCACCCGCGTCTATTCGATGAACCAGAACTACAGCTGGGGCATCGACATGCAGGGCGCCATCGAGGAGTACGCCAAGCTCGGCGGCTACGAGGTGGTGGAGAAGACCCTCCACGACGTGAACAAGATCCAGGACTTCTCGCCCTACGTGGCCAAGGTCGCGGCGGCCAACGCCGACACGGTGATCACCGGCAACTGGTCCAACGACCTGCTGCTGCTCATGAAGGCCGCCCACGGCGCCGGCCTGAAGGCCCGCTTCGCCACCGCCTTCCTCGACCAGCCGGGCAACATCGCCAACGCGGGCGACGTGGCGGTGGGCAATTCGGTGTCCCACCCCTTCAACGCCGAGGTGAACGCGGACACCGCCGCCTTCGCCGAGGACTACAAGGCGAAGACGGGCCACTATCCGGTCTATACCGAGCCGCAGACCGCCTTCGGCATCGCCATGTTGGGCGAGGCGCTGAAGCAGGCGCCCCAGAAGGATGGCAAGATCGACGTCAACGCCATCGGCAAGGTGCTGGAGAACGTGACGTTCAAGGGTCCCATGGGCGAGGCTTCCATGCGCGCGGCCGACCACCAGGTGCAACTGCCCATGGTGATCTCGGTGGTGGGCCCGGATGCCAAGTTCAAGGTCGACGGCACCAGCCTCGGCTTCAAGCCGATCAAGGTCTTCACCGCCGCGGAGGCCTCCTCTCCGGTGCAGGACGCCTGCAAGATGAACCGGCCCAACTGAGGCCGGGCGCTTTCCGGCCAGGGAAGCGGTCATGCCCCGGCTTTTCCGGGGCATGACCGGGCTGCGACAGGTCCGTTCGAGACGATGGCGCCAGCCCGGCCGCCGCGTGGATCCCCCGGATAAGCCGGGGGATGACGGTGGAGCAGGGGAGAGGCTGGTGGGAAGCAACGTGGGCCGCGCCCGGGAAAGCCCGGTCGCGGCCCACGAACACAAAAGAGCGGCCATCCAGCCGAACACCTCTGCCTGAAGCGAGGGGACATTTCATGGAACATCTCTTTGTCGCCGTGCTGAACGGGGCGATCTACGGATTGCTGCTGTTCATGGTGTCGGCGGGACTGACCCTCATCTTCGGCATGATGGGCGTCCTCAATTTCGCGCACGCCTCCTTCTACATGCTGGGCGCCTATATCGCCTACGCGCTGTCGGGGGTGCTCGGCTTCGCGCTGGCGGTGATCATCTCCCCGCTCATTGTCGGCGCCGTCGGCGTCGTGGTGGAGCGCTACTTCTTGCGCCGGGTGCACCGCTTCGGGCACGCCCACGAGCTGCTGCTCACCTTCGGCCTGTCCTTCATCATCGCGGAATTGATCAAGCTCTTCTTCGGCAACTTTCCGGTGGACTACCGCCTGCCGGCGGCGCTCAGCTTTTCCGCCTTCCGCGTCGGCGGCACCGACTATCCCGTCTATCGCCTGATCATGGGCGGTGTGGCGGTGGCCATGTTCGCGCTCATCTATGCGCTGCTCACCACCACGCGGGTGGGCATCGTGGTGCGCTCGGCCATCTACCGCCCGCGCATGGCCGAGGCGCTGGGCCACAACGTGCCGCTCGTCTTCATGGGCGTGTTCGGGGTGGGCGCCGCCCTCGCCGGGCTTGCCGGCGCGCTGGCCGGGGCGTTCTACACCACCAACCCCAACATGGCGCTGGAACTCGGCGTGCTGGTGTTCGTGGTGGTGGTGATCGGCGGCCTCGGCTCGCTGGAAGGCGCCATGGTGGCCTCGCTGCTTATCGGCATCGTCACCTCTCTGGCGGTGGGCATCGACGCGAGCCTCGCCGACCTCCTTTCTTATGTGGGCCTCGGCGACTGGGCCCGCGCGGTGGGCGGTCCGCTCACCCTCCAGGTGTCGAGCCTTGCCGCCACCATCCCCTTCGCGCTGATGCTGCTGGTGCTGCTGGTGCGTCCCTCGGGCCTCTTCGGCGAGAAGAACTGAGCCATGAGCACGAACCTGCGCATCGCCGCCGTCCTCATCGCCCTTGCCGTCGCCGCGCTGGTCGCCGCGCCGGCGGTGCTCTCGCCGGGCCTCATCAACGCCGCGATCCAGATGCTGATCGCCGCCCTGTTCGCCTCCGCCTTCTCGCTTCTGTGCGGGCAGGCGGGGATGCTCTCCTTCGGCCACTCGGCCTATTTCGGCCTCGGCGCCTTCGCCACCATCCACGCCATGAACGCCTTCAACGGCGCCGGGCTCCTGCCGACGCCGCTCCTGCCGGTGGTGGGCGGGTTCATCGGCCTGGTCAGCGGGATTGCCGCCGGCTGGTTCGCCACCAAGCGAACCGGCGTCTACTTCTCGATGATCACGCTGGCGCTGGCGGAGCTGTTGCACGCGCTTGCGCCGCACCTGAAGGAGGTGTTCGGCGGCGAGGCCGGCATCTCCGCCATGCGCATGCCCGCATGGGGCATCTCCTTCGGCAGCAACGTGGACGTCTATTACCTCACCCTCGCCTGGGTGCTGGTCTCGCTGGTCCTGCTCTATCTCTACACGCTGACGCCGGTGGGCCGGCTCACGCTCGGCCTGCGCGAGAACACCCACCGCCTGCGCTTCCTCGGCTATGACATCCACAAGCTGGGCGTGCTGGTGTTCTCGGTCTCGGCCATGTTCTCGGGCGTGGCCGGAGGGCTGCAGGCCATGAACATCGAGGCCGCCAACTATGTGGTGCTCGACATGCAGCTCTCCGCCTCGGTGGTGCTCAACAGCTATATCGGCGGCGTGAAGGTGTTCCTCGGCCCGGCCATCGGCGCCGCGATCATGAGCTTCTTCGGCTATGCGGTGTCGGACCTCACCCGCTCCTGGCTGCTCTATCAGGGCGTGCTGTTCGTGCTGGTCATGATGTACCTGCCCGACGGCCTCGTCGGGGAGCTGATGCGCGCGTTGCGGGCGGGGCGGCTGCGGTTCGGCTGGGCCAAGCTCGGCGCCGGACTGGTGTTCGTCGCGGCGCTGGCGGTGAGCATCGTCGGCTTCGTCTGCGCGGTGGAGCTGGCCCAGCGCTTCTTCTCCGCCGACTACCGATCCATGATCGTCGGCGCCACATGGCCCCCCGTGGCCTTGTTCGGCCGCGACTGGGCGCCATTCTCCCCCTTCACCTGGGGCGTGCCGCTGGGCCTGATGGCGGTGGGCCTCGGCTTCCTCGCCATGGCGGCGCGCCGCCTCGATCCCGAGCGCGGAGGCGCGGCATGAGCACTCCCGTCCTTTCCCTCCACGGGGTCCGCAAGTCCTTCGGATCCATCGAGATCATCCGCGGCATCGAGCTGGATGTGGTGCCCGGAGAGCGCCATGCGGTGATCGGGCCGAACGGCGCCGGCAAGTCCACCCTGTTCCACCTCATCTCCGGCCAGTTCGCTCCCACGCAGGGGGAGATCCTGCTCGACGGGGTGCCCATCTCCGGCCTGCCGCCGCACCTGGTGAACCGGCAGGGGCTCGCCCGTTCCTTCCAGATCACCAACATCTTCCCGGGCCTCTCGGTGTTCGAGAACCTGCGGATCGCGGTGATGCAGCGCTTCGGCCTCGACTTCGTGTTCTGGCGCCGGGCGTCTCACCTGAAGGCGGTGACGCGGCTGGTGGAGGAACTGCTGGAGCAGGTGCGGCTGGAAAAGCGCGCGCACGGCCTTGCCAGCGAGCTTTCCTATTCCGAGCAGCGCTCGCTGGAGATCGGCATGACGCTGGCGAGCGACCCCAAGGTGATCCTCCTCGACGAGCCCATGGCCGGCATGTCGCACGAGGAAACTGAGTACACGACCGGCCTCATCCGCGACATCACCAAGGGGCGCACCCTGATCATCGTGGAGCACGACATGGACGTGGTGTTCTCCCTCTCCGACCGCATCAGCGTGCTGGTCTATGGGCAGATCATCGCTACGGGGTCGCCGGCCGAGATCCGCGGCAACCCGCAGGTGCGCGAAGCCTATCTCGGCGAGGAGGCGAGCTGATGAGCGAAAAGCCGCTTCTGTCCATCGACGGGCTCAACGCCCACTACGGCAAGAGCCACATCCTGCATGGCGTCACCTTCCAGGTCGGCCGGGCGAGGTGGTGAGCCTGCTCGGCCGCAACGGCTCGGGCCGCTCCACCACCCTCAAGGCCATCATGGGCCTGGTGCCGCCCACGGGCGGCCACATCGTGCTCAACGGCAGGGACCTGACCGGCGCGCGGCCCTTCGCCATCTGCCGCTCCGGCATCGCCTACGTGCCGGAGGAGCGGGAGGTCTTCCTCAACCTCTCCGTGGACGAAAACCTGCGCATGGGCGAGCAGAAGGGCGTCGAAGGCGCCCCGCGCTGGAGCGTCGAGCAGATGTTCGACTACTTCCCCCGCCTCAGGGAGCGGCGCAACACGCGCGCCGGCAGCCTGTCGGGCGGCGAGCAGCAGATGCTCACCATGTGCCGCTCGCTGCTGGGCAACCCGCTGGTCATCCTCATCGACGAGCCCACCGAGGGGCTGGCGCCGAAGATCGTGACCGTGGTGGGGGAGGCGATCGCCGACATCAACCGGCGCGGCGTTTCCGTTCTGCTGGTGGAGCAGAAGCTCACCATCGCCCTCAAGGTGTCGCACCGAGTCTGCGTCATGGGCCACGGCCGCATCGTGTTCGAAGGCAAGCCGGAGGCGCTCACCTCCGACGCGCGGCTGATGGAGGAGTGGCTGGCGGTGTGAGGCCGGCCACGCGGGTCCTTCTCCCCTCCCGTCCTGTGGCGGCGCGCATCTTGCTTGGATCAGGGTGTGCCGCCGGTTCGGCGCGGCGCGGATCGGGGTTGCAGGGCCATGTCCTTGGCGGACAATCTATATTCCACCGCCGGCCCGGCGGCCGGCACAGGGTGTGAAACGCGACACAAAATGCCGCCGGCGCGCCGCGCCATCCGGGTTCGCGGCCATGGCTGAAGCCGTCGCGGATCCCGATGCGGCGGCTCGACCAGAGACGCCGCCCATCCTGGAGGGGCCGAAGATCGCCGCCTTGTCCTGCGGCAAGCCGGTCTATCTGGTGGTCCTGCTTCCGGCGGAGGGCAGCGACGGGCAGTCGGTGATCGACCTTGCCCTCAACTGGGCGCCGACCATGCCCAAGGCGGATTTCGTCGCCGCCGTGGCGCCCTTTGCCGCACCCGGCGGCGGACGGCGCTGGTTCGACGGTGACGGGATGAGCCCCGATGCGGTGGCGGCGGGGCTCGGCGCCGTGGCGCCCCGTCTCGACGCCTTCCTTGACGAGATGCTGGCGCAACGCCGCCTCGACGACAGCCACCTCGCGCTGGTGGGCTTCTCCCAGGGCGCCATGCTGGCGCTGCACGTGGGCCTGCGGCGGGCGAAGGCCATGGCGTCCATCGTCGCCTTCTCCGGTGCGCTGTTCGACCTGGAGGCCCTGGCCGGCGAGATCCGCGCGCGGCCGCAGGTGCTGATGATCCACGGCGAGGCGGATCCCGTGGTGCCCTTCGCCGCGATGGCGGCGACCCGCGAACGCCTCAAGGCCCTCGGCGTGCCGGCGAAGAGCATGCGGCGGCCTGGCCTCGGCCACGAGACCGACGACGATGGCATCCTCGCCGCCGGCGATTTCCTCACCGCGACGGTGGCGCGCAAGCCCGCCGCCGCCGCGCACGACCACGACCACGACGAAGCCCCCGGCCGCTGACCCGGGCCCGATCAAGGTGAGGAGATCCCCGTGAGAGAGCGCGTTCCGCCCGCCTTGAAGCGGTTCATCTGGGACATCCAGTCCATGGTGGAGCTGGCCGAGGGGGAGCGCGAGATCCTGTTCATAGGGCGGGACCTCATGGCACGCCTCGTCGCAGATCCGGGTTGGCTGCCCGCCGTCTTCGCCACGGCGGCCGACGCGCCCTTCCGCCAGTTCCAGCTCTATGCCGACGCCATGGAGCGCTTCTGCGTGGCGGCGACGGTGCTCGCGCCGGGGGCGCGGCTGCCCGTCTGCCAGGAACCGGTGTGGGAGATCTTCGGCGTGCTTTCGGGGGAGATCGAGCGCCAGCGCTTCAGGGTGGCTCCGGAGGGGCCGCTCCAGGCGAAAGACGCGCCCGTGATCCTGAAGGCCGGTGCCGTGGATACCTTCGCGCCGAAAAGCGCGGATGCGCTCGGCACCGCCAATACGTCGACGACAGCCGCCGCCATCGCCATCCATGCCTATGGCGGCGAGATCGCAAGCCTCGCCCGACCCGCCTTCACCGCCGAGGGAGCGGCCGGGGCCTTCACCACCACCTACGCCAATCCACCGGATGCGCCGGCCTACGACATCCTGTCCATCCAGACCGAGATCGTGGACTAGCGCGGATCGACATTCAGATCGCCGGCGCCCTCCCTCCACCGCCGTCATGGCCGGGCGTGTCCCGGCCATGACGGTGGTCGAAGAAAACGCGGACACGGAAGGTCGATCGGTCCTAGTTCCGCCGCACCGGCGTCGGCATGGGCGTTGCCGGCGCTGCGGTCGGCACCGGGCGGGGCGCGTCGGCGGGCGCCGCGATGGAGGCCGTGGGACCGGGCACGAGCTTCGTCTCGGCGTCCTTGAACAGCCGCTCCAGCCCGGCGAGCCGCTCGGCCGAACGGGGCGAGAGGGTCACCGGCCGCTCGGAATCGGCGAGACCCGGCACGTTCAGCAAAGGCGGCGGCTCGTCCAGCTTCGGGATGGGCGTGGTGACGCCGGGGATGGGCTTGATCTCGATGCCCTGGTGGGCATAGGCCATCACCTTCTGCCAGGTCATGGCCGGCAGGGTGCCGCCGGTCATCTTGTTCATCATGGCGTAGTCGTCATTGCCGAACCACACGCCGGCGACGTAATTGCCGGTGAAGCCCATGAACCAGGCGTCGCGATAGGCATTGGTGGTGCCGGTCTTGCCCGCCACCTTGGAATTGACCAGCCGGGCGCGGCGGCCCGTGCCGTTCTCCACCACGTTATTCAGCATGTCGTTGATGTCGTTGAGCTGCTGCGTGGGGATGATCTGCACCGGCTTGGGCGCATCCCGGTCGAAGCGCCAGGCCACCTCGCCGTTGCCGATGCGCATCTCCACCACCGCGTGGGGATAGACGCTGCGGCCCGCATTGGCGAACACGGCATAGGCGGTGGTCATGTCGAACAGCGTGACCTCGGCGGCGCCGAGCGGCAGGGGCGCGCTGATGGGGAGCTGGGTGCGCAGGCCCATCTGGTGGGCGAGGTCGACGATCTTCTTGCGGCCGAAGCGCTCGGCGAGGCGCACCGCCACCGTGTTCAGCGAGTGCTGGAGCGCGGTCTTCAGGGTGATGGAGCCCATGTAGGAGCGCCCGTAATTCTGCGGGCACCAGTTGCCGAGGCAGATGGGCGCGTCCTGCACCATGGTGGAGGGCTTCATGCCGTTCATCAGCGCCACGGTGTAGACGAAGGGCTTGAACGAGGAGCCGGGCTGGCGCAACGCATCGGTGGCGCGGTTGAACTGGCTCTCGCCATAGTCGCTGCCACCCACCATGGCGCGCACGGTGCCGTTGGGCTCCATCACCACGATGCCGCCCTGCTTCACCTTGTAGTCGCGGCCGAACTCGGCGAGGGAGGATTCCAGCGCCGCATCCGCCACCTTCTGGATGTTGGGGTCGAGGCCGGTGCGAACGATGAAGTTGCGCTCCACCACGGAGGGGGGTAACTGCTCCACCAGCTTCTTCACCTCGCCGAAGGCATAGTCGAGATAGAAGTCCGGCACCTCGTCGTCGCGCCGGTCCACGGGGGTGGCGGGGTTGCGGCGAGCGCCGAACACCTGGCCCTCGGTCATGAAGCCGGCTTCCACCAGGTTGTCGAGCACGGTGGAGGCGCGGGCGCGGGCGGCGGGCAGGTTGATGTGCGGGGCGTACTTGGACGGGGCCTTGAACAGGCCCGCCAGCATGGCCGCCTCGGCGAGGTTCACCTCGCGCACCGACTTGCCGAAATAATAGCGCGCCGCCGCGTCCACCCCATAGGCGCCGCCGCCGAGATAGGCGCGGTCGAGGTAGAGCTTGAGGATCTGGCTCTTGGTGAGGCGCGCTTCCAGCCAGATGGCGAGAAACGCCTCCTTGATCTTGCGCTCGAGCGTGCGCTCGTTCGACAGGAACAGGTTCTTGGCGAGCTGCTGGGACAGGGACGAGCCGCCCTGCACCACGCCGCCCGCCCGCGCATTGGAGACGAAGGCGCGCATGGTGCCCGCCACGTCGATGCCCCAGTGCTCATAGAATCGCCGGTCCTCGGTGGCGAGGGTGGCCTTGATGAGCTGGTCGGGAATGTCTTCCAGCGGCACGGTGTCGTTCTGCTTGACGCCGCGCTCGCCGAGGGTGTTGCCGTAGCGATCGAGGAAGGTCACCGCGAGCTCGGTGCGCTTCAGCCAGTCGTCGGAGGTCTCGCGGAAGGCCGGCATGGCGAGGGCGAGCATGGCCACGGCCCCGGCCACGCCGAGGGTGAAGCCTTCGGACGCCATCCCCACCGCCCAGCGCGACACTCCGGTGAGGTTGAAGCGCTCGGTGAAGGCGGCGTAGGCGGAGGCCGCCCGCCGCGTGCGCGCGCCCAGGCTGAACAGGCCGCTGTCGACGAGGGCGTCGAAGTCCAGCAGCAGTCCGCGCAGTCGTGTCAGCAAGGAAGGGCGCTTTTGCTCACTCACGTCAATGGCTCGGCTTCGGCTCGGCTGTGGCGGGCCGGCGGCATCCCCGCGCCGGTCGTCGGCTGGCTTCTATATAGCGCGGCGCAGCGTCGAGCGCGAGCGGGGGCCGGCCGGAGCCGGAATCGCCCTGCCGTGGCCGGGTGTCAGCGCCCCGGCGTCTCCAGCACCCCGTTGGGGGAAAGCCGGTCGATGATGGTGGGCAGGTGCTGGGCGAGGAGGTCGGGCAGCGCCTCCACCGAAAGCCCGAGCGACGTGGCGACCGTGCCGATCTGGCTTTCGCCCAGCGCCGCGGCGATCTGCTCCGCGCTCACCGGCAGGTTGGGGCCGCTGGAGATCCAGCTCGCCACCTGGTCGGCGAGGCCCGCCTGCTGAAGTTGGGCGACGACGCCGTCGAGGCTGCCGAACGGCGTCTTGGCCAGCGCCGAATTGAGCAGGCCCGGCACCGCCTGGGCCATCGGCCCGCTGAGCATGGTGTTCAGCAGGGTGCCGAGGGCGCCGGAATTCCCCGCCTGGGTGAGCATGTTGTTGAGCATGCCGCCCATCATCTGGTCAAAAAGGCCCATGGCGTTTGCTCCCCCTTGCGTCCCCGGTGCCCTTGCTTCCGGCAAATTCCGCTGCACTGCACGATGCGGCCGTGCTGGTCATGGTGTACCGGAACGGATGGCCGAAGTCGATCACAAGCCGGAGTGCCCCTGCGGCCCCGCGCCGCTGAGACGGTGTGAGGCCTTTGCATCCGTGCATTCTCCCGCTAACGGCTGACGTGATGATCTCAACTGCCCTGTTCGCAGCTTTTGCGCTCATGACCGCGCTCGCGGCGCTCGCGGTGCTGTGGCCGCTGTCGCGTGCCCGCGCCGTGAAGGCGGCCCGCGAGGCCGATCTCGCCGTCTATCGCGACCAGCTGGCCGAGATCGGCCGTGACGCCAAGGCCGGCCGCCTGCCACCGGCGGAGGCCGAGGCGGCGCGTACCGAGGTGGCGCGGCGCATGCTCGCGGCCGATGCGGCGCGGGAGACGGGCGCGGGCGAAGATCCGGCGCGGTCCGCGCGCCGCCGCCGCGCCGCGGCTGTGGCCGCCCTGGTTTTCGTGCCCGCTTTTGCGGCAAGCCTCTATTTTGCCCTCGGCTCTCCGGCGATTCCCGGTGCCCCTTTGGCCGAACGCCTGACGGCGTCGCCCGAGCGCAGCGACCTCGCCATCGTGGTGCGGAAGATCGAGGAGCATCTGGCGCGCAATCCCGATGACGGGCAGGGGTACGAGCTGCTCGCCCCGGTCTATCTGAGCCTCGGCCGGCCGGAGGATGCCGCGCGGGCGTATGGCGAGACGATCCGGCTGCGCGGCCCCACGGCGCTCCGTTATGCGGCTCGTGGCGAGGCGCTGGTGATCGCCGCGGACGGCCTCGTCACGGCCGAGGCCGCGAAGGCGTTCGCGGAGGCGATCAGGCTCGACCCCGGCGAGCCGGGTGCGAACTATTATCTCGGCCTCGCCGCGGCGCAGGACGGGCGGGACCAGGACGCGGCGCGCATCTGGGGCGAGCTGCTCGCGCGCTCGCCGCCTGACGCGTCCTACCGGGCGGATCTCCAGAGGGCGCTTGCCCGCATCGGCCGCGCGCCCGCGACCCCGCCGCCCGCGGCGGTCCAGTCGCCGGCGGCGCCCGGTCCCGGCGCGGCGGACGTGGCGGCCGCCGCGCGGATGTCGCAGGATGATCGCAATGCCATGGTGCGCGACATGGTCGCGCGCCTCGCGGACCGTCTCGCCAGCGAGCCGCACGACATTGACGGCTGGCTTCGCCTCGTGCGCGCCTATGCTGTGCTGGGCGAGAAGGACAAGATGGCGGACGCCCTGAGGAACGCCCGCAACGCGTTCAAGGACGATGCGGCGGCCCTCGGCCGGCTCGACGAGGCCGAAAAGGCGCTCGCAGCGGGAGGAAAAGGATGACGCGCAAAGGCCGGCGGCTGGTGCTGATCGGGTCCGGGCTGGGCGTGCTGGCGCTCGCGGCCGGGCTGATCCTGTCCGCCCTCAACGACACCATCGTTTTCTTCCGCTCGCCCACCGAGGTCACGCAGCAGCAGGTGGCGCCCGGCGCGCGGCTGCGGCTCGGCGGGCTGGTGGAGACCGGCAGCGTGACCAAGAACGGCACGCTCACCACCTTTTCGGTCACCGACGGCAACGCCACGGTGAAGGTGGCCTATTCCGGCATCCTGCCGGACCTGTTCCGCGAGGGGCAGGGCGTGGTGGCGGAGGGGGCGTTGCAGCCGGACGGCCTCTTCAAGGCCGACAGCGTGCTGGCGAAGCACGATGAGCGCTACATGCCGCGCGAGGTGGCCGATGCCCTCAAGCAGCAGGGCCACTGGAAGGACGGCGCGCCGGCTCCCGGCGCCGCCACCCCCGCCCAGCGCCAGCCGGGGAGCTGAACCATGATCGCCGAAATCGGCCAGTATGCCCTCGCCCTGGCCTTCGCCCTGGCCCTGGCGCAGGTGGTGATCCCGGCCTGGGGCGCCCAGCGCGGGGACGCCGTGCTCATGGGGGCTGCGGCTCCCATCGCGCTTGCCCTGTTCGGCTTCGTGGCCTTCGCCTTCGGCGCGCTGGTCCAGCTCTATGTGAGCTCGGACTTCACCGTGCTGAACGTGGCGGAGAACTCCCACTCCCAGATGCCGCTGATCTACAAGATCACCTCGACCTGGGGGAATCACGAAGGCTCCATGCTGCTGTGGGTGTTCGTGCTCGCGTTCTTCGGGGCGCTGGTGGCGGTGTTCGGCGCCAACCTTCCGGATCGCCTGAAGGCCTATGTGCTCTCGGTGCAGGGCGCGGTGGGAGCGGCCTTCCTCTCCTTCATCCTGTTCACCTCCAACCCCTTCCTGCGCCTCGTGCCGCCGCCGGCGGAAGGGCGCGACCTCAATCCCATCCTCCAGGATCCCGGCCTCGCCATCCACCCGCCGCTGCTCTATCTCGGCTATGTGGGGCTCTCCGTCTCCTTCGCCTTCGCCATCGCGGCGCTGATCGAGGGGCGGATCGACGCCGCCTGGGCGCGCTGGGTGCGCCCGTGGACGCTCGCCGCCTGGATCTTCCTGACCCTCGGCATCGCCATGGGCTCCTACTGGGCCTATTACGAGCTCGGCTGGGGCGGCTGGTGGTTCTGGGACCCGGTGGAGAACGCCTCCCTGATGCCCTGGCTCGCCGCCACGGCTCTGCTGCATTCCGCCGTGGTGATGGAGAAGCGCGACGCGCTGAAGGTGTGGACGATCCTGCTCGCCATCCTCGCCTTCTCGCTGTCGCTGGTGGGCACCTTCCTGGTGCGCTCGGGGGTGCTCACCTCGGTACATGCCTTCGCCTCCGATCCGACGCGGGGCGTGTTCATCCTCGCCATCCTCACCTTCTTCATCGCCGGAGGGTTCACGCTCTTCGCCTTCCGCGCCTCGGAGCTGAAGCAGGGGGGGCTGTTTGCGCCCGTCTCGCGGGAAGGCGCGCTGGTGTTCAACAACCTGTTCCTCACCGCCGCCACCGCCGCGGTGCTGGTGGGCACCCTCTATCCGCTGGCGCTGGAAGCGCTCACCGGGGCGAAGATCACGGTGGGCCCGCCCTATTTCAACCTCGCCTTCGGCGGTCTCATGCTGCCCCTCGTCTTCGCCATGCCGTTCGGGCCGCTCCTGGCCTGGAAGCGGGGCGACCTGCTCGGCGTCGGCCAGCGCCTGATGCTGGCGGCGGGCCTCGCCGTCGTCGCCGCCGTGGTGACCGCGGCCGCGGCCTCGGGCGGGCCGGTGCTGGCGCCGCTGGCGGTGGGGCTTTCCGCCTTCATCATGCTCGGCGCGCTCACCGACATCGCCGAGCGCGCCGGCATCGGCCGGGTCAACGCCCGCGTCGCGCTCGCCCGTCTCGCCGGCGTGCCGCGCTCCACATATGGCACGGCCATCGCCCATTTCGGCGTCGGCGTGTGCCTGCTCGGCATCGTCTGCGAAACCTCCTGGAGCCTGGAGAAGATCGCCTCGGTGAAGCTCGGCGACACGGTCTCCATCGGTTCGCGGACCCTGACCCTCGACCGGCTGGAAAACCGCACCGGCCCCAATTTCCGCGCTCGCACCGCCGTCTTCGCCATTCGCGACGACGGCACGCCCCAGGGCACCATCGAGGCCTCGCGCCGGCTGTTCTCCGCCCGGCAGATGGCGACCACGGAGGCGGGCATCCGCACTTTCGGCCTCAGCCAGCTTTATGTGAGCATGGGCGAGGAGAGCCCCGACGGCCGCATCTCCATGCGCGCCACCTACAAGCCGTTCGTGACGCTGATCTGGCTTGGTGCCGTGGTGATGGCCCTGGGCGGTGGACTGTCGCTGGCGGACCGCCGCCTGCGCGTCGGCGCCCCGCGCCCCGCCGCGCGCCGGCCCCGCGCGCCGGTGCCGGCGGAGTGAGGACGATGCGCGCGCTCCTTGCCGTCCTCCTCCTTGCGGTGCTCGCCGTCCCCGCCCTCGCGGTCCAGCCGGACGAGGTGCTCGGTGATCCGGTGCTGGAGAGCCGAGCCCGGGCCATTTCCGCCGAGCTGCGCTGCATGGTCTGCCAGAATCAGTCCATCGACGATTCGGACGCGCCCCTTGCCAAGGACCTGCGCGTCATCGTGCGCGAGCGCCTGAGCGCGGGCGACAGCGACGGGCAGGTGCTGGACTTCATGGTGGCGCGCTATGGCGAATTCGTGCTGTTGCGCCCCCGCGTCTCCTGGCGCAACGCGCTGCTGTGGGCCGCGCCGGTGATGGTGCTGGCCCTCGGTGCCCTGGCCGCCTTCCTGGGCCTGAAGCGCCGGCGCTCCGGCGCTCCGCCGCGCCTCTCGCCGGAGGAGGAGGCCAAGCTCAGGCGCCTGCTCGACGAAGGCGAGGAGACGCCCGCAAAGGGGCGCTGAGCCGCCTTGCGGGCGTCCGTCCGGCGGCATTGTCGCCGGCAAAATCGCGTCACGCACGCGTGAGCCACATTACCGAACCTTAATCCCCCCGCCAGACTGCCGTAACGGTCCGCGTCTTAGCTTGCCTCTCGATCCTGCCGGTGAGGCAGACAACGAGAGAGACGCGAACTCACATGACCCGCTCCGACAACACTCCTTCCGTGACGAAGCGCTACCGCCGGGCCCTGCTCGCGGGTGTCTTCGGCCTCGCGATCGCCGGCGTCGCGGCCGGCCAGTTCGTGCCCCCGATGAACACCCCCGCGCTGGCCCAGATCACCACCAGCCAGCCCGCCGGAACCTTCTCCTTCGCCGACATCGTCGAGAAGGTCTCGCCGTCGGTCGTCTCGGTGAAGGTGAAGAAGGACGGCGGCGACCAGGTGGCCATGGGCGGTGAAGGCCCCGGCGGCCAGGTGCCTCCCCAGATCGAGGAATTCCTGAAGCGCTTCGGCTTCGGCGAGGGCCGCGGCCCCGGCATGGGTCCTGGCGGTCCCGGCATGGGCCCGCGCGGCGGCATGGGCCCCAGGGGCGAGCGGCCGGTGGTGGGCCAGGGCTCCGGCTTCATCATCTCGGCTGACGGCTATGTGGTGACCAACAACCACGTGGTGGATGGCGCCGATGAGGTGGACGTGACCACCACCGACGGCAAGGAATACGTCGCCAAGGTGATCGGCACCGATCCGCGCACCGACGTGGCCCTGCTGAAGATCGACAACGTGACCAACCTGCCGTGGGTCAAGCTCGCGGACGGCGCCCCGCGCGTCGGCGACTGGGTGATCGCGGTGGGCAACCCGTTCGGCCTCGGCGGCACGGTGACCGCCGGCATCGTCTCGGCCCGCGGCCGCGACATCGGCTCCGGCCCCTATGACGACTTCATCCAGATCGACGCCCCCATCAACCGCGGCAATTCGGGCGGCCCGACCTTCTCGCTCAACGGCGAGGTGATCGGCATGAACACCGCCATCGTCTCCCCCTCGGGCGGCAACGTGGGCATCGCCTTCGCCATCCCCTCGGAGACGGTGAAGACGGTGGTGACCCAGCTGCGCGAGAAGGGCTCGGTGGCCCGTGGCTATATCGGCGTGCAGATCCAGCCGGTGACCGAGGAGCTCGCCTCCGGCCTCGGCATCAAGGACGCCGAAGGCGCCCTCGTGGCCCAGGTGCAGCCGAACACCCCCGGCGCCAAGGCGGGCCTGAAGGCCGGCGACGTGATCGTGAAGATGAACAACGACCCGATCAAGGAAGCCCGCGACCTCACACGCAAGGTGGGGATGCTGAAGCCCGGCACCGAGGTGCAGCTGTCGCTCATCCGTGATGCCAAGCCCATGAATCTGTCGGTGGTGCTCGACCAGCTGCCGGCCGATACCCAGGTGGCCTCCCGCGGGAATGACCAGAAGGGCGAGGACGACAGCGCCGGCGGCAAGGACCTGCCGCGTCTCGGCCTCCAGCTCGCTCCGTCCAAGAGCGTGCAGGGCGCCGGTTCGGATGGTGTCGTGGTCACCGGTGTCGATCCCAACGGTGCCGCCGCCCAGCGCGGCTTCAAGACCGGCGACGTGATCCTGAAGGTGGGCGACAAGGCCGTCTCCACCCCCAAGGACGTGCGCGACGGCCTCGCCGCCGCCAAGGCCGAGAACCGCAAGGCCGTGCTCATCCAGGTGAAGAGCGGCGAGGGCGTGCGCTTCGTCGCCATCACCCTCGAGGGCAAGGCGAAGGGCTGACGAGGCCGACTGACGGGTGGCTGATCGGCTGGCGCTGATCGCCCCGCGCAAAACCTCCGGCGGCGCGCCGCCGGAGCGATCCCACCGGACCGAGGCGGATGTTCGCCATCGCCCCTGATGCCGCTTCGGCTCCGCCGGCGCGGGAAGCTCCAGAGGGCTTCCCGCGCCACATTTTTGAGCGCCTTCATCCCGCGGCCCCCTCTCCCGCAAGGGGAGTGGGCGCGCCCGCTCCACCCGTCCGCATGGACCTGCCCGCAAGGTGAGCTAGAGTGATGACAGCGAATCTCGATCCGGGTCCCCTTTCCGCCATGCGCCTCCTCCTCGTCGAGGACGACCGCGACGCCGCCGAATATCTGCGCAAGGCCTTCCGCGAGGCCGGCCATGTGGTGGACCTTGCCGGTGACGGGGAGGCGGGGCTCGCCCTCGCGCTCGACGGCAAGTACGACGTGATGGTCGTGGACCGCATGCTCCCGGCGCGCGACGGCCTCTCCCTCGTCGCCGAGCTGCGCGGGCGCGGGCACACCACGCCGGTGCTCATCCTCTCGGCGCTGGGGCAGGTCGACGACCGGGTGCAGGGGCTGCGGGCGGGCGGCGACGACTATCTGCCGAAGCCCTACGCCTTCACCGAACTCCTGGCGCGGGTCGAGGCCCTGTCGCGGCGGGGCGTCTCACAGGGCGCCGAGACGGTCTACAAGGTGGCGGACCTGGAGCTCGACCGCCTCGCCCATCGCGTCACCCGCTCCGGCAAGGAGATCCCCCTCCAGCCGCGCGAATTCCGCCTGCTGGAGTATCTCATGCGCCACGCCGGGCAGGTGGTGACCCGCACCATGCTGCTGGAAAACGTCTGGGATTACCATTTCGACCCGCAGACCAACGTGATCGACGTGCACGTCTCCCGCCTGCGCTCGAAGATTGACAAGGGCTTCGACGTGCCCTTGATCCACACCGTGCGCGGCGCCGGCTACATGGTGCGCGCGGGTGCTGTGTGAGCGTCCGCATATGCGCGGCGCGGTGGGACGCCGGGGGACCCTTCCGGTGGGGATGATCGACATGGACGGCCGGCACGAGGCCGGGCATGCCGGCGTGCGGGGAGGGCGCCGCGGCCGCGCCGTCACCGGGGCGGGGAGCGGACGCTTCCCATGAGGGCTCTGTCCCACCTCATGCGCCTGGTGCGCACCACCGCGTTCAAGCTGCTCGCGGCCTATCTGCTCGTGTTCGCGGTGTTCGCCGTCTCGGTCATCGTCTACACCGCGTGGCACACGCGCGAGCTCATCCAGGGCCAGGTGGCGGACGACCTCGACCGGGAGGTGCGCTTCCTCGCCGACCAGTATCGCATCGGCGGCATCCAGCGCCTCTCCTATGTGATCGACCGGCGCACGCGGCGGCCCGGCTCCTCCATCTACATGCTCACCAATTTCCAGGGCGAGGTGCTGGCCGCCAACGTCTCCGACCTGCCCATCGGCCTCCTCGACCGGTCCGGCACGCGTTTCACCACCTACAACCGGCCCGACGAGGGGACGGTGAAGAGCCACGTGGCGTTCGTGCAGTCCATGATCCTGCCGGGCGGCTACCGGCTGCTGGTGGGACGCGACATCGAGGAGCGCGACACCCTGCGCGACCTCGTCGCCCGGCCGGCGCAGTGGGCGGTGCTGCTCATCGTGGTGCTGGGTCTTGCCGGCGGCGTGTTCGTGACGCGGCGGGTGCTGAAGCGAATCGATTCCATGACCGCCACCGCCGAGACCATCATGGCCGGTGACTTCTCCGGCCGCCTCGCCCTCGCGGGGACCGAGGACGAGTTCGACCGCCTCGCCCATTCCCTCAATGCCATGCTGGACCGCATCGAGGGCTTGATGCAGGGGCTGAAGGAGGTCTCGGACAACATCGCCCACGACCTCAAGACGCCGCTCACCCGCCTGCGCAACGGCGCGGAAGCGGCGCTGCGCACGGCCCATACCGAGGAAGACTGGCGCGCCGCGCTGGAATCCACCATCGAGGAGAGCGACGGCCTCATCCGCACCTTCGATGCCCTGCTGATGATCGCCCGCGCCGAAGCCGGGCAGGCCCGCGCCATCATGAGCGACCTCGATCTCGCCGAGATCGCCGAGGCGGTCTCCGAGCTCTACGAGCCGCTGGCGGACGAGCAGGGGCTCGACCTGGTGGTGAGCGTGGCGCCAGTGCCGATCCACGGCGTCAGCGAGCTTCTGGCTCAGGCGCTGTCCAATCTCATCGACAACGCCATCAAGTACGGCCGGCCCGCCGATGGCGGCCGGGGACGCATCGCCGTCACCCTCTCCCGGCAGGGGCAAGAGGCCGTGCTCACGGTGGCGGACACCGGCCCGGGTATCCCTGCCTCGGAGCGCGACCGGGTGGTGGAGCGCTTCGTGCGGCTGGAGATGAGCCGCACGCGGCCGGGCTCGGGCCTCGGCCTGTCGCTGGTGGGAGCGGTGGCGCGGCTGCACGGCGGTAGCCTCAGCTTCGCCGACAATGGGCCGGGCCTCGCGGCCACGCTGCGCCTGCCCGCGAAGTAGCTCCCCCCGCATTGCGGCGCGCCCTGCCTCGGGCTCCCCCTTCAGGAGAAGCACACGCCGCCCGCTGACGGGGGCGCGCAATTTTCTTTCGGCTTTGGAGCCGCATGCCGCTGCGTGGCGTCGCTTTGCGAAAGAGGGCTTGCGCAGGAGAAAAGGCTCGTGCCTTTAGATCTCACCATGCTCTGGCCCCAGGAACCGGATTCGGCCGACCGGCCCCCCCTCGCCGTATTGATGCGGGAAGCTCCCGTGCTCGCCGCCGCCGAGACGGCGAAGACCAGGCTGCGTCAGGCCACCGAATCGCTTTCCCCGGCCGGACGCGCGGAGCTCGACGCGCTGTTCGCCGCCGCGCCCTGCGCGCGGGACGTATGCCTCGGCGCGGCCGAGGGCTCGCCCTTCCTCGTCGAGCTCATCCGGGCCGAGCCGGAGCGTCTGCTGCGTGTGCTGGGCAGCGATCCGCACCGCCATATCGCGCGCCTCATCGCCGACTGCGCGGCGGTTGGGGCGGCGGCGACCGACGAGGCGGAAGTGATGCGCGCGCTGCGGCGCATGCGCAGCGAGGCCGCGCTCCTCATCGCCCTTGCCGACATGGGGGGCGCGTTCGATCTCTCCGCCGTCACCGGCGCGCTGACCGACATCGCCGATGCGGCGGTGCGCACGGCCCTGGCGTTCCTGCTGGCGGATGCCGCGCGGGCGGGCCGCGTGCATCCTCCCGACCCGTCCGATCCCGCCGGCGGCTGCGGCCTCGCGGTGATCGCCATGGGCAAGCACGGGGCGCGCGAGCTCAACTATTCGAGCGACATTGACCTCGTGGTGGTCTACGACCGCGACCGCGCGCCGCTGGCGGACGGCGTCGCCATCTCGCCCTTCTTCGTGAAGATCACCCAGGGGCTCGTGCGCCTGCTGCAGGAGCGCTCGGCGGACGGCTACGTGCTGCGCGTGGACCTGCGCCTGAGGCCCGATCCCGGCTCGACCCAGGTCGCCCTCTCCACCGCCGCGGCCCTGGCCTATTACGAGCGCGAGGGCGCCACCTGGGAGCGCGCCGCCTACATCAAGGCCCGCCCGGTGGCCGGCGACCTTGATGTGGGCCGCCAGTTCCTCGCCGATCTTTCCCCCTTCGTCTGGCGCCGGGTTCTGGATTTCCAGGCCATCGCCGACGTCCACGCCATGAAGCGGGAGATCCACGCCTTCCGCGGCCACGACGTGGTGGCGGTGGAAGGCCACAACGTGAAGCTCGGGCGCGGCGGCATCCGCGAGGTGGAGTTCTTCGTCCAGACCCAGCAGCTCATCGCCGGCGGCCGCGACCCGCTGCTGCGCACCTCGCGCACGCTGGACGCCCTGGACGCGCTCACCGCCCATCGCTGGATCGACCCCAAGGTCCGCGACGCCCTCGCCGAGGCCTATGTGTTCCTGCGCCGGGTGGAGCATCGCATCCAGATGGTGGCGGACGCGCAGACCCATGCGCTGCCCGAGAGCCGGGAGGCCATGGAGGGCTTCGCCCGCTTCATGGGCTATGCCGACCGGGATGCCTTCGCCGCCGCCCTGGTGGCGCGGCTGCAAACGGTGCAGACCCACTACGCCAACCTGTTCGAGGACGCGGCGCCCCCTGCCGTGCTCGACGCCGACCTCCTCTTTCCGCCGGATGAGAACGACCGGCCCACGCTGGCCGCCCTGTCGCGCCTCGGGTTCCGCGAGCCGGCGGCGGCGAGCGGCATCGTGCGCCGCTGGCTCGCCGGCGGGCCGCGGGCGCTGAAGGGGGAGGCCGCGCGCATGCACCTTGCCCGCATCGTGCCGCTGATGCTGGAGGCGCTGGCGCGGGGCGGAGATCCGGACGGCGCGCTGATCAGCGCCGACCGGTTCTTCACCGACCTGCCGGGGCCGCACCTGCTGACCGCCCTCGACCGGCATCCCGACCTCGTGCGCCTGCTCGCCACCATCCTCACCGCCGCGCCGCGCCTCGCCGAGACGCTGGCCCGCCGGCCCTCGCTGACGGATGCGCTGCTCGACCCGGCCTTCTTCGACGTGCTGCCGGACGAGGAGAGCCTCACCCGACATCTCGACCATCTGCTCGACACCGCCGAGACCGACGAGGAGCAGCTCGACCGCGCCCGGCGCTTCCGCCAGGAGCAGCACGTGCTCATCGGCGTGCGCATCGCCTCCGGCACGCTGCCGGCGGCGCGGGCCGGGGAGGCCTATGCGACGCTGGCGGAAGTGATCATCCGCGCCCTGCACCGGCGGGTGTGGGCCCGCTTCACGGAGGCCCACGGCTGCATCGCCGGCGCCGAGACCGCGGTGCTCGCCATGGGCAAGCTCGGCGGGCGGGAGATGACCGCGGGCTCGGACCTCGACCTCATCGTGCTCTATGATTTCGACGCCGACGCGGACCCGTCCTCGGACGGGCCGCGCCCGCTGCACGGGGCGCAGTATTTCGCCCGCTTCACCCAGCGGCTCGTCACCTCGCTCACCTCGCTCACCAATGCCGGCAAGCTCTACGACGTGGACCTGCGGCTGCGTCCCTCCGGCCGCTCCGGCCCGGTGGCGACGCGGCTCGCCTCCTTCGGCACCTACCAGCGCGAGGAGGCCTGGACCTGGGAGCACATGGCGCTGACGCGGGCGCGGGTGATCGCGGCGACGCCGGACTTCGGGGCGAAGGTGAAGGCCGTGGTCGGCGCGGTCATGGGCCAGCCCCGCGACCCGCGCCGGCTTGCCGGCGACATCCTGGACATGCGCCACGCCATTGCCGCCGAGAAGGGTGAGAACGACCGCTGGAATCTGAAGCACGCCGCAGGCGGCCAGGTGGATGTGGAGTTCCTCGCCCAGTACCTCGTGCTGGCGCACGCCTATGACCATCCCGAGATCGTGGACACGGCCACCGCGCGCGTGCTGGCCGCGGCCCAGCGCCTCGGCCTGCTGGCGCCCGAGGATGCGCATGTGCTGGTGCGCGCATGCCGCCTCTATCAGGACCTGACGCAGGTGCTCCGGCTGTCGGTGGATGCGCACGTGGTGCCCGCCGATGCCAGCCCGGCGCTGAAGGCGCTCCTGGCGCGCGCCGGCGAGATGCCCGACTTCGCCACCCTGGACGCGGACCTCGCCGACACGCAGGCCAAGGTGCGCGCCATCTTCGAGCGCATGCTGGAGCCGGAGGCGGGGTGAGGCGTTCCCCGTTGAAGAGGGCGCCTCGCCCTCCCGGCCGGGGGAGGGGGCGTTCGGACGTAGCTTTGCGGAGCCGGGACTTCCCCGCCCTCACCTGCGGACGAAGGTGCCGAGGCCGTTGTCGTTGAAGAACTCCACCTTCATCCGCCCGTCCGCGAACGTGACCTGCGAGATCGAGCCCGCCGGCGCGGTCTCCTCGCCTTCCGGGCGGAAGACGAAGTCGTCCCCGCTCCAGTGGTCGAGGGTGAAGATCCGCGGCTTCGGCCCCACGCTGAGGACGAGGCGGCCTTCCGCCTCGCTCACCGTCGCCTCGCCGAAATAGGGATTGGCATAGGTGCCCGCATAGGCCGAAAGCGGCTTGGCCGGCGCGGGGCGTGCCGGCGCGGTCTTCCCGGCCAGGGCGCCGAGGGGCTTGTACAGGGGCGCCATCAGCTGGCCGTAGGCGGCATACCAGTCGCGGGTCACCGTGCCGAACTGCACCAGGTCCATGAAACTCATGGAAAGGGCCTCCGCCGCGCCCTCGGGCTGCGCATTGGTCAGCACCACGATGCCCAGCTTCTCCGACGGCAGCAGCACGAAGTTGGTGCCGGCGCCGAGGATGAAGGCGCCCGAGTGGTCGATCATCACCCGGCCGGACGGCGCGACGTTCACGCCGAAGCCGAAGCCGTAGTAGGAGGCGCGCGCGTCCACCGCATGGGCGGGCGAGGAGATGGTCTCGGCCCGCATCGCCGGCAGCAGCGCCTTTGCGGGCACGACCTCGCGGGTCTCATAGGTGCCGCCGCCGAGCACGAAGGCGAGCCAGCGCCCCATGTCCCGCACGCTGGAGGAGACCCCGCCGGCCGGCGACTGGGCATCGGGCTGGCGCTGGTATTTGGCGGCGAAGTGGTCACCGTCGCGCACATGCGGCACGGCGCGGTTGGGGCGGGCGATGTAGTCGGCGAAGCGCGAGGAGGTGGAAGCCATGCCGAGGGGTTTGTAGAGCGCCTCCTCGGAAAGCGTCGCCCAGTCCTTGCCGGCGTTGGTGGCGATCGCCTCGGCGGCGGAGGTGAGGCCGAAATTGGTGTAGGCGTAGGCGGCGCGGAACGGGGCCAGCGGCAGCAGCTTCAGCCGCTCCATCACCTGCCGGCGGTCGTAGCCGATATCTTCCAGCTCGTCGCCCGCATGGTCGGGAAGGCCCGAGCGATGGCTGTAGAGGTCGGCGATGGTGACGTGGGCGCCGACCCACGGATCGTTCAGCGTGAACCAGGGCAGGAGCTGCTCGACCGGCGTGTCCCACGCCACCGCGCCCTTGGCCACCTCGTGCGCCACCACGCCGGCACCCACCGCCTTCGAGAGGGAGGCGAGCTGGAACACGGTGTCGGCATCGACGGTCGCGCGCTCGCCCACCTTGCGCACGCCGTATCCCTTGAGGAACACCGGCTTGCCCTCGTGCACCACCACTACGGCGAGGCCGGGAATGCCGGAGCGCTTCATGAGGTCCGCGGCGAGGCCGTCGATCTGGCCGACGGCGGCCTCGATCCGGTCCTTGGGAATGACGTTGGCCCAGGTCTGCGGCGGGGGGCGGGAGGCGTCGAAGGGGACTTGGGCAACGGCGGGGGAGGAGAGACCCGAGCCGGCGATGAAGAGGAGGGCGAGATGGCCGAGCGATCTCGACAGGCGGGTTCGTCCTTGGGCCATGAGTATCCGTTTCCCCCTTACGCCTCTTATGCGCCGGCTTGCGTCTCCATGGCTTATCGATGGTCGGCACGCTTCCGCAAGAGTGGAGGCTGATACCAGGCACAGGAGATGCCCGCCCACCTCTCGAGCGCAATTTCTGATTGTAGGTATATTTTCCTATAATGTGTTGCCGAAGGATTGGAGGGGGGCGAGCATGTCCGACAGACGGGCCTTGCTTCGATTGCAGGTGGATCACGCGGCACTGAGACTGAAGGTGGCGCCGATAAAGTTCGGATTAGGGAACAAGTATAATCCCGATCAACCCAGAGTCTCCGCGGGGAGCCCGCACGGCGGGCAATGGGTGGGTGCGGGCGGCGGCTCTGCTTCCGGCGCGAGGTCGCAACGTCCCAGGAGAACCCGCGGCGGGTGCGCACCGCGCAGGTCGTGATGGGGTCGCTCGTGACCCAGCCCGGCTCGGGACGCGACATCCGGTGCGTGTACCGGTTCGGCTTTGGCGACGTGGTCGTTCAAGGATCCGTCCTGGGGACGTGCCAAGACCGCGTGCCGCCCTCGGCCGTCGTTCACGGCCGGATGCTCAATGACAATCGCAAGGGGTGACCACCATAAACGACCCGCGCATGCCTGCCATCAATTTCACGCTCACTCAGAATGCCCGCCGCGGCATAGAGGAAATCCGGCAGATCTATCTCGACAACTACCCTGACGAGCCCCCGGAGTTTCCCTCCGTCTGTCTCGCCACCTACCATCTGGACAATGGTATCGTGTTCGAGAACGTCATGGTTGGTTTTTATCAAAAGGGAGAGGCGGCGGAGAACATGCGTCCCTTCCTGCAGCGCGTGGGCGATATCGATCTCATCTATTTCGTAACCGAAGAAGGCCACCGCAAACTCGAAGGCGCCATCATCGACTACAGGACAGGCGAGGGCTTCTTTATGCGCGATCCCGTCACCGGCGCGGAGAACCGCCTCCCGCAGGACGTGATCGATGACGCCCGCGCGCTCCGCGAGGGGGGCCAAGCCCGCAAGGATTGATTTCGAGGGGTCCTGCGCTGCACCTCGGGACGCACCGTGAGAGTCCGGGCAGCAGCGCTCCCCCTCACATCACCGCCGCGAGCCGAGGCGTCTCGTTGGAGTTCGCCGCCCGCCCGTTCACCGGCAGGCGCACGATGACCGAGGTGCCGGTGCCCTCCACCGAACGGATGCGCATGGCGCCGCCGTGCAGTTCCACCAGAGACTTCGCGATGGCGAGGCCCAGGCCCGAGCCCTTGTGGGTCTTGGTGAACTGGCTCTCCACCTGCTCGAACGGCCGGCCGATCCGCGCCAGCGCGTCCCGGGCGATGCCGATGCCGGTGTCCTCGATGGCGATGACCGCGGCCGAGCCATTGATGCGCGCCTTCACCGAGATCTTGCCGCCTTCGGGGGTGAACTTCACCGCGTTGGACAGGAGGTTGAGCAGGATCTGCTTCAGCGCGCGGCGGTCGCCGGAGATGGAGAGGCCCTCGGCCGCCTCCACCGTCATGTCGATGCTCTTCTCGTCGCCGTTCACCGCCGTCACGCGCATGGCATCGGCGATGATCTCGTCGAGGGCCACGTCCTCCACTTCGAGCTGCATGCGGCCGGCCTCGATCTTCGACATGTCGAGGATGTCGTTGATGACGTCGAGGAGGTAGGTGCCGGAGCCTTTGATGTCGGTGCAGTATTCGGCGTACTTCTCCGAGCCGAGCGGGCCGAACATGCCGCTCTCCATGATCTCCGAGAAGCCGATGATGGCGTTGAGCGGCGTGCGCAGCTCGTGGGACATGTTGGCGAGGAACTCGCTCTTGGCGCGGTTGGCATCCTCGGCCTTGTTGCGCTCTTCCGAATATTTCTCCGCCAGCTCGGCGAGCTGCTGGGCCTGGTGCTCCAGGGTCTGCTGCGACTTGCGCAGGTCGGCGACCAGCGCCATCAGGCGCTTCTCGTTGTCCATGAGGCGCTCTTCGTGGCGCTTCATGGTGGTGATGTCGGTGCCCACCGAGACGTAGCCGCCGTCCTTGGTGCGGCGCTCGGCGATCTTCAGCCAGCGGCCGTTGGAAAGCTGGGCCTCGAAGGCGCGCGAGCCTTCCTCGGGCTTGTCCTCCGGCTTCAGGGGGGTGCGCGTCACCGGGTGGCGGCCTACGGAGGCGATGGTGTCGAACGGGGTGCCGGCGACGATGGCCTCGTCCGGCAGCTCGTGCAGGGACTGGAACTTGGAATTGCAGAGCACGAGGCGGTTGTGGCTGTCCCACAGCACGAAGGCCTCGGAGATGCTTTCGATGGCGTCGCGCAGGCGCATGTCGGCGGTCACCGTGCGCTCGGCCATGCGCTGGGCCTCGGTGACGTCCATGGCGATGCCGATGAGGTGGGGCCCGTCCTCGCCCTGCTGCTGCACCACTTCCGCCCGCATCCGCAGCCACACGAAGTCGCCCTTCGCCGTGCGCATGCGGAACACCCGGTCCACCGCCGTGCCGGGCCGCTCCGCCAGCTCCTGCGCCAGCTCGTAAAGGTCGCCGTCATCGGGGTGCACGAGCTTGGCGATCTCGCCGAAGGAGATGAGCTCGTCCTTCCGCTCCAGCCCGAGGATCTCGAACATGGTGTCGGACCAGTACATGCGCCCGCGGGCCATGTCCCAGTCCCACATGCCGCAGCGGCCGCGGTTGAGCGCGGTGTCGATGCGCCGGCGGACGGTGTCGTAGATGAGGTCGGCTTCGCGCGCCCGGCTCGCCTGCCAGTGGAAGGAGAAGCCGAGGATCAGCAGCACCGCGCCGGTGGTGGTGAACAAGGTCACCGTCAGCGTGGTGGAGTCCGACCAGGCGGAGAGCGCCCGGCCGGTGGGCTGGATGAAGATGATCTGGCCCAGCGGCGCCTGCAGGTTGCGCACGGTGGCGAGGGCGGTGCCCTCGCCGAAGGGCACTTCGAGCACGCCGGCGCGCTCGGCGAAGATGACGAGCGGCTGGCCCGGATCGAGCAGGGCGGAGAGGGTTTCCGGCACCTCGCCTTGCTGCGGGGCGGAGGCGATGATGTGGCCCAGCGCGTCGGTAACGTAGACGTGCCGGCCGGCCTCGGTGGCGCGGGGCGGCAGGCTCTCCTCCAGCGCGGCGGGAACCTTCGGCAGCGCGTTGCCGGCGCGCAGCATCAGGCCCTCGGCGGTGGCGAGGGCGAGGAGGGAGAGATCGTCCTTGGCGTTGTTGATCTCGGCGAGGCGGTGCGAATGCACCTGCACCACCGCGCCCACGCCGATCACCACGAGGAACGTGACGATGAGGGCGGGGACGATCCGGCGCAGGACCGGCTCCGCGTCGAGCAGGCGCTGGTAGGCAGGGCGCGCAATCGACCGTGCCAGACCTCGAATGGCTTGGTCGCGCGCACCGACGCTCGCAGCGTTGGCGCGTGCCATCGCCGGTATCCTCCGGGTATCCGGGGGCACGGGACGGCCTTGTCCTTCGCCCCCAACGTCCTCGATCGGGAGGGACGTGCCGCATCTCTCCGAATCGAGGCCATTGGAATCGAATCGGGGGGCTGTTGTCTAGAGTCCTCCGGAGTCAAGAGGCGAAAAAATGTCGGCCACGCTTCGGTTTCCGAGGCGTTGCTCCGGCTTTGGGAGAGGAGATGTTCCCCCGTGGCGGCGGCCTGCCGGGCCTGCGCTTCGGTCCCGCCGAGGATGCCGGCCCGCTTTGCCCGGCGGGCAGGCCCATGGCCGGCAACAGCGACGCTGCGTCGCCGTGGACGCGGGTGGCGCCGGGTGTTTCTCTGCGGCGGCCAACGAGGAGGAAAACATGACCGACATCTGGTTCAAGGCGGGCGAAGCCACGGTGCTGGCGGCGGATGGGCAGGCGACCGATGCCATGCCGGAAGTGCTCATCGGCTCGGTGCGCGGCCCCGTGGGGCAGGCGCTGGCCTCCATGATGGGGCAGGTGCAGGGCCACACCCGCATGTTCGTGGTGCGCGACCTGAACCAGATGGTGCGGCCGCTCGCCATGATGACCACCAAAGCCACCATCCACACGGCGGAATACGTGGAGCTGCTCGGCGGCGTGGTGCAGGCGGCCATGGGCGACGCCATCGTGGATTGCGTGAGCGAGGGCGTCCTGCCTAAGGATCAGGTGGACGAGATCTGCATGATCATCATGGTCTGGCTCGACCCGCGCTGCGCCGATGACCCGAACCTCGACAAGGCCGACCTCTACCGCACCAACTACGAGGCGACGAAGCTCGCCATCGCCCGCGCCATGAAGGGCGAGCCCACCATCGACGAGCTCATCGCCAACCGCAAGACGGTGAAGCACTACGCCCTGGACGGCGTGATCGACTACTAGATCCGGCGATCACCGGCCTCAGGGCCTGCTCCGAGCGTGCCGTCATCCGCCGGACAATCCGGAGAAAGCCGGCACGGTAAGGAAAAGGGCGTCGCAGCCGTGACGGTTCAAGACGATCTCCAGGGTCGGTCGACATTCAGTGTCCGCATCGGCCGCCGTCATGGACGGGACAAGCCCGGCCATGACGGGGGTGTTGGGGCGCGCCGGTCGATCTGATTGTCGATCCGCGCTAGGTCGGCGCCTTGCTGTCGGCCATCGGCACCTGCGCGGGTGCGGCGGGTGGTTCGCCCTTGATCCAGCGGGCGAAGGCGTCGGCCAGGAAGTCGAGGAACACCCGGACCTTGAGGTCCTGGGTCGCCCGCGCCGAGAACAGCGCGACGGTTTCGAGCCCGTCGCGGTGCCGCCATTCGGGCAGGATGACCTCCAGCTCGCCGCTGCCGATGCGATGGCGGGCGAGGCATTGGGAACTCATCATGATGCCGGCGCCGCTGATGGCCTGGCGCATGGCCATGATGACGTCGTTGGTGACGAACACGGGTTCGAGCTTCAGCTCGAACGAGCCCTGCGGGCCTTCCAGCGGCCAGCTCAGTGGACCGGGAGTGCTGCGCACGGCGAGCAGCTCGTGCTGCTCCAGCTCCCGTGGATGGCTCGGCCGCCCCGCCCGGTCGAGATAGGCCGGGCTCGCCAGCAGATGCAGGGGGGCATTGCCGAGGCGCCTCAGGTGATAGCTGGAATCGCGCACCGGCCCGTGCCGCACGGCGAGGTCGAAGCCGTGCTCCACCGGGTCCAGGGCGTGATTGTCCAGCGTGAGATGCAGCTGGACCTTGGGATAGAGCGCGCGGAAGCGGGCCAGCTCCGGTTCTATGACGAGGATGGCGGGGCCATAGGCCATGAGAACCTTCAGCGGGCCTTCCGGCTCCTGGGTCAGGGCGCGGACCGCCGCATCCGCACGGTCCAGCATGGCCACCGCCGTCACACAACGTTGATAGTAGGCTTGGCCCGCCTCGCTCGGCCAGACGCGCCGGGTGGTGCGATGCAGGAGCTGCACGCCCAGCCGGTTCTCGAGCAGCTTCAGGCGGCGGCTGACCGTGGACGCGGGCATGCCCAGCTGGGCCGCCGCCCCGATGAAGCTGCCGCGCTCCACCACGCGCAGGAAGACTTCCACTTCGTCGAAGCGTGTCATGCGGACCTCTCGGACGAATGGGTCATGTCCACCGCATCAGCCGCCCCGGCCGGACCGGACGTCCGGTCCGGCCGCAGGCGACGACCATCACTCGCCGCCGATGCCACGGTCGCCGAGGCGCAGGAACTCGGAATCGGCCGACAGCTGCGCGTTCGCGGCGGCGTGGGCGCGGGAGGTGGCGAGCGGATGGCCCTGCCAGCGGCTCTCGGAATAGCCGAGGGCGTGCCCCGCCTGCTCATAGGGCGACTGAACCGCCGCTTCCGCCTGGGCATCGGCTTCCTCGCGGGAGAGGTCGTCGGCGGCCCGGGCGAGGCCGGACACGCCGAGGGTGGCGGCAAGGGCGATGGCGCCGAGGGTCAGATAACGCATGATGGTCTCCATTGAATGGCAGCGATGGCGCTGCTTTCGATGGAGGGGAAGCTAAGCCTCCCTCGTCTCTGGGATAATACGCCAGTTTCGCATCTTTTTATCCCATTTTCCGATGTAATCGAGGCGCCCCTGCGCGCCAGCCCCTGGACGAAAGCGGGCCGGCGCGCAGGCGGATGCGTCGCTACGCCAGCGAGCGGGTGGCGATGTCGGCCACGTCCGGCGACAGGCCCGGTGTTTCCGCGATGCGGCGAAGGGCACGCTCGGCATTGCTGCGACGCACCGGTTCTAGCTGACGGAAGGTCTTGAACGAGGCGAGGAGACGGGCGGCGACCTGCGGATTCTTGCTGTCGAGGGTGAGCACAACGTCCGCCACGAAAGCGTGACCTTCCCCATCGGCACGGTTGAACTGGGTGGGGTTGGCGGCGGCGAAGGCGCCGATGAGGGCGCGCACGCGATTCGGATTCGCCAGGGAGAAGGCTGGGTGCAGCATCAGGTCCTTCACCCGGTCCAGGGTCCCGGCGGAGGCGATCTGCGCCTGCAGCGTGAACCATTTGTCGATGACGAGGGCGTCGCGCTCGAAGCGGTTGTAGAAGGCGCCGAGCGCCGCCTCGCGCTCGGGAACGTCGTGCTGGGCGAGCACGGCGAGGGCGGTGAGGCGGTCCGTCATGTTGTCGGCGCTCTCGAACTGGGCCTTGGCGCGAGCGATGCCATCCGCCGAACCGGTGACGGCGAGGTAGTCGAGGCTGAGATTGCGCAGCGCGCGCCGGCCGGCGGAGGCCGCGTCGGGCGAGAACGGGCCGCTCGCCGCTTCGGCGCCATAGGCCGTCGCGAATGCGTCGGCCAGCGCCGTGCCGAGGGCGACGCGCAGCCCCTTGCGGGCGGCGTAGACGGCGTCGGGGTTCACGTCGCTGGCAAGCTCGCGCGCCACTTCACCCTCGCCGGGCAGGGCCAGCGCCTGGGCCTTGAAGGCGGGGTCGAGGCCGGCATCGGCAAGGATGGCCCCGGCGGCGGTGACGAGCGCGTCCGGCGCCGGCAGCGTGCCGGAGCGCGCCCCCGCCTTCAGTTGCTCGAGGGCGATGCGCTGGAGCGCGTCGAAGCGGTTGAAGGGGTCGGCGTCATGGGCGGCAAGGAAAACGCGGTCGGCCTCGGTGAGGTCGCTCGCCAGGTTCACCGGCGCCGAGAAGCCGCGGTTGAGCGAAGGCACGGGCCGCGCGTCGAGGCCGGTGAACACGAAGCTCTGCTGCGCCTCCTTCACCTCGATGACCCCGTGCTCCACCGGGATGTTGCCAAGCATCAGCGGCTGGTCGCGCCCGTCCGGCCCCACGAGGCCGAGGGCCAGCGGGATCAGCATGGGCTTCTTGTCGCCCTGCCCGGGGTGGGGGGAACCGACTGGGTCACGTCGAGCCGGTAGGTGCCGGCGGCGGCGTCATAGGTGCCGTGCGCGGTGAGGAGCGGCGTGCCCGACTGGGCGTACCACAGGGCGAACTGGGAGAGGTCGCGCCCGGTGGCGTCGGCGAAGGCGGCGACGAAATCCTCGATGGTGGCCGCCTCGCCGTCGTGGCGCTGGAAGTAAAGGTCCATGCCGGCGCGAAAGCCCGCCTCGCCGAGCAGGGTTTTCAGCATGCGGACCACCTCCGCGCCCTTCTCGTACACGGTGGCGGTGTAGAAGTTATTGATCTCGCGATAGGTTTCCGGTCGGACCGGATGGGCGAGGGGGCCGGAATCCTCGGTGAACTGGGCCGCCTTGAGCATGCGCACGTCGGCGATGCGCTTCACCGGCCGCGAGCGTTGGTCGGAGGAGAATTCCTGGTCGCGGAAGACGGTGAGGCCCTCCTTCAGGCACAGCTGGAACCAGTCGCGGCAGGTGATGCGGTTGCCGGTCCAGTTGTGGAAATATTCGTGGGCGATCACCCCTCGATGCCGGAATAGTCGGCGTCGGTGGCGGTCTCGGGGGTCGCCAGCACATACTTGTCGTTGAAGACGTTGAGGCCCTTGTTCTCCATGGCCCCATGTTGAAATCGGAGACGGCGACGATGTTGAACACGTCGAGGTCGTATTCGCGGCCGAACGCTTCCTCGTCCCAGCGCATGGAGCGCTTCAGCGCGTCCATGGCGTAGCCGGCCCGAGCCTGCTTGCCTTCTTCCACATAGATGCCAAGCTCCACCCGCCGGCCCGAGACGGTGACGAAGCTGTCCGCCACCTTGGCCAGCCGCCCGCCCACCAGGGCGAACAGGTAAGAGGGCTTCGGCCAGGGGTCGTGCCACACGGCAAAGTGCCGGCCGGTGCCGGGAATGTCGCCGCTTTCGACACGGTTGCCGTTGCCGAGCAGGATCGGCGCCTCGTCCTTGCCGGCCTCGATGCGAGTGGTGAAGATGGAGAGCACGTCCGGCCGGTCGGGATAATAGGTGATGCGGCGGAAGCCCTCCGGCTCGCACTGGGTGCAGTAATTGCCCGAGGTGCGATAGAGGCCCATGAGCTGGGTGTTGGCGGTGGGGTCCACCAGCGTCTCGATTTCCAGCGTGAAGGCGTCCGCCGGGGGATGGGCCAGGGTGAGCTTGTCCGGCGTCGCCTCGAAGCTCGGCCCGGCCAGCGGACGGCCGTCCACGGCGAGGCGCACCAGCGTGAGGCCATCGCCGTCGAGCACCACCGGCGCGTCGTCAGCGCCGAGCGGGTTGCGCTTCAGGGCGAGGCGGGCGGTGACGCGGGTCTGGGAGGGGTGGAGCGCGAAGTCGAGGTCCACCCGTTCCACAAGCCAGTCCGGCGGGCGGTAATCGGCAAGGCGGATCGGGTGCGGCTCGGCATCACGCATGTCAACGCTCCTGGCGCGGGCTCGGGAGGCACGAGCCGGCGCATCGCTCATCTGTCGGGTCCGGCGGAAGACTAGAGCGCGATCGCGGCGGAGGAAAGCGCGGGGCCCGCCGGCGCTCAGCCGTGACGCCAGACTTTTATCGCCGAGAGGGCGAGCAGGCCGGCGAGCAGCGGCAGCAGGACGCCCGTGGGGATGATCCCCAGGAGGCGGCTGCCCACGAACGCTCCGGCGATGGAGCCGAGCCCCATGGCCAGCAGGAAGCCGCGATTGTGCCCCAGCACCGCGAAGCTGCGGTCGCGGCTGTAGCGGGCGAAGCCCACCAGCATGGTGGGCAGGCTGATGGCGAGCGAGAGGCTGCCGGCGAGCTTCACGTCCATGCCGAAGAGCAGGATCAAAGTGGGAATCAGCAGCTCTCCGCCGGCGACGCCGAGGACGGACGCGAAGATCCCGATGGCGAAGCCCGCGGCCACGCCCGCCGCCAGCTGCGGCCAGCCGGTTAGTAGCGCCTCGGCCGGGGCCGCCCCATGGCCGAAGGCCAGCACCACGGCGATCGTGCCGAGCAGGAGCGCGATGACCCGGTACAGGACCCCGGAGGAGAGCCGGACGGCGAGCCCGGCGCCGGCCCAGGCGCCGAACAGGCTGCCGGCCAGCAGGTTGGCGATGATGCCCCAATGGGCGGCCACATCGGCGAACGGCACCACGCTGGCGCGGAACGGCAGGGCGAAGGCCACCACCACGAGGCTCACTGCCTTGTTGACGATGACGGCGTCGAGGGCCTTGAAACCGAAGACCGAGATGAGCACCGGCAGGCGGAATTCCGCGCCGCCGAGGCCGATGAGGCCCCCGAGCGTGCCGATGACGCCGCCGGCTGAAAAGGCGATGGGCGGGCGCGATGTCACCTTCATGGCCTGGACGATCAAAAGTGAAGCTGGGTGCCACACTTTCCAGAAACCCGGTGGCGCGTCCAGATTTATTTGATCATCTTTCTCGAATATGCAAATTCACTCGGTGATCGTGTGAATGAAGTGTTGTATATATAAGAATATATCTTTTGGGGCGACCTGCGTTGCTTGAGGTGTCCGGCTGGATATCGCTTGCGCAGGGCGTGTCCGCGCCGGGGCTCAGGCGTGGTCCTGCCGGGTGCTGTGCCGCCAGATCTTCACCGCCGAGGCGACGAGGATGAGGCCGAGCAGGGGCAAGAGCACCACCGACGGCAGGATGCCGAGCAACTGCCCGCCGATGAAGGTGCCGGTGATCGACCCCGCCACCATCACGCCGAGAAAGGGCGCGTTGTCGCGGATGACCCCGATGGTGTTGTCGCGGCCGAAGCGGGCGAAGCCGACGAGGATGGTCGGCAGGGCGATGACGAGGGCGACGCTGCCGGCGAGCTTCACCGGCAGGGAGAACAGCAGCACCAGCGTCGGCACCAGGAGTTCGCCGCCGGCCACGCCCATCATGGCCACGGCGAGGCCGATGGCGAAGCCCGCGGCCACCCCCGCCACGACGCGCACGGTTCCATCGACGGGCATGTGCCTCAACTCGGGATCGCCGCCGGCGACGAGCAGCACCGCGGTGACGAGGAGCAGCACCGCGATGGCGCGGAACAGGGTGCGCGAAGCGAAGCGGGTGGCATAGGTGGCGCCGGCGAAGGCGCCGGCGAGGCTGCCCGCCAGCATGGTGAGGATGATGGGCCCATGCGCCGCCACGTCCGCATACGGCACGGCCTCGGCCCTGAAGGGCAGCGCCGAGGCCACCACCACGAGGCTCAGGGCACGGTTGAGGATCACCGCCGGCAGCGCGTCGAAGCCGAAGGCGATGAGCACCGGCAGGCGGATCTCCGCCCCGCCGAGGCCGATCAGGCCGCCGACAATGCCGATGGCGGCGCCGGAGCCGAAGCCGCCGAGCAGGCGGGCGGGTGATAGCGGTGTGACCGGCTCGGACGGCAGCATGACGAATCCCCCCACGAACACGGCATCTTAGCGGGGGTATCAGCGTCGCCGCCGGTTTTTGGGGATGGAGTGCTGACCTAATTGTCCCGAATTTTGCACCGCACTGTTGCGGAAAAGGGCCCTTATCCGGCGGTGGTCCGATGAATAGCTCCATGTCCATCGGAGCGGCGCTGATTGCGCCGCAACACATGGAGATGAAAATGCGCAAGCTGACTTTTGGTGCCGTCGTGCTGGCCACCACCCTTCTCGCCACCGGCGCCGTGCGGGCGGCGGACGAGCCTTCGCGCGAGGCCGCCGACACCGCGGCCGAAGCGGCGGCTTCCTCGGGTCATCAGGGTCTCGCCTACGCCGCGAGCCAGGCCCGCAGCTCCGCCTTCGCCCGCATCCGGCAGGACAATGGCCCCGCGCTGTCGCAGGGCGACCAGTTGTTCCTGCAGCAGGGTGACCGCGGCATCGGCAACAACTGAGCGCGTCCGCCGATCGCACATGGAGGCACCGCCGGTCCGCGCGGCCGGCGGTGCCTCCATGCGCCGGACGGGCGGCGGTCAGCCGAGCCGGGCTTCCAGGGCCTCGAACAGCGGATTGTCGGCGGCGAACACGTATTCGATCGGCCCCACCGTCACCATGCTGGCCCCGCCCTCGCGCAGGAAGGTGGCGAGGCCGTGCAGGGTGTCGGGCGGGCAGTGCAGGGTGAGCATGCCCGACGAGGTCGGTCCGCCGAAGGGCGCGACGCAGCGGTAGCGCGCCACGGCCTGGTCCACCAGCGACGCATCGCAGCTGGCGAAGCGGGTGCGCACCTCGCGCATGGTGCGGGCGCGCTTTTCCGCGCCCAGCCGGTCGAACATGGCCCGCGCGGCCGAAAGGGCCCCGGCGCTCCAGCTGGCGGTCAGCGAGGCGACGAGGTTCGCCTCGGACTTCAGGATGATCCCGTCGTCCACCACCTTCAGCGCGTTGGCGGCCAGCGTCGCGCCGGTGGTGGTGATGTCGACGATGAGCTCCGCCGAGCCGGAGGCGGGGGTGCCCTCGGTGGCGCCGGCGCTCTCGACGATGCGGTAGTCGACGATGCCATGGCGGGCGAAGAAGCCGCGCGTGAGGTTGACGTATTTCGTCGCCACGCGAATGCGGCGGCCGGTGCGGCCGTGGAAATGGCTCGCCACGTCGTCGAGGTCGTCCATGGTGCGCACGTCGATCCAGGCCTGCGGCACCGCCACCACCACATTGGCATGGCCGAAGCCCAGCTTCTCCAGCAGCGCCACGCGGCTGTCCGCCTCCAGGATGTTCTCGCGCACCAGGTCCTCGCCGGTGACGCCCATATGGGCGGCGCCGGCGGCCAGCGCGGCGGCGATCTCCGAGGCGGAGAGGTAGGCCACCTCCACATTGTCCACGCCGCCCAGCGCGCCGCGATATTCGCGCGCGCCCCGGGCCTGCGTCAGCGGCATGCCGGCGCGGCCGAAGAAGGCGTGGACATTCTCCTGCAGCCGCCCCTTGGACGGCACGGCAAGGATGAGCGGGCTCGTCATCGGGCGGCCTCCGCTGAAAGATCGAGGGCGGCGAGGCGCTCCACCCATGCGGCGAGGCCGACGCCCGGCACGCAGTGCTCGGCGCCGAGGCGCGACAGCAGCTTGTCGTAGCGCCCGCCCGCCACCAGCGGCCCGGCGGTGCGGTCGGAGATGCTCGCCTTGGGGTCGTGCAGCTCGAACACCATGCCGCTGTAATAGTCGAGCGGCCGGCCGAAGGCCGTGGAGAAGCGCACGTCGGCAAGGTTCACCGCATAGGCGGTGAGAAAGCCACTGCGCCGGTCGAACACGTCGAGGGCGGCGGAAATGTCGATGCCGGCCTCCGCCGTCAGCGCGCGCATGCGGGCGGAGGCGTCGTCCGGCGTGCCGGAGATGGAGAGGTAGCGGGAAAGGATCTGCGCGGTCTCGGCGGACAGGCCCGCGCCGGCTTCCAGCGAGGATTGCTCAAGGAAGCGCTCGGCGATCTCGGAGACGGTGCGCCCGCCCACGGTGGAGATGCCGGCGATGGAGAGCAGGTCGGTGATCAGCGCCCGCGCCGCCGCCGGGTCGGCCCCGGCGAGGGCGGCGAGGACGCCGGCATGGGCGGAAGCGCCTTCCTGCGGGCGATCCCGCAGGCGGCCGAGGTCGGCGTCGAGCCGGCCCTGGCCGAAATCCTTGAGCAGCCGGCGGCGCAGGGCCGGGGCCAGAGGCAGCGCCTCCAGCAGGGCCGCGAACAGGCCCACGTCGCCGAGCCGGATCTGCGGCTGGGGCAGGCCGTAGAGCGCGCAGGCATTGAGCCCGAGGGCGACGATCTCGGCGTCCGCCGCCTCGATGTCGGTGCGGCCGAAGGATTCGACGCCCGCCTGCCGGAACTCGCCCGAGCCTTCGCCGCGAAAGCGGAACACCGGACCAAGATAGCTGACGCGTGCCGGCATCCGCATCCCGCCCGCGATGACGGCGCGGGCGACGGGGATGGTGAGGTCGGGCCTCAGGCACAGCTCGCGGCCCTCGGCATCCGCCGTCAGGTACATGCGGCGCCGGATGGATTCCCCCGAAAGGTCGAGGAACACGTCCGCAGGCTGGAGGATGGGCGGATGGATGCGCGCGAAGCCGGCCGCGTCGAAGGCGGCGAGGAGCGCGTCTTCGAGGCTGGATGGGTCGCGGGGCTCAATTGGCGCGGACGCCGCGGGGAACATGGGATCGGTGTTTTCCGTGAAAGCTCGCCGGCTTCTACCAAAGGGCGGGCGCGGGGGCCACCCCGGCGGCTTTCTGACCCCGCGACCGCTCGTCTATGGTGGACCGGGCAGAATCAGCGGAGGCGGCCATGGCCGAGGCGAACCAGGGCAGTGCAGGCAAGGGCAAGGCCGTGCCCGCCGCGGGAGCGGGCGTGGACGCGCTGAGCTTCGAGGCGGCGCTGGCCGAACTCGAGGCCATCGTCACCAGCCTCGAGAAGGGCAACGTCCCGCTGGAGGAGTCCATCGCCATCTATGAGCGGGGCGAGGCCCTCAAGAAGCGGTGCGAGACGCTGCTGAAGGCGGCGGAGGCGCGGGTGGAGACCATCACCCGCGACGCCGACGGCCGCCCCACCGGCACCGCTCCGCTGGACCCGGAAGGGTAGGGGTCTTCGCCCTTCCACGGCCGGTGAGGGGCCGATACGGCATGTCCGGGCCGAAGGAGGCCATTGTCCCATTCCGGGACATTCCTCGCCCGCCCCGTGGACGTCCCGCGAACGCAGCGTGACCGAATCGGCGCGGGCCCGCCTTTCCCGCTTCGTTCCGCGCCCTCAATAGATGCCGGGGATGATGCGCTTGGTGCGCTTCTCATAGGCCTCGTACTGCGCGCCGAAGGCCTCGCGCATCATCTGTTCCTCCCGCCCAACGCGGAAAAAGAACAGCGTGCCGAAGCCGATGAGCCCGGCCGGGCCGGCGATGAGGTTCGGCAGCAGCAGCACCTGCGCCAGCGCCCACAGGAAGAAGGCGGAATACATGGGGTGGCGCACCTTCTCGTAGACGCCGGTGGTAATGAGCTGGTGCTTGTCCTTGATCTCCAGCGTCACCGACCAATAGCGCCCCAGCTGGCGATGGGTGCGCCAGAACAGCCACAGCGCCGCGGCGAAGACCAGCACCCCCGCCGCCACCTGCGCCAGGGACGGCGGGTAGGAGGCGAAGCGCGGGAAGGAGGTGGCGGCGTAGACGGCGGGCACCACGCCGAGCCCGAGCGTCGAGATGGACAGGAGGATGATCTCCCGCGCCGTGCGGTGGCGGGCATCGGCCACGCCCTGGCGCTTGGCCTTGCGCTCGAACGGGATGCGCAGGACGTACCAGGCGGCGACGCCCACCGCCCAGGCGATCTTGGCGAAGGTGACGAGGCTCATGGAGGGCTTTCGGAGGCTGGAAGGGGCAGGATGCGCCCGGTCTCGTCGACGACGAGGGGGCGCAGGGTTCCGTCTGGCTCGGTATAGGCGCGCAGCCCGTTGGTGTGCGCGGCCACCACGTCGAAGGCGAGCGGGCCGCAGACATAGGCGTAGAAGTCGTGGGTGGCGCGGATGTCGCTGGCGAGGAAGCACTGGCAGTGGACGCGCATCACGTCGAGGCGGAAGCGCCAGTAGGTGGCGGGGGAAACCATGTCGCGCACCGCCACCTGCCGCAGCAGCGGCCGGGCGGAGAAGTCGCCCGCCGGCAGCAACGGCTCGGCGAACGCGGCGGGACCGAGGGTGACCGGGTTCACCTTGTAGAACGAGACGATGTCGTCGCGCGACTGCACCTCCAGCCAGCCGATGCGCGGCCGGGCGGCCACCTCCGCCGCCGCGGCCCTCAGGCGCTCGCCGGCGGGGTGGAGGGCGAATTTCGCCGTGGTGCTGCCGAGGGTCAGGATGCGCACCCGGACCCGCGAGCCGAAATCCGGGTCCGCCTTCAACGCCGCCGCCACCGCGCTCACCGCATGCATGGCGCCGAGGCTGTGGCCGGCGACGACGATCTCGTCCATCCCTTCCGACGCGGCGGCCTGCTCCACCGCGCGGAGCCGGTCGGCGAAGGCGCCGATGCGCGCGTCCACCTGGGGGTGGCGCCCGCGCACGAAGTCCACGGAGAATTCCGCGAGGTCGAGGGACTGCTTGAGGCGGAACCTGCGGCCGGGCCAGCGCATCAGCAGCAGCCCGGCCCCGGCCGCGACCGCCGCGCCGATCAAAATGGCCGCCACCGTCCCCAGGTGGGGCGCCGCCAGCCGCCCCGCGGCGATGCCGGCCGCCAGCCCGAGCCCCCAGAGGGCGGCAAGCAGCAGGTAGGTGAAGAGGAAGAACAGGCCGTAGCGCCGGCTGGTGCGGAAATAGCCGGCGATGGTGCCGCTCGCCGCCATGTCCGCCAGCGCCCGCACCGATCCCCTGAGGTGGGAGCGCCGCGGCCGCCGCATGTCGGCCCGGGCGAGGTCGTCCCAGGCGAGGACCTCGAACGTCGTCTGCGTGCGCCAGCCGGGCGCCTGGGCCGTGCTGCGCCACAGGGCGCCGGTGGGGGTGGGCAGAGGCGCTGCGTCCAGGCCTTGCGTCGCGACGTTCCAGACCGCGCCGAAGCGCTTCAGCTCGCGCAGGAAGATGCGAAGGTGGCCGTCCACCGTCATCGGATCGTATCCGGCCACGAAGAAGACGTGGCGCCGGCTGACACGCGTGTTTGGGGCCTCCCGCATGCGGCGCCTTCTAGCGAAGAAGCGGCGGCGTGACCAGCCGCGGCGTTCCTGCATCCCCGGCCTTGATCGTGAGGGCGTTCCCCTTGCTGCCGCTTGGTTATGTCGTTACGAAAGGTAGCGTACAGCCGTGGGGGAGGGATGGTCAGGCTCGCGGATCTGTTTCGGCGTCGCAGGCGAAAAAAGAGACCCGTCGAGGGCGGCCCCTTCGCGCCGGCCACCTTCGAGGACGCCGGCCGGAAGCTGCGGGGGCTCACCGAGGCCCCCTCCATCCTGGTGCTCAAGCTCGACCATATCGGCGACCTCATTACCGCGCTGCCGGCCTGCGAACGGCTGCGCGCGGCCTTTCCCGCCTCCCGCCTCGATCTCCTGTGCGGCCCCTACAATGTGGAGCTCGCCCGCTCCACGGGTCTGTTCGACGCCGTGCACGCCTACGATTTCTTCGGCGCCCAGGACCGCACTCCGCGGCGTGCCGATGCCGACGACGTGGACGAGATGCGGCGGCTGGGGCTGCCGGCCTATGACATCGCCGTGGACCTGCGGCACGACGACGACACGCGCATTCTCCTGTGGGGAATCGCGGCGCAGGTCCGCGTCGGCTTCGCGAGCCTGTCCCGGCCCTTCGCCCTCGACATCGCCCTGCCCGAGATGGAAGCCTCGGCCCGAGCCTCCGGGCTGCTGTCGCCGGTGGATGCGACGACGCGGCTCGTGCTGCTCGCGGAGGCTTTGTCGAGCCTTTTCCGCGCGGCGCGCCACGGCTATGGCGGGGCGCTGGGTTGCATGCCGCCGCCGGCAACCGCCCCGGCCCGCTTTCCGCATGGTTATGTGGTGCTCGCCGTCGGCTCGCGCCTGCCCATCAAACGCTGGCCGGTGCCGGCTTGGCAGGAGCTGGCGCAGGCGCTTCTGGCGCGAACGCCGTTCGGTCTGGTGCTCCTGGGGCGCGCCGGGGAGGACGCGGGCCTCGCCACGCTTGCCGATACCCTGCCGGGGAATCGGATGCTGGACCTCACCGGAGGGCTGACCCTGGCGGAAGTCCCCGCCGTGTTGCGCGAAGCCAAGGCGCTCGTCGGGCTCGATTCGGGCCCGGCGCACATGGCGTCGGCGCTCGGGGTGCCTTGCGTGGTGCTGTTTTCCGGCTTCGCCGAGGCGCGCGTGTGGGCGCCCATCGGCCCGGCCACGGAAGTGCTGCGGGCGCAGACGGCATGCGCGCCCTGCTTCCTGCCATCGGCCGACCTGTGCCCCTTCGAGCGGCGCTGCATGACCGCGCTGCAGCCGGACGACGTGCTCGCGGCCCTGGCGCGGGTGGGGCGGCACCCGGCCCTGGCGGCTCTGGCCCGGCCGGAGGGCGCCGGCCTTGCCTTTGCCGAAGAGCTGGCGCAGGAAACCCCCGCGCTGGCCCGCTGCCCCGCATCAGGGCGGCTGTAGCGGTCGCCGGTCCGGGTTCGCCCCGGTAACAGCCTGTCTGGCCGGGCCGCAAATCCTGGAACCGACGTCCCGGATGCGACGTCCCGTGGTGTCGAGGTTGCCGTGTCCGTTCCCGTCGTCACCGTGGTGTTCGTGACCTACAACAGCGGCGCGGTGATCGGCCGCGCGGTCGCCTCGGTTCCCGACGACTACGCCGTGATCATCGTCGACAACGCCTCGCCCGATGGCACCGCATGGCGCGCGGCGCTGGCCCGCCCGGCCGAAATCTTCGAGATGCCCGCCAATGCCGGCTTCGGCACCGCCTGCAATGTGGGCGCGCGGCGGGCGCGGACACCCTTCGTCCTGTTCCTCAATCCGGACGCGGAGCTCGCCCCCGATGCCGTGGACCGGCTGGTGGAGGCGGCCCGGCGCTATGGCGGCCCGGCCATCCTCATGCCGGCCATCACCGGGGAGAACGGGCGATTGATGCGCAAGGAGGGCAGCATCTTCGAGAAGGTGCCGCGCCGCGCCCGCCTCGTGCCGGAAGAGATCGCCGGCGACTATTGCACCCGCTTCGTGCACGGGGCCGCTTTTCTGGTGGCGCGCGAGGCCTTCCTTGGCCTCGGCGGCTTCGACGAGGCCATCTTCCTCTACCACGAGGACGACGACCTCTCCCTGCGGGCGCTGGAGCGGAAGATCCCCATCGTGGTGGTGACAGCGGCGCGGGTGGTGCATGCGGGCGGGCGCTCCAGCAAGCCGTCCTTCGCCCAGACCTTCCGCGTCAACCGCGCTAAGATGCACTCGGAGCTCTACGTGCGGCAGAAGTATCACCGCACCATCAGTCGGGCCGGACGGCTGGCCGTCCTCGGTGCGGGCTGCCTGCTGGCCCTGGCCTGCTTCGACCTCCACCGTTTCGCCATCCGTGCCGGCAAGGCCGCGGGCTGCCTCGACGGACCCCGGCGCAACATCCCGGCGAACCTGCCCTGAAGCAGAATTTCCACGGCGTGGTGGTGGATACGACGCCGTGATGACGGCCCGCTCTTTCCTTGCGGCCCGCGCACCCCTATAAGGCAGCGACCCGGCCGAAGGGTGCCGGCGGCAGATCTGTTACGGATGTCCGATACCGTCCACGTCCTGAACGGGCCGAACCTCAACCTCCTCGGCACCCGCGAGCCGGGCATCTACGGTGCGGCGACCCTCGCCGACGTGGAGGCGCTGTGCCGTGCGGAGGGGACGGCGCTCGGCTTCGAGATCGTCTTCCGCCAGACCAATTCGGAAGGCGCGCTGGTGGATTTCATCCAGCAGGCGCGCGGCGCAAGGGGGATCGTGCTGAATGCAGCGGCCTACACCCACACCTCCGTCGCCGTGCGCGACGCGGTGGCGGCGGTAGGGGTGCCCACCATCGAGGTGCACCTGTCCAACGTGTTCGCGCGGGAAGCCTTTCGCCACCACTCCTATCTGTCCCCGGTGGCGCGCGGGGTGATCTGCGGTTTCGGGCCGCAGAGCTACGTGCTGGGGCTTCACGCCCTCGCCGGCCTGCCGCCCGCGCCGTGAAATATTAAAGTGCCGTGACGCACCATCTCGAACAGCCCTCGTGCGGCCGCATCCGGCCGGCAAGAGCAGGAATATGATGAAGCCTCCCCATTCCCCCATCGACACCGCCGTCGTCAAAGAGATCGCCGAACTCCTCTCGAGCAGCGACCTCACCGAGATCGAGGTGGAGCACGAGGGCCTGCGCATCCGGGTGGTGCGCGCGCCCGCTCCGGTCACCTTCGCCCAGGCCGCGCCGCTGGCGCCGGCCGTCCTGGCCGCGGCGCCCGTCGCCGTCGCTGCGGCCGAGGTGGCCGACCTCTCCAAGCATCCGGGCGTCGTGCCCTCGCCCATGGTCGGCACCGCCTACCTCTCCCCCGAACCCGGGGCGGCCCCGTTCATCGAGATCGGCGCCACCGTGAAGGAGGGCCAGACGGTGCTCATCATCGAGGCGATGAAGACCATGAACGCCATCCCCGCGCCGCGCACCGGCACGGTGACACGCATCCTCGTGGGCAACGCCCAGCCCGTGGAATATGGCGAGCCGCTGCTCATCATCGAATGACCCGGCTCGGATCAGGCAGGCACCCTTGATGTTCAGAAAAATCCTCATCGCCAACCGCGGCGAGATCGCGCTGCGGATCCTGCGCGCCTGCAAGGAGCTGGGCATCGCGACGGTCGCGGTCCACTCCACCGCGGATGCCGACGCCATGCACGTGCGCCTCGCCGACGAGAGCGTATGCATCGGCCCGCCCGCGGCCCGCGAGAGCTATCTCAACATCCCCTCGCTGCTGGCCGCCTGCGAGATCACCGGGGCGGACGCGGTGCATCCCGGCTACGGCTTCCTGGCCGAGAATGCACGGTTCGCCGAGATCCTCGCCGACCACAACATTCATTTCATCGGCCCCAAGGCGGAGCATATCCGCATCATGGGCGACAAGATCGAGGCCAAGAAGACGGCCCAGTCCCTCGGCATTCCGGTGGTGCCCGGCTCCGACGGCGGCATCCATTCGGACGAGGAGGCCCACCGGGTCGCCGCCGAGATCGGCTTCCCGGTGCTGGTGAAGGCCGCCGCCGGCGGCGGCGGGCGCGGCATGAAGGTGGCGATGACCAAGGAGGACCTCTCCCAGGCCCTCTCCACCGCCCGCACCGAAGCCAAAGCCGCCTTTGGCGACGACGCCGTCTATCTGGAAAAGTACCTTTCCACCCCGCGCCACATCGAGGTGCAGGTGCTGGGCGACGGCAAGGGCCACGCCATCCATCTCGGCGAGCGCGACTGCTCGCTCCAGCGCCGCCACCAGAAGGTGTGGGAGGAGGCGCCGTCTCCGGTCATCACCGCCGTCCAGCGGGCGCAGATCGGCGAGACCTGCGCCGCCGCCATGCGCAAGCTCGGCTATATCGGCGTGGGCACCATCGAGTTCCTGTACGAGAACGGGAACTTCTACTTCATCGAGATGAACACCCGCATCCAGGTGGAGCATCCGGTGACGGAGATGGTCACCGGCATCGACCTCATCAACGAGCAGATCCGCGTGGCCGCGGGCGAGCCGCTGACCCTGACCCAGAAGGACGTGGTGATCGAGGGCCATGCCATCGAATGCCGGGTGAATGCGGAGCATCCCACCACCTTCCGGCCGTCGCCGGGCAAGATCACCCACTACCACGTGCCGGGCGGCCTCGGCATCCGCGTGGATTCCAACGCCTATCAGGGCTACGTCATCCCCCCACCTATGACAGCCTGGTGGGCAAGCTGATCGTGCACGGCAAGACGCGGGACGAATGCCTGCGCCGCCTGCGCCGCGCGCTGGACGAGTTCGTGGTGGACGGCATCGACACCACGCTGCCGCTGTTTCGCACCCTGGTGCGCACCCGCGACATCGCCGAAGGCAGGTATGACATCCACTGGCTGGAGCATTTCCTCGTCGACGGCGAGGGGAAGACGGTGGCCTGAGGCTGCATCGCCGGCGGTCGGAGAGGCGCTCTACTCTACTGGAGCAGGGACTGAAAATCCGTCGGGGAAGCGCCATGGCGCTCGCGGTATGCTGAGACCACCGCTGCCTTCAGCTGTTCCGGGTCCACCTCGGCGACGGCGCGCGGGGACCGGGCCCGGCTTTCATAGAAGCCGACGATCACGTCGAGCTCGACGGGCTGCCGCAGCTTTTTGCCGCCCAGCAGGGCCACCAGCGCATCGGCCACGGCGGGGTAGGGCGTCAGCCCGTTGCCGAGCCAGTCGCGCATCTGCTCGGGCGCGACGCTGAAATCGATGCCCCCCGCCGACAGGGCGGACAGCCGCCCCGCGACCGTGCCGGTGCCGGTCGCGCTGCCCGTGGCGGCGCCGGATGACGGGTTGGTCGATGCGGGGCTCCCCGAGGCGGGACTGCCGCCCGCCGTGGGGCCGGTGGCCGCGGTATCCGGCCCCACGGCGCATGACACGACGGCGCAGAAGGCCCTCTGGCCCGCGTTCTTCAGCTCCGGAACCTGGGTGAGGAATGCCGTCAGGGCGATCATCACGGCGGTGACCTGCCCCGTGGTGCCGGTGATGAGGTCCAGCACGGTCTTTTTCGGCTTCGTCGGCTCCTCGGTCATTCCGCTTCGATCCAGGCCGAATGAGGGATCCCCCCGAGGTTACCGGAGGATCGGCCGGCGTGCCAGATCCGCGCCGCCTCAGCCGAAGCGCGCCGCCCGCTTGAGCCCCGCGGCCGCCTTGGCGAGATCGCGCACCTTGCCGAAGTCTCCGGCGCGGATGGCGTCCGCCGGCACCACCCACGAGCCGCCCACCGCCACCACGCTCGGCAGGGCCAGGTAGTCCGGCGCGTTCGCCGGGCCGATGCCGCCGGTGGGGCAGAAGCGCAGGTGGGGCAGGGGGCCGGCGATGGATTTCAGGAAGGCCACGCCGCCCGAGGCTTCGGCGGGGAAGAACTTGAGCACCTCAAAGCCGAGCTCGGCCAGCCGCATGGCCTCCGAGGCGGTGGCGCAGCCGGCCATGACCGGAATGGGGGTCTCGGCGAAGGCCTCGGCCAGGCTCGGGGTGGTGCCGGGGCTCACCAGGAAGGTGGCGCCGGCTTCGAGGCAGGCCTCGATCTGGGCGCGCTCAACCACCGTTCCCGCGCCGACGATGGCGCCCTCCACCTCCGCCGCGATGTGGCGCACGGCTTCGAGCGCGACCGCCGTGCGCAGCGTCACCTCGATCAGCGGAAGGCCGCCCTCCACCAGCGCGCGGGCCAAGGGCACGGCGTCCTCCAGCCGCTCGATGACCACGACCGGAACCACGGGGGCCTTCGCCACGAGGGGCAGGGCGCTCGGCAGGCGGCTGGCAAGGCCACGGGTCAGGCTCATGGGCATCTCTCCGTTCCGCGTCGTTGAACCGCAATCGCGCGCCGGTGTCGAGACCCTTGTCTCCGGCGCGCGGCGCCGGACGTCAGGCGATGCAGGAGAGGAAGCCCTCTTCCAGCGCCTTCGCGTCCAGCTTGCGGCCGATGAAGACGATGCGGCTGCGCCGTGCCTCGTCGTCTTTCCACGGGTGCTGGTGGTCGCCGTCGAGGATCATGTGCACGCCCTGGAAGACGAAGCGGTCAGGGTCGTTCTTGAACGAGAGGATGCCCTTGGAGCGCAGGATGTTGATCCCCTCGGTCGCCACGAGGTTCTGCACCCAGGGAAAGAAGCGGTCGGCGTCCAGCGGCTTGTCCGTGGCAAACGAGACCGACTGGATCTCATCGTCGTGCACCACCTTCAGGCCGTGATGGTGGCCGTGGTCATGATCGTGATCATGGCCGCAGCCGCAGTCGGGGCCGTGCTCATGGCCGTGCTCATGGCCGTGATCGTGGTGATGGTGGTGCTCCTCCTCCTCCAGGAAGGCGGGCTCGATCTCCAGGATGCGGTCGAGGTCGAAGGCGCCCTGGTTGAGCACCTTGGCGATGTCGATCTGCGATTTCTGTGTCCGGTACAGCTTGGCGTAGGGGTTGATGCCGCGGATGCGGGCCTCCACCTCGTCCAGCTCCGGAGCGGAGACGAGATCGGTCTTGTTGAGGAGGATCACGTCGGCGAAGGCCACCTGGTTCTTGGCCTCGGGCGCGTCCTTCAGGCGGTCGGACAGCCACTTGGCGTCGGCGACGGTGACCACGGCGTCGAGCTTGGTCCTGGCCTGCACCTCCTCGTCCACGAAGAAGGTCTGGGCGACGGGCGCGGGGTCGGCGAGGCCGGTGGTCTCGACGATGATGCCGTCGAAGGCGCCCTTGCGGCGCAGCAGGCCGTCGATGATGCGGATGAGGTCGCCGCGCACGGTGCAGCAGATGCAGCCGTTGTTCATCTCGAACACTTCCTCGTCGGCGCCCACCACGAGGTCGTTGTCGATGCCGATCTCGCCGAACTCGTTGACGATGACGGCGTATTTCTTGCCGTGCGGCTCCGACAGGATGCGGTTGAGCAGGGTCGTCTTGCCGGCGCCCAGGTAGCCGGTGAGGACGGTGACGGGGATCTTCTCGGCCTGCGTGTCAGCCATGGGGTTCACCTGATCGTTCGAGGCGACGGCCGCGATGCGGCCACCGCCCGAGGGAAGTGCGGGCGCCTCAGCTCGCGAGCGCGGAGGAGAGCTCGCGCACGTTGGAGCGCATCATGTCGATGTAGGTGCTCGCCGGGCCTTTGTCATCGGAGAGCGCATCGGAATAGAGCTCGCCGCCGATCTTGGCGCTGGTCTCCTTGGCGATGCGCTGCACCAGGCGCGGGTCGGAAATGTTCTCGACGAACACCGCCGGGATCTTCTGCGCCTTGATCTGCCGGATGATGCGCGCCACGTCCTTGGCCGAGGCCTCGCTCTCGGTGGAGACGCCCTCGGGGGAGATGAGGGTGAGGCCGTAGGCCTCGCCGAAATAGCCGAAGGCATCGTGCGAGGTGATGATGCGCCGCTGCGGCTCGGGGATCTTGCCGATCGCGGCCTTCACCTCGCCCTCCAGCGCATCGAGCCTCGCGAGGTAGGCCCCCGCATTGGCGGCGTAGGCATCGCGGCCGTCCGGATCGGCGGCGATCAGGCCGTCGCGCACGTTGGCCACGTAGACCTTGGCATTGGCGATGGACTGCCAGGCGTGGGGATCGATGCCGCCGTGGCCGTGCGCGTCGTTCCCATGCTCGCCCTTGGCATGCGTGTCCTTGCCCTTGGGCTTGTCGTCGTCATGATCCTCGAAGCCGGTGCGGGGCGTGACGCCCTTGGTGGCCACGACGATGACGGCCTTGGTGCCGGACGCCTTCACCAGGCGGTCCAGCCAGCCCTCGAAGCCGAGCCCGTTGACGAACACCACCTTGGCGGCGGCCACCGCCTTCGCGTCGGCCGGGGTGGGCTGGTAGACATGGGCATCGCCGTTGGGGCCGACGATGGTGGTGACCTTCACCCGGTCGCCGCCCACCTGCTTCACGAAATCGCCGAGAATGGAGAAGGACGCCACCACCGGCAGCTTCTGCGCCGGCGGGGCGCTTTGCGCGAAGGCCGGAGCGGCGATGGCGCCGGCGAGCGGGACAGCCAGGGTGGCGGCGAGGACAACACGTCGCGTGATCATGAACGATCCTCTTCAGGCTTCGAGATGGCGGCGGGGCAGCAGGCGGGTGATGAGACCGCCCACCGGGCCGAGGACGACGGCGCACGCGTAGGCCAGTCCCGCCACCAGGATGATGGACGGTCCGGACGGCGTGCCGAGGTGGTAGGAAACCAGCAGCCCGATCGTCCCCGAGGTGAAGGCGATGGCCGTCGCGAGGGTGACGAAGGCGGTGAGGTCGCGGGCGAAGAAGCGCGCGGTGGCGGCGGGCAGCATCATCAGGCCGACCGCGAGCAGCGTGCCCAGCGCGTGGAAGCCGCCCACCAGGTTCATCACCACCAGCGACAGGAAGGCGATGTGGCTCACCCCGCCGGCGCGGCTCACCGAGGCGAGGAAGGTGGGGTCCACGCATTCCAGCACCAGCGGCCGCCAGATCGCCGCGAGGGTGACCAGCGTCACGGTGGTGATGGCGGCGATGAGGATGAGGGTGGCGTCGTCGATGCCGAGCACCGTGCCGAACAGCACGTGCAGCAGGTCCACGTTGGAGCCCTTGAGCGAGACGATGAGCACGCCCAGCGCCAGCGAGATCAGGTAGAAGGCGGCGAGGGAGGCGTCCTCCTTCATGCCCGTCGCCCGCGCCACCACGCCGGCGCCGACGGCCACCAGCAGGCCCGCCGCCAGGCCGCCGGCGGTCATGGCGTAGAGGTTCAGGCCGGCGAACAGGAAGCCGATGGCGGCACCGGGCAGGATGGCATGGGCCATGGCGTCGCCGGTGAGCGACATGCGCCGCAGCATGAGGAAGGCGCCCAGCGGCCCGGCGCCCAGCGCCAGCGCGAACACGCCGGCCAGCGCCCGCCGCATGAATTCGAACTCCGTGAACGGAGCGATGAAGATCTCGTAAGGGTTCATTGCCGTCTCTTGCGCGCCCTGTGTGCGCGGGTCTTTTGGCGTTTGCGGGCCGGTGTCATCGGCAGGCGTGCTGGCGTTCCGGGCGGGGTAATGGCCGCTCTGCGCCAGGCTCACACTGGCGCAGTCCTGCGTCGTCCTTGCGCTTGGCCGGGAGGCCGTTGTCCGGCGGGGTAGAAACCGGACGGGACTGGACTGACCCCGGCTCCCCGGCCAAGCGGAAGGACGCGCACTCGGTACTTCGCCTCCGGAGGGGGCTCCGGAGGCGAAGCCGGCTCACGCGGCATCGACACAGGTAGCGGCGTCCACCCGCCACGCCTCCCCCATGCGCCGGGCCTTGAGCAGGTTTTCTGGGCCGAGGGCTTCGGCTGTCGGCCCCCAGGCGACGGGGGTCCGGGCGAGGAGCAGCGTCTGGGGAAAGGTCGCGCGCACGAGGTCGAAGTCGTGCAGCACGGCGATCACCGTGCGCCGCTCGCCGTGCCAGCGGCGCACCAGGTCGACGAGGTCTGAAACGGTCTTCGCGTCGAGCGCGGTGAACGGCTCGTCCAGGAGAATGACGCGGGCGTCCTGCAGCAGCAGCCGGGCGAACAGGGTGCGCTGCATCTGCCCGCCGGAGAGGGTGCCGATGGGTCGCGTCTCGAAGCCCTCGAGGCCGACGGCGGAGATGGCCTGCTCGATGCGCGCGCGATCGGCCTTGCCGATGCCGCCGAACAGGCCGGCGCGCCGCCACAGGCCCATGGCCACCATGTCGTAGACGTGGATGGGGAAGCTGCGGTCGATCTCGGCGCCCTGCGGCAGGTAGGCGATATCGCGCGGGGAGACGCCGTGCAGGTCGATGGCGCCGCCGAGCGGCTTCAGCGCGCCGCAGATGCCCTTGAGCAGCGTGGACTTGCCGGCCCCGTTGGCGCCGCACACGGCCAAGAGCGCGCCTTCTTCCACATCCCCGCTCAGGTGGTGGACGGCGGGATGGCGCTCATAGCCCAAGGTGAGGTTGTGAAAGGAGATCTGCGCGCTCACGGCTGGGCTCCCACCACCAGGGCGACGGCCGTCCACAGCACGGCGAGGAAGCCGCCGGCGAGGGCGAGCCGCGCGGCCAGCGACAGGCGCAGCACCGATGGCCCGATGGTGACCGACGGCGCGCGGGTGGCTGCGGTCCCGTGACCGGAATGGGCGTGGCCGGCGGGGGTGTGGTCCGGGTGGCGATGGTCCAGGTGGCGATGGTCCGCGTGGTCGTGAGGCGCGTGGCCGTGGCGTGGCGCGCCCGCGGGTCCGGGCGCCGGCTCCGGATGGGGTGCGGCGGGCGCAGCAGTAGCCGTGGCGGTCGAGGACAAGCGCATGAAATCTGCCGGGAAACGATGTCGGTCAGATGATTTGATACAGTGAATCAGGCACCCTGTCCAGCATGCCTCGCGCGTTCGTGTCGTCTCCTTCGGGAAGGCCGCCGGCCTTGCTTCAGACGGTAGCGGGCGCGTTCACATAGGCCCGGAAGCCGCCATGGGCGGTGATGTCCTCGCTCCCGTCCACGCCGGCGGCCTCGGCGAGGAAACCGGTGACGCGGGTGCCGTCGGCCAGTTCCACCTGGCCGAGGCCGAGGGGCGCCGGGATGGTGGCCATAAGCTGTCCGACGCCATCGAAGGGCAGCGACCAGATCTCGCCTTCCAGCGCCGCGCCGTTCTCCTGCACCCGTACCACGCCCGGGCGCGGCGTGCCGCCGGGCAGCAGCTTCATGCGGTAGACCGGCGCGGTCGCCGCCGCCCGGATGAAGCGCCCGCCCATGGCCTTGAGATCGCCGTTGAGCGCCATGCCGGACAGGTGGGCACCGAATACGCAGATGTCCAGGCGGCCGGATTCGACGGGGGCGGGCAGGGGGGCAGGTGGCGGGGGCGGCGCGTGGCTCGCCCCGAGGGGGAGGCTGGCGGTGGCGATGAAGGCCCGGCCCAGCGCCGCCATCTGCGCATCCCGGCCCGCCGGGGCGAGCAGGGTGATGCCGTAGGGCATGCCCGTGGGCGCGATGGTGGCCGGCACAGCGATGCCGCACAGGTCCATGAGATTGACGAAATTGGTGTAGGTGCCATTGCGCGAATTGAGCCGGATGGGATCGGCCAGCACCTCGTCCACCGTATAGGCCGTGGGAGCGGTGGGAAGGAGGAGGGCGTCGATTTCGGCGAACACCGGCTCGACCCGCGCGCGCAGCGCCCTGAGCTTGTACATGGCGCGGAAGGCATCCGCCGCGCTCGCCTTGCCGCCGGGCTCGGTGATGGCGCGGGTGACGGGATGCATGGCCTCGGGATCGGTGGTGAGCAGCTTCTCGGCGACGATCCAGCGCTCGGCCACCCATGGCCCCTCATAGAGCAGCCGGGCGGTCTCGGCGAAGGGCGCAAAATCGATCTCCTTCAGCACCGCGCCGAGCGTCGAGAAGCGGGCGAGGGCTTCGCGGTAGGCCGCGGCGGCGTCCGTGTCGCCGAAGAACTCGCGCTGCGCTGGCTTCAGCACGCCGAGCACCGGGGCGGCGGGCGCCTGCGTCAGCGGGCCGAGGGGCAAGGCGCGCGAGAACGGGTCCTCGGCATCCGGGCCGGCGATCACCTTCAGCACCGCCATGGCGTCGTCCACCGTCAGGGCGAACACGGAGATGCAATCGAGGGTGCGGCAGGCGGGCACGAGGCCGGTATTGGGCACGAGGCCAAGGGACGGCTTCAGCCCGACGATGTTGTTCAGCATGGCCGGCACGCGACCCGAGCCGGCGGTGTCGGTGCCGAGGGAAACCGGCACGATGCCGGCCGCCACCGCGGTGGCGGAACCGGACGAGGAGCCGCCGGGCACCAGCGTCGGGTTGAAGGCATTGCGCGGAATGCCATAAGGCGAGCGCACGCCCACGAGGCCGGTGGCGAACTGGTCGAGGTTGGTCTTGCCGATGATCAGTGCGCCGGCCGCCTTCAGGCGGGCCACGGCCGTGGCATCGCGTTCCGGGACGTAGGCGAAGGCGGGGCAGGCGCAGGTGGTGGGCACGCCGGCGACGTCGATATTGTCTTTCACCGCCACGGGGATGCCATAGAGCGGCAAGCCGGTATCGCCGACTGCCGCGAGGGCCTGCGCCTCGGCGAGCACGTCCGCCTCGGCGCGCAGGGTGATGAACATCGCCGGATCGTCATGCACGGCGATCCGGGCATAGACGGCGCGCACCGTGTCGGCGGGGGATTGGCTGCCGGACCTGTGGGCTTGGAGGAGGCTGGCGACGGTCTGCATGGGAGTCCCGTGTCTGCGGCCGCACCGGTGCGGCACACGGGACCTAGCAGGAACCGCGCCACTTGTATGCAATTTTCAATTAATCAAATAAAACCATATGTTTATAATACTAAATCGTAGACCGGAAGGGGCGTGTGACGGCATTCCGGACCACGATCAAGGCGGCTATTGCCTCATATTTGTGCGGAGAGGCGCCGCGTCTCGGGCTCAGCCGCCGGGTCGCTGGCCGTTGGGATCGGACAAGGTCCGGCCGGGCGGTGTCTCGGGAGCGATGGTCGGCGGCGGCGGGTCGCCGTGGGGCACGGTGATGTTGGCGGGCGCCGTCTCGCTCGGCTCCGGCGTGCCGCGGTTGGAGAAGACGTTCGCCGCCACAAGGGCGAGCACCAGCCCGACCCCGGCGGCCACGAGCATTCCTTTTTGTTGCATGGGGATCTCCCGGATCGTGGATGTCCCCCGTGCAACGCCCGGGAGGGCGCTGCGGTTTCCTTTTCCGGCCGGCGGCTCCGTCGGCTCGCCCCTCAGTCCCGGAACACCACCGTGCGCGAGCCGTTCAGCAGCACCCGGTCCTGCAGGTGCCAGGAGATGGCGCGGGCCAGCACGCGGCGCTCGATGTCGCGGCCCTTGCGCACCAGGTCCTCGGGGGAATCCTGGTGGGAAATGCGCTCCACGTCCTGCTCGATGATCGGGCCCTCGTCGAGGTCGGAGGTCACGTAGTGGGAGGTGGCGCCCATCAGCTTCACGCCGCGGGCATGGGCCTGGTGGTAGGGCTTGGCCCCTTGAAGCCCGGCAGGAACGAATGGTGGATGTTGATGCAGCGGCCCGCCAGCTTGGCCGAGAGCCCGTCGGAGAGCACCTGCATGTAGCGCGCGAGCACCGCGAGCTCGGCGCCCGACGACTGGAAGATTTCCCAGATCTGCGTCTCCTGCTCCAGCTTGGTGGCCTTGGTCACCGGCAGATAGTGGAAGGGGATGCCGTCGAAATCGAGATGGGCATAGGTCTCGCGCGGGTAGTTGGAGATGATGCCGGTGATCTCCATGGCGATCTCGCCGATGCGCCAGCGATACAGCAGGTCGGCGAGGCAATGGTCGAACTTGGAGACCAGCAGCAGCACCCGCCGCTTCTCCGCCACCGCCCGCATGGTCCAGTTCAGCGAGAAGGCCTCGCCCACCGCGGCAAACGCCGCGCGGATCTCCGGCAGGCGCGCCTCGCTCGCCACCACGTTGAACATGACGCGCATGAAGAAGCGCCCGGACTCGGTGTCGTCGAACTGCTGGGCCTCGAGGATGTTGCAGCCCTGCTCGAACAGGAAGGTAGACACCCCCGCCACGATGCCCGGCCGGTTCGGGCAGGAAAGGGTGAGGACGAAGTGATCGTTCGGCGTGGTCATGTCCATATGCTCTCGGATGGCGCGCCGCGCGCCGGTGCGCCGGCGGTCGCGATGATGGGAGGGGTCGGATGGCAGGCCAGGAGGGAAAGCGCGCGCCGCGCCGCCCTCAACCTCGGCCGGTGCCGGAGAGGGCGAAGCCGTATTCGGCCGCGCTCACCGTGAGCCAGCGCAGGAAAGCGGGCGCGAACGAGCGGCCCACGATGAAGCGGTAGGCGGGCGTCGCGTCCCGCTGGAAGAAGGTGAGGCCCACATGGGAGACGACGGTGGTCGCCGCGTCCCCGGCCCTGAACGCGACCGGATGAAGGTCCACGGCCACGCCCTTGGCGAGGGCCTCCCTGACCTTCGGCCCGGAAACGTCGATGACGAGATTGGCGTCGCTCTGGTCGGTGACGGCGGCAAGGCCCGCCGAGAGCGCCCTGAGCCGCGTCACCAGCGACGGCCCGTCCGTGTCGGCGGCGAAGACCAGCCAGCGGCCGGGGCCGATGCCCACCGCGTCCAGTCCGGCCCCGGTGCTCAGCCGCGATCCGTCGGCGAGCGGCAGGCCGGCGTCGGCGCAGGCGGCGAGCAGGCGCGTGGTCGCGCCCTTGCGCGCCACGAGGGTGGCCGCCGACAAGGTCTCGACCGTGCGCGCGACCACGCCCGCCGCGCCGGTCGGGCCGTAATGCGCCGCCGGCACGAGGCGGGTGGGGGCGAGGTGCTCCAACAGGTCAGACACGCTGCTTCTCCCCTTCCGGGTCGATGAATGCGGGAGAGCACACCTCGACTTCCATGTCACCGCCGCGGACCGGGTCAAAGGCGCGCACCCGCTCGCCGATGCGCTCCGGACCGCGCTTCAGGAGGCCGAGGCCGATGAAGTGGCCAAGGACGGGAGAATAGGCCACCGAGGTCATGTAGCCTTCGTCGTTCGCCGTGGTCGGCGCGGCGCCGATCTTCAGGAAGTGCGCACCCGCGCGCAGCCGCGCGGTGCGATCCACGGGCTTGAAGCCGACGAAGGCGGGCCGGTCCGGATCGGAGAAGGCGGGCCGGGCGGTCATGACCCGGCCGATATAGTCCTTCTTCGTGGAGGCCATCTTGCCGAGGCCGAGGTCGCGGGCGCTGGTCTGCCCGTTGAGCTCGTTGCCGGAGACATGGCCCTTCTCGATGCGCATGACCCCCAGCGCCTCGGTGCCATAGGGGGTGATGCCGAAGGGCGCGCCAGCCGCCATCAGCGCCCGCATCAGCGCCGCGCCATGGCGTGCCGGCACCGCGATCTCGTAGCCGAGCTCGCCGGAGAAGGAGAGGCGGAAGAGGCGCGCGGGAACCCCGCCCATCACGGTGGTCTCCACCGCGCCCATGAACGGCAGGCCGGCGTTGGAGACGTCGGCGCCGTCCACCACCTTGGCCAGCACCTCGCGGGAGCGCGGTCCGGACATGGAGATCTGCGCCCACTGCTCGGAAATGGAGGTGAGCTGCACGTCCAGCTCCGGCGACAGCACCTGCAGGCAGAATTCCAGATGCTGGAACACCTTGGCGGCATTGGCCGTGGTGGTGGTCATCACATAATGGTCGTCGGCGAGGCGCGCGGTGGTGCCGTCGTCCATGACGAAGCCGTCCTCGCGCAGCATCACGCCGTAGCGCGCCTTGCCCACCGCCAGGGTCGAGAACATGTTGATGTAGACGCGATCGAGGAAAGCGCCCACGTCCGGCCCCTGCAGGTCGATCTTGCCGAAGGTGGAGACGTCGATGACCCCGACGCTCTCACGCGTCGCCTTCACCTCGCGGTTGACGGTTTCGAGCCAGTCGCTCTCGCCGGGCTTCGGGAAGTATTGCGCCCGCATCCACAGGCCCGTCTCCACGAAGACGGCCCCCTGCTCCTGCGCCCAGTCGTGCGTCGGGGTTGGCCGCGCCGGCTTGAAGTCCACGCCGCGATGGTGGCCGGCCAGCGCGCCGAGGGCGATGGGCGTGTAGGGCGGGCGGAACACGGTGGTGCCGGTGGCGGGAATGCCTTGGCCGGTCAGCTCGGCCATGAGGGCGAGGCCGGCCATGTTGGAGGTCTTGCCCTGGTCGGTGGCCATGCCCATGGTCGTGTAGCGCTTCAGCAACTCCACCGCGCGGAAGCCTTCGCGATGGGCGAGGGCCACGTCCTTGGCGGTGACGTCGTTCTGCTGGTCCACGAAGGCGGCCCCCTTCGCCTTCACCTGCCAGAAGGGAGTGAGGCCGGTGGGCGCGTCTTCAGCCGTCGGCGTAGGCGCGGGGGCGATGGTGAAGCCTGCCGCTTCGGCTGCGGCGTTGCCGCGTTCCGTGCCATCCCTCAGGCATTCGGCGAGCGAGAGGTGGCCCGCCGCGGCTCCCGCCACCGTCATGCCCGGCGGCACGGCGCCCGGCACGAAGGCGGAGATGTCCTCGCGCCAGATCGGCTTGCCTCCGAGGTGGCAGGTGAGGTTGAGGTTGGGCGTCGCCCCGCCCGAGACGCCGAGCGCCTCCACCGGGAGCGTCTGGGTGCCGCGCGGCGTCCGCACGGTGATGGATTTGAGGCACTTGCCCGAGGTGGCGATGACCTCGCCTTGCGTGATGACACGCACCCCCAGGGCCTTGGCCCGGGCCGTCAGCGCCGCGGGAAGGGCGGCGCGCACGTCCACCAGCGCTTCGAGCCTCACGCCCGCCTCGGCGGCATCGAGGGCGGCGGAGGCGGCATGGTCGTTGTTGGCGAAGACGGCAGCGGCCTTGCCGGCGCCCACGCCGTAACGATTGGCGTAGGTGGCGAGCGCCAGCGCCGACATCACCCCCGGCCGGTCGTTGCCGGGGAAGACGATGGGCCGGTCGAAGGCGCCCGCCGCCAAAATCGCCCGCTTCGCCACGATGCGCCACAGGCGCTGACGCGGCTGGAAGGGGGGCGGCACGGGCAGGTGGTCGCAAACCCGCTCCACCGCGCCATATTCGCCGCCGTCATAGGCGCCGAACACGGTGGTGCGGGGCATCAGGCGCACGTTGGGCAGGCTCGAAAGCTCCGCCTCCGCCCGCACCACGAAGTCGAGGGCCGGGGCGCCGTCGATCACCGCCCGCTCGCCGAGGAGCCGGCCGCCGAGGCGGAAGTCCTCGTCCGCGAGGATCACCCGCGCGCCGGCGCGCCCGGCGGCCAGCGCGGCGGCAAGGCCGGCGGCGCCGGAGCCGATCACCAGCACGTCGCAGAAGACGGTCGCCTTCTCGTAATGGTCCGGATCGGGTGCATCGGCGGCGCGGCCGAGGCCGGCGGCGCGGCGGATCATGGGCTCGTAGACCTTCTCCCAGAAGGCGGCGGGCCACATGAAGGTCTTGTAGTAGAAGCCGGCGCCGAGGAAGGGCGAGGCCAGCCGGTTCACGCTCAGAAGGTCGAAATCCAGCGATGGCCAGCGGTTCTGGCTGGTCGCCTCCAGGCCGTCGAACAGCTCGATGGTGGTGGCGCGGGTGTTGGGCTCGCGCCGTGCGCCGGAGCGCAGCTCCACCAGGGCGTTGGGCTCCTCGGAACCCGCCGTGACGATGCCGCGCGGGCGGTGATACTTGAACGAGCGGCCCACCAGCCGCACGCCGGCGGCGAGCAGCGCGGAGGCCAGCGTATCGCCCGGATGGCCGGTGAAGGGCTTGCCATCAAAGGAAAAAGACAGGACGCGGTTGCGGTCGACAAGGCCGCCTTTGGCGAGGCGGGTCATTCCATCCCCTCCGGCAGGCTCGTCTCGTCCTTCCGCGCGAAGGCCACCGCGAGGATCTCGTGGGTGCGGGTATCCCGCGCCACCTTCAGCCAGCGGCGGCAGCCGGCGGTGTGGTACCACAATTCGTCGAGCGGGCCGGCGGGGTTGTCCCGCTCATAGACATACGCATGGAATGTCGAGGCGACATCGGGGGTGTCGGGTGAGGGTCGGGTCGGTGTCGCGTCGCCCAGATAGGCGAACTCGTGGGACGACCGGGTGCCGCAATAGGGACAGGTGATGCGCATGGCTCAGTGCAGGTTCGGCTGGGCGCCGACCCCCTTCTCGTCGATGACATGGCCGGAGCGGAAGCGGTCGAGGCGGAAGGCGGCGTTGAGCTGGTGCGCCACGCCCTTGGCGATGGTGTGGGCGAAGCACCAGCCGGAGGCCGGCGTGGCCTTGAAGCCCCCGTAGTTCCACGCCGAGTTGAGGTAGAGGCCGGGCAGGGGCCCCACGTCGATGATCGGCGAGCCGTCCATGGACATGTCCACGAGCCCGCCCCAGGCGCGCAGCATGCGCAGGCGGCCGATGAGCGGCATCACCGCCATGCCGCCCTCGGCCACGTCCTCCACCACCGGCAGGTTGCCGCGCTGGGCGTAGGAATTGTAGCCGTCGATGTCGCCGCCGAAGACGAGGCCGCCCTTGTCCGACTGGCTCACATAGAAATGCCCCATGCCGAAGGTGATCACCCCCGGCACCAGCGGTTTCAGCCCCTCGGAGACGAAGGCCTGGAGGGCATGGCTCTCGATGGGCAGGCGCAGCCCCAGGGACTTCACCACCCGCGAGGTGGAGCCCGCCACCGCCAGGCCCACCTTCTTCGCCCGGATGGCGCCGCGGGTGGTCTCCACCCCCACCACCGCATCGCCGTCGCGGATGAAGCCGGTGACCTCGCAATTCTGCACGATGTCCACGCCGAGCCGGTCGGCGCCGCGGGCATAGCCCCACACCACCGCGTCATGGCGCGCGGTGCCGGCGCGGGCCTGCATCAGCCCGCCCTTGATGGGAAAGCGCGAATTGTCGAAATCCAGGAAGGGGCACAAGGCGCGCACCTGCTCGCGGTCGAGCAGCTCGGAGTCCGCGCCGGCGAGGCGCATGGCGTTGCCGCGCCGGGCATAGGCGTCGCGCTGGGCGTCCGAGTGGAACAGGTTGATGATGCCGCGCTGGGAGACCATGGCGTTGTAGTTGAGGTCCTGCTCCAGGCCCTCCCATAATTTCATGGACCACTCATAGAACGGCTCGTTGCCGGGCAGCAGGTAGTTGGAACGGATGATGGTGGTGTTGCGCCCCGCATTGCCGGAGCCGATATGGCCCTTCTCCAGCACCGCCACGTTGCGGATGCCGTGCTCCTTGGCGAGGTAATAGGCGGTGGCGAGCCCATGGCCGCCGCCGCCCACGATGATCACGTCGTAGTCCGGCTTCGGCGCCGCGTCGCGCCATGCGGGCGCCCAGCCGGTCTGGCCGTTGAGCGCATTGGCGATGAGGCTCAGGAAGGAATAGCGCGACATGGGGCTCTCGCTGCGCGGGGCATCCGACCCCTCCTACATATCTATATCTCCCTCGGATCTGTGAGGTAATATAAATCCTGCTTATAGTAGGGGTGGCCCCGTGCGCGAGCTTTTGCCGTTTGATCTCAAGACGCTGGAGATCTTCCTCGCGGTCTGCGAGGCGGGCGCCATGGCCGGGGCGGCGCGCCGGCTCGGCCTTACCCAGCCGGCGGTGTCCCAGGCGGTGGCGGAGCTGGAGGGCCGGATGGGCGTCGCCCTGTTCGACCGCAGCGTCCGCCCGCTCGGCCTCACGGCGGCGGGCGGGGTGCTGCGGCAGAAGGCCAGCGCGCTGCTCTCGGAGGCGCGGCAGATTGTTCCGGCCCTGAAGGAAACGGAGCACGGCCGCCTGCCGCTGATGCGGGCCGGGCTGGTGGATTCCCTCTCCCGGGCGCTGGCGGCACCCCTCGCCGGCCGGCTCGCGTCGGTGGCCGAAGAGGTGTCGATCCTGTCCGGCCTCACCGCCGCCCATGCGAGCGCGCTGCTCTCCCGGCAGCTGGACCTCCTCGTGGGGGTGGACGAACTGGTCGACATCGAGGGGCTGGAGCGCTTTCCCCTTCTCACCGAGCCCTATGTGCTGCTGCTGCCGGCGGGGGCGCGGGCGCCGGGGCGGGTGGAGGACTTGGCGGGGCTGGCGGCGCGGCTGCCGCTGGTGCGCTTCTCGGCCCGCTCCAAGACCGGCATCGAGGTGGAGCGGCATCTGCGGCGCCTCAAGCTGGATCTGCCGCGGCGCATGGAGTTCGACACACCCTATGGCGTCGCCGCCACGGTGGCGGCGGGGGAGGGGTTCGCGGTGACGACGCCCCTGTGCATCTTCGAGGCGGGGGTGGACCTGGCGCACCTCGCCTGCCGGCCGCTGCCGGGGCCGGCCTTCGCCCGTAGCCTCACCCTCATCGGCCGGCGCCAGGAACTGGGCCGCCTGCCGCGGGAGGTGGCGGCCTTCTGCCGGCGGACGCTGGAGGACGACGTGCTGCCCGCCATGCGTGGCGCGCTGCCGTGGCTCGGGGCGGGCCTGGCCGTGGCCGGTTAGGTCGCGCGCCGGCCGGATGAGGCGCTCTCCATCCTGGATTTGACGGTGGAAGCGGCCATCGCGCGGCCCTGCGGGAAGAGCCGCGCGATGGCCTCGGGGCGGCGCCGGGCGGGCGGATGGGGTAAAGCCCGCCCAACGCCGCGCCGATCCTATTCCGCCGGCGTGGCGATGGCCTCCGAGGTGTGATCGAGCATCTCTTCATGCATCGCCTTGTCCATGGAGATCTGCTTGGCGATGAAGACCACGAAGAAGACCAGGGCGATGATGGAGAAGAGCGGCTCATACCCGGCGAAGGGATAGACCTCTGCCACCTCGGTGAGCTTGGCGAGGGAGGTGATGCCCGTATTCATGGGATTGCTCCTGTTTAGGGGTCGAACATCTGTTGACGAGGGCTCGGCTCAGAGCTTGGCTTCCTTGCGCTGGATGGTCTCGAACGCGGCTTCCATGCCGGAGTGATGGGGGTAGGTGGCCGGGACGTGCCGGCCGTCGAGGCCGTTGATCTCGGCGGCGGTGGACACGCGCAGCAGGCCGAACATGGCCAGGAGCTTGCCGAGCAGCCATCCGGGGATGAAGCCGAAGCCGATGGCGAAGATCACCGAGCCGATGATGTTGCCCATGGGCGTGATGAGCGGCAGGCCCTCGGCGTTCACGCCGAACCAGCCCACGCCCTCGCCCAGGGTGATGATCGCCCCGGCGGACGGCAGCACGGAGGGATAGCCCCACAGGGCGAAGCCCGCGACGATGCCGCCGAACAGGCCGCAATAGCCGTGGACCGCGACGGCGCCGACCGCGTCGTCGATCTTGAATTTCCGCTCCACCCAATAGTGCAGCTTGTAGGCCATCACGGTGCCGGCGACGGCGATCACGAGGGCGATGACGGGGTGGTAGAGGTCGTTGCCGGCGCTGGCCGAGATGAGGCCGGTGAGGCCGCCGGAATAGGTCCAGTAGGCGTTGCCGTTGGAGATCATGTAGGCCGCGACCATGCCGCCGAACAAGGCGAGCAGGAAGTTCATGGTGACGCCGGACAGCGTGATCGGAACGCCGTAGATGTTGGTGGCGGTGAAGTAGGGCGCGCCGGCGGTGCCCACGTCGACGATCGGGATGTGGCAGGCGGCATAGAAGCCCCAGAAGCCCACATAGATCATGAAGAGGCCGATGGTGACGAGCCAGGGATTGTGCGCCGGGATTTCCCGCGGCGTGCCGTCCGGCGCGAACTTGCCGATGCGCGGCCCCAGGTGGATGAGCACGCCGAGCGTGGCGAAGCCCGCCACCGAGTGCAGCACCGCCGAGCAATACTGGTCGTGGAAGCCGAGATACTGGGCCATCCAGCCGTTGCCGGCCCAGCCCCACGCCGCCGGGATGACCCAGGCGATGGCGCCCACATAGATGGCGATGATGAAGAAGCCCGAGGTCTTGGTGCGCTCGATGAGCGCGCCGGAGACGATGGAGGCCGCCGTCATGCCGAACAGCGCGAACGCCGCCCAGAACACGCCGGAGATGCGATCCGTCAGGTTGGGCGCGATCTTGGTGGACCAGGGCTCGAAGCCGGTGGTGAACGACAGGGAGGACGTGGAGATGGGCCAGCCCTGGAAGGCGATGTAGATCCACATGCCGAACAGGAAGAAGGCAAGGCCCACCAGCGGGATCGCCATGGTGTTCTTCAGCAGCGTGTGTTGAACGTTCTTTACGCGCGCCGCGCCCACCTCGTACATGCAGAAGCCAACATGGATGAAGAACATCAGGACGACCGTCAGGAAATAATAGAATTCCGTGAAGATGGTCGTCAGCGCGGCCAATTGATCCGTCATGGAGATCCCCGAACGCTGTTGCCGTATGCCAGGGCAAAGGGCCGCCGCGACGCGACGCCCCTCACAGTCCCGATTTCACTCATGAGCAACTCTTATGCCAGAGAGGCATAATTGCCCGATGCCCGCCGCCCGGCCGGAGCAGATCCGGGATGTGGGCGCGCAAGCTTTTGGTTTGATTTGGTTTTCCCCGCGGCCACAACGTGGGAGAGGCGCGGGCGCCAAGGCGCCGCCGGGGCTCGCGGCGCCTGCACGCGCGGGGATGGCATGGACATGACGTAAAGGAGGCGAAGTTGTGCCCGCAAATAAGGCGTCTCGGGCCGAGCTTCATCATTTATCTTTAGTTTTCAATTCGCGATGTTTTCTCGCCAACGCGGCGGAATGCCCAAAGGGAAGGCGGTGCCGGGCGTGCGGGCCTTGCGGTCCGCCCCGGGCGGCTTCTCTATATGGCGTCCGGCGCCGGACGCGCGCCGCGGCCAGGGAGGAGAAAATCATGCTCAATCGCCGGGGTTTCATGTCCTGCGCCATCTGCACGGCGGTGGGGTTCGCGGCCACCGACGCGTCGGCCCAGGCGCCGCAGCCGCAGGGGGTGACGCGCACCGTGCTCGGCAAGACCGAGCTGCCCGGCGATGTCTATGTCGCCATCCTCATGGATGTGGAGTTCGACGCCGGCTTCAAGGTGCAGCGCCACACCCATCCCGGGGTCGAGAGCGGCTATCTGATCACCGGCGGGGGCGTGCTGTCGGTGAAGGGGCAGCCCGACCGGACGATGAAGCCGGCAGACGGTTTCCAGATCCCGTTCCAGGTGCCGCACGCCTTCCAGGTCGGCAGCGAGAAGACCCGCCTCGCGATCACCTATGTGGTGGAGAAGGACAAGCCCCTCGCCTCGCCCGCCCCGAGTGAGGCGAGGGGGTCCCGACGCAGGAAGCCCGGCGCGGGGGCGCCGGGCTCTTCCGCGCACAGCGCTGCGCGCCGGTCAGATGTCGAGGGTGTTGTCGCGCTCCCACTGGGTGAGGTGGCGGGAATAGGCGTTCCACTCCTCGGTCTTCAGCTTGAGATAGCCGTCGACGAAGGGCTTGCCGAGCCGTTCGCCCAGCACGCGGGACTTCTCCAGCGCGCGCAGGGCGTCGAGCATGTTCAGCGGCAGGCGCTTGGCGCCCTTCACCTTGTGGCCGTCCGTGTACATGTTGATGTCGAGCCGCTTGCCGGGATCGCGCGCATTCTCGATGCCGTCGAGGCCCGCCGCCGCCACGCCGGCCTGCAGCAGGTAGGGGTTCGCCGCGCCGTCGGCGAGGCGGAACTCGAACCGGCCGGCATCGGGGATGCGGATCATGTGGGTGCGGTTGTTGCCGGTATAGGTCACCGTGTTCGGCGCCCAGGTGGCACCCGACAGGGTGCGCGGCGCATTGATGCGCTTGTAGGAATTCACCGTCGGATTGGTGAGGGCGCAGAGCGCGTCCGCATTGTGGATGAGCCCGCCGATGAAATTGTAGCCGAGCTTCGAGACGCCCAGCTCGCCCCTGGGGTCGGAGAATGCATTCTTGCCCTTCGCCCACAGGGATACGTGGGCGTGGCAGCCCGAGCCGGTGAGGTTGATGAAGGGCTTGGGCATGAAGGTGGCGCGCAGGCCGTGCTGTTCCGCGATCGACTTCACCATGTACTTGAAGAAGACGTGGCGGTCGGCGGTGAGGAGGGCGTTGTCGTAGTTCCAGTTCATCTCGAACTGGCCGTTGGCGTCCTCATGGTCGTTCTGGTAGGCGCCCCAACCGAGCTTCAGCATGGCGTCGCAGATGTCCTTGATGACCTCGTAGCGACGCATCAAGGCGGACTGGTCGTAGCAGGGCTTTTCCGCCGTGTCGGACGTATCGGAGATGCCCTTGCCGTCCGGCGTGATGAGGAAATACTCGCACTCGACGCCGGTCTTCATCTCGTAGCCCAGCGCCGCGGCGGCGGCGAGCTGCTTCTTCAGCACCGTGCGCGGCGCCTGCTCCACCTCCTTGCCGTCCATATAGAGATCGGCGGCGAGCCAGCCGATCTCCTCCTTCCACGGCAGCTGGATGAGGCTCGACGGGTCCGGCACCGCGAACAGGTCGGGGTCCGCCGGCGACATGTCGAGCCAGGTGGCAAATCCCGCGAAGCCGGCGCCTTCCTTCTGCATGGCGGAGATGGCGGAGGCCGGCACGAGCTTGGCGCGCAGGCCGCCGAACAGGTCCACGTAGGAGATGAGGAAATACTTGATGCCGCGGTCCTTCGCGACCTTGGCGAGGTCGATGGCCGCCTTGGAGGAGGCGGCGGCGCGCCCTTCCGCCTCCCGTACGATTTCGGCAGTGCGTCTCATGGTCTGATCCCCGGAAAGGAAGGTCTTTGCTTTTTGCGATCGGCCGCGCCGGTCGAGCGGCGCGGCGACAGGTCTTCGGACGCGGCAGGCGCAGGCGGCGGCTCAGTAGCCGCCGTTGCGCCCGGGAACCCAGGTGGTGCCGGCCAGCGGCACGCCCGCCATGGCGGCGGCCTCCACCGTGAGGGCGACGAGGTCCTCCGGCTCCAGGTTGTGCACGTGGCTCTTGCCGCAGGCGCGGGCGATGGTCTGCGCCTCCAGCGTCATCACCGAGAGGTAGTTGGCGAGGCGCCGGCCGGCCTTCACCGGGTCGAGCCGCGCCGCGAGCACCGGGTCCTGGGTGGTGATGCCGGCGGGGTCGAGGCCCTCGTGCCAGTCGTCATAGGCGCCGGCGGTGGTGCCCAGCGCCTGGTATTCGTCCTCGTACTGGGGATCGTTGTCGCCCAGCGCCACCAGCGCCGCGGTGCCGATGGCCACCGCGTCGGCGCCCAGCGCCAGGGCCTTGGCCACGTCCGCGCCGGTGCGGATGCCGCCGGAGACGATGAGCTGCACCTTGCGGTGCATGCCGAGGTCCTGCAGCGCCTGCACCGCCGGGCGGATGGCGGCGAGGATGGGAATGCCCACCTGCTCGATGAACACGTCCTGCGTCGCCGCGGTGCCGCCCTGCATGCCGTCGAGCACCACCACGTCCGCCCCCGCCTTCACCGCCAGCGCGATGTCGTAATAGGGGCGGGAGGCGCCCACCTTCACGTAGATGGGCTTCTCCCAGTCGGTGATCTCGCGCAGCTCCTCGATCTTGATCTCGAGGTCGTCGGGGCCGGTCCAGTCCGGATGACGGCAGGCGGAGCGCTGGTCGATGCCCTTGGGCAGGGTGCGCATGGCGGCCACGCGGTCGGAAATCTTCTGGCCCAGCAGCATGCCGCCGCCTCCGGGCTTGGCGCCCTGGCCGATGACGATCTCGATGGCGTCGGCCTTGCGCAGGTCCACCGGGTTCATGCCGTAGCGCGACGGCAGATACTGGTAGACGAGGGTCCGGGACTGGCCACGCTCCTCGGCGGTCATGCCGCCGTCGCCGGTGGTGGTGGAGGTGCCGACCGTGGTGGCGCCGCGCCCCAGCGCTTCCTTGGCGTTGGCCGAGAGGGCGCCGAAGCTCATGCCGGCGATGGTCACCGGGGTCTTCAGGGTGATCGGCTTCTTGGCGAAGCGGGTGCCGAGCACCACGTCGGTGCCGCACTTCTCGCGGTAGCCCTCCAGCGGGTAGCGCGACATGGAGGCGCCGAGGAAGAGCAGGTCGTCGAAATGGGGCACCTTGCGCTTGGTGCCGCCGCCGCGGATGTCGTAGATGCCGGTGGCTGCCGCGCGGCGGATCTCGGCCAGCGTCGCCGGATCGAAGGTGGCGGAGAAGCGCGGCGGGGTGCGCGGCACGTTGTTGTGGGCGGTCATGGGGTCCTCACCCGAATAAAGCAATTTGGCGAAGCTCGGCCGGCTCCCGTTCCGCCATCCCCCCTTTCCCCTCGCGGGAGAGGGGTTGGGGTGAGGGGGCGGGGCCGCTACAAACCTTCCGGCGTCGGGGCAAGGGGAGGATAACCCCTCACCCCCGCCCTCTTCCCCGAGGGGAGAGGGAGACTCTCCGGCTCAATACGCGTCCACATTGTCCACGTGGAAATTGTAGAGCTTGCGGGCGGAGCCGTAGCGCCGGAACTCGGAGACATCCACGGTTCCGGCGAGGCCGGCGGCGTCCAGCTTCTGCGCGAGCAGCGCCTTGTGCTCCTCGCGCAGCTCCTTCTCGACGCAGTCGGCGCCGAGCGACTTCACCGCGCCGCGCACGAACAGCTTGGCCTCATAAAGGCTGTCGCCCAGCGCCTCGCCGGCATCGCCCAGCACGATGAGGCTGCCGGCCTGGCCCATGAAGGCGCTCATGTGGCCCACCGAGCCCTTCACCACGATGTCGATGCCCTTCATGGAGATGCCGCACCGGGCCGAGGCATTGCCGTCGATGACGAGCAGGCCGCCATGGGCGGTGGCGCCGGCCGACTGGCTGGCATCGCCGCGCACGTGCACGAAGCCGCTCATCATGTTCTCGGCGACGCCCTGGCCGGCGTTGCCGTGGATGATCACCGAGGCCTCGGCATTCATGCCGGCGCAGTAATAGCCCACGTTCCCCTCGATCTCGACGGTGAGGGGGGCGTTGATGCCCACCGCCACCGCGTGGCGGCCGTTGGGATTGAGCACCCGCCAGCGGCGGGTGGTGCTCTCGGGGTTACCTTGTGGAGGGCTTCGTTCAGCTCGCGCAAGGCGGTGGCGGAGAGGTCGAACGTGACGTCGGGGGAGATGGCGTTCACTGGGCGCGCTCCCAGAAATAGACGGTTGCGGGTTCCGGCTCGAACACCTTGGCCCTGTTTATGCCGGGCAGGTCCACGAGGGCGCGATATTCCGATCCGAAGGCCACGTACTGGTCGGTCTCGGCCATCACCGCCGGCTTGCAGGCGATGGGATCGCGCAGCACGCCGAAGCCGTTCTCGGTGCCCACCACGAAGGTGAAGAAGCCGTCGAGGTCCTTCAGACCGGCTTCCAGCGCCGCGCCGAGGGAGGCGCCCTCTCGCATGCGCCAGGTGAGATAGCCGGCGGCCACCTCGCTGTCGTTCTCGGTCTCGATGACCACGCCCTCGCGCTTCAGCGTCCGGCGCAAGGCGTTGTGGTTGGAGAGCGAGCCGTTGTGCACCAGGCACTGGTCGGCGCCGGTGGAGAAGGGGTGGGCGCCGGCGGTGGTCACGGCGCTTTCGGTGGCCATGCGGGTGTGGCCGATGCCGTGGGTGCCGCGCATGGTGGCAAGGCCGAAGGTCTCGGCGACGGAGGAGGGCAGGCCGACCTCCTTGAAGATCTCCATGCGCGCGCCGGTGCCGACGATGGCGACTTCCGGATGCCGCTCGGCGAGGAAGGCGCGCACCGCGGCTTCGCGCGGAGAGGGGATCTCGATGATGGCGTGGGTGCCGCGCGCGGTGACGGAGGGCAGGCCGTCCGCGGGGATGGAGAGGCCGGCGGCGAGCGCCTGGAAGTCGTAGCCTTTGGCGGCCCGCAGGGAGAGCTTCACCTTGTCCTTCCCGCCCGCGCCGTAGACCGCGAAGCCGGCGCTGTCGGGGCCGCGATCCGTCATGACGCAGAGCATGGAGGCGAGCATGGCCCCGAGCTCGCCCTCGAGCTTGGGGTCCTTCAAGAAAAGTCCGACGATGCCGCACATGGCGCTGTCACAGTCTCCATTCCGGACCGCGCGAGCGGCCTTGGAACAAAGGAGTACGCCGGACCGCCTGAAGCGTCAACGTCAAAGAATAAAATTTTCTCTTGAAGAAAACATGCCATCCGCCCGGGAAACATCCGGCCGGCGCGCACGCCCCCGCCGGACGCGGCCCGCCCGTCGCTCAATGCCGGTCGCGACCGTAGACGATGATGGACAGGTAGGTCATGGGGGTGACCACCAGGGTCTCCGGGCCGTGCGCGGCGCCGGAATCGAACATGAGGGCGTCGCCCGCGCGCAGGTGGTAGGTGCGGTCCGCGTGGCGGTAAATCACCTCGCCGGACAGCATGTAGATGAACTCCACGCCGGCGTGGCGGAAGCCCGTATAGGGCGCGGCTTCCTGCGTGAGGGTGATGAGGTAGGGCTCCACCACGATGTCGCCGCCGAGGCCATGGCCCAGCAGCTCGTACTGGTGGCCGACCTTGGTGCCGCGCCGCTCGATGGTGACGCCCTGGTGGGCGCGCACGAAGGAGCAGTCGCGCCGTTCCTCGAACGCGGAGAACAGCGTGGTGATCGGCACGTTGAGGGCCTTGGAAATGGCCTGCAGGGTGGCGAGCGACGGCGAGATCTGCCCGTTCTCGATCTTGGAGAGCATGCCGACGGAGATGCCCGCCGCGCCTGCGAGGTCGGACACGGTGAGGTCGAGCTCCCGCCGGATCGAGCGCACCTGCACGCCGAGGGCCTGTTCCAGCGTCGCCGCCTCTGCCGCCGGGGCGCCGGATCCGGTCGTGTACTCGATGCTGTCGGCCGCCTCCACGCTCATCTTCGCCTTCCGCTCGGCCACGCTCTTCGCCCCCGGTTCCGCTCGCGCCCGGCCCTCCGGCCGCCCCGCGCACTTTGCCAGCTTCCGGCCCCAATGACACGCGCAAATCACGCCGCCATCGGCCCGGGCGGACGGCGCGCGATGCCGGGCGCCCGCGGCATGCGGATGCACCTCGCCCAAGCTCGCCGGGGCCGCCGCAGCACAGCTCTTGCGCGGCCATTCCTGCGCCATGCTCCATGGTGCCGGGGCTGCCTGTTGCCGGGGCCTCCTGATGCCGGGTGCGCCTCGATACGCTTTTCCGCTACGCGGCCCGTCGCCGGCGCAGCGTCGCGGTGGGGCAAGGCGGGCCTGTCGCGATCGAGGCGGGCGACCGCCGCCGGCGCTCATGGGGATGGGCCGGCCCGAGCCCGCGGCGCTTCGGCCCCACGCCCGGAGCATCGCGGGTCGCACCGGCGCGTGCTCGGGTCGAAGCGGGCGGCCATGGGCGGCGTTCGTGCGACGGGCCGGGCCCGAATCCGGGCAAGCGCCGCCTGCGCTTCGCCGGCGGGATCGTCGTGGTCGTCACCATCGGCGCTCAGGCGCGGGCTCGACGGGTCCCGAGGGGGCATCCCCGACGGCGCAGGCGAGGGCGCCTCGCGGCCCGCGACCCGTTGCCGTGGTTGAAGCGACGCGCGCCGGCCATGCGGTTTTTCCACAGCCTTCCCGCGAGGCCGCGCAGAGGCGGCGCGGGCTATGGACAGGCGGCCTCTTCGCCACTATACACTCGCCGCTCCGAGAGACACACGCTGTCCCTTGGACGCCCAGGTAGCTCAGTTGGTAGAGCATGCGACTGAAAATCGCAGTGTCGGTGGTTCGATTCCGCCCCTGGGCACCATCATATTATTAAGGCATTGAAAATCAAGTGTTTTCTGCCTTCATTCCCGCACCTGGTACAGGGTGCGGGGGATTTTTGTTCAGGAGCCGTTCTGCTGCCGCTGCGGCAAGCTTCCTCCTGTCGGCGGCCTTCGTGTAGAGATTCGCCATCTTCCCGTTGGTCCATCCGAACAGGGCCATCAGCTCCTTGTCGCTTGCGCCGTTCTCTGCCGCCCGTGTCGCGCCGGCCTTGCGCAGCCCATGCGCGGCCCCCGGACAGTCGGCGGACCGGCACACTTCCCGGAACCAGTTACCGAAGCTCTCCTTGACAAAGGGCTTGCCGTCCGATCCGACGATGAAGGCGAGGTCGCCTGTCGGCGCCGCTGCAATCGATGCAGCGAAGGGCGGAAGAACGGGGATGAACAAGTCCTCCCCGGTCTTCTCTGCCTTAATGTAGATCACTCCATCTTTGACGTGCTGCCGACCGACGCGCACCGCGTCCCCGCGCCGGAGCCCGGTGTAGAGTAGGAGGTCAAATGCCAACCGTTCCCGCGTCCCAATGGGCCAGCGCGCCTCAAAACGGGCAACCTCTTCCTCAGTCCAGGTGTGGAAGCCCACGTCGTCGTTCTTGCCCTTGAGCAGGGACACGCCCTTGGTCGGGTCGGTCTCGACAATGGCGCCGTCGCCGCAGGCCCACGCATAGAAGGACCGCATGGCCTTCAAGTAGACGTTGGCGGCGTGGGGAGTTGCGGCGCGCTTCTCCCGGCTGGCGATGATCGAGGCCTTGTCAATATCCGACAGTCGCTCATTCCCGGCGGACGCAATCACCGCTTTGAATATATTTTCCCTCTGCCTCCGGGTGGCGTTGGATAGGCTTGCCCATGCCGAGCTTGCCCGGTACTTGTCCAAAGCCCATTGCAGAGTGTGGGGGCTGGCCTTCTTTTGAACCTCGGCGCGGCCTTCCAGAGCCTCCCGGTAGGCGGCCCAGAACTCTGGCGAGCCATATTCGCCCTTGACGCGGATGCGCGGCCCGTCATTCTTTCTGACATACCACACCACGGCGCCATGGCGCGTCGTTTCGCGGTGCAGGTACGGCGGGCGTGGGCGCGGCATGGCGTTCATCACATCACAATGACCCGCTTCGGTCCATCAGGGGCTTTCTGCGGCGTCGCTTCATGCGGAGCGTTCTCGACGGGCACCACATCCGCCACGCCCCGCGCCATATCCACGCGCACGGACATGCCGATGCGTTTGGCGGCAGCGAACACCCGAGCAAGATCGGCTTGGGTGAAAAGAGCAGCGCGTCGGCTCATGTATAGATCCTCCCTAGGGGGGATTGGTCAGCACTGAGGCTCATGGCGGGGGCGCCTCCTCTCTCCGAGCTTTCACCTTGAACTTGGGCAGGCCGCGCGCATCGAGGCCCCGGCACTCGATGTAGCTGCGACCCGGAGGCATCCCATAACGCTCGATGAAATCGTAATGCTTGGAGGTGGCCGGGCCTGGGTCTACCATCTCGCGCCACATCGTTTGCATCATCTTGAGGATCTGGCTCATCCCTCAGGCGCCTCCTCGCTTCCTTCTTCCGGGCAGAACAGCTTCTTTGGGCTGGATCCGCTGATGATCAGCACGGCGAGCGCGAACCACCAGCCGGAGAAGCCCAGCCAGAAGACGGCATAGGCAGTTCCGGCCATGATGGCGAGGTCGAAAACGAGCATGGCGACGTAGGCTGCGAGCATCGGCATCACGGCGCCTCCTCGCGCTGGGCTGTGGCGCATTCGCAGGCCGGAACCCACGGCGCGTGCACTTTGTGGCAGTGTGGGCATTCCCAGCCGAGGCGTGGCGCAGTTGGTCCGGGCGGCGGGGCCGTGTTCCATGGGAACGGTGGTTGGCGCGTCAGCACCGGGTCGCAATGCGGACATCCTGGAGACGGGCACGGATATTGGCCGCAGACGTAGGCCATTCACCCCTCCCCTCTATCTGTGGTGGGATCGGTGCCGATCAGGGCGCGGATGGCCTCTGCGTCCAGCATGACAGCCGCCTTGGCGTGCCCGTACTCCTCACGCGGCGCCCGGTACTCCTCCAGATGCCGCGCCGCCTCCTCCAGAGCCGCGTTCCTGGCTTCGGTGCGGGCGGTGGCTGGGTCCATCCAGTCGGCGGGGAGCGTTCGGCCAAGCTGCTCAAAGAGCATGCGCGCGGCATCGCTGATCGGAAGGTCTCCCGAATAGTCCAGCTTCCCGTCCTTGAAGTCGATCTTGGCGAGGAGGCCGTCGCGGCAGAACGTGATGAATGGCGCGGCCGGGATAACAGCTTTCAGGTAGCTCACGACTTCCCCTCCTCCGTCTCAAGGGCCGCGATCCGGGCGCGGATGGCTTGCGCCAGAACCAAGAGAGCTGAACGCTCGTCAAGGTTGGCACCATCGGCGGCGTGCTCGTCGGCCAGCCCCGCTGCTTCCTTCAGCCCGGCAATGCGCCCGGCGCGGTCGGAGCGCCGGTTCCACAAAGCGACTGCCCGCTCCCGGTTATTCGCTTCAAACCCGCCATTGCATAGGTTGCAGTCGACGCGGTACCGGCCCGAGCCAAATACCTCGAAACAACGGATGACGGTGCACTCGCAGAACGGGCACGGCAGCAGATCACCCTTCTGCATTCTCGCCTCCCTTGGCGGTGAGGGCGGCGCGGCGCAGGGTGCCGACAGAGATGTAAGCGAGGTGCGTGTCCGGCAAGCCTTTGTAGCTATCGGACAAATGCGCCAAGGTGGACACAACCCCCCATACCCGCTCCACCTCGGCCCTCGCCTCATCCCGCTCGCCTTGTGCCGCCTTCGCTTCCGCCCGACTTTCGGCGAGCTGACCGCATAGGCGCATGTTGGCGTCTACAAGGTCCGTCATGCCGATGGTGAGCTTCTTGGCGATATCGGCCACCTCGTCCCGCTCGCGCTCTAAGGTGGTGGCGCGGGTCTTTTCCTTGGAGAGTTCATCGTCATAAACTGTGCCGTCCGCAAGGCCCTCGGTGGCAAGCTTCATGAACTCGGAAGTTTCGATCAAGTCATGCGTCGTGCGCGGGAATAGATCTTTGTGCTCCTTGATCGTTTCGAACAGCCCGACTAGATCGTGGTAGGCTGCGGAGCAAAATCGGCGCGCCTTGTCCCGCCCCTTCGTCAGCCGCTCGATCGTCGCGTCTCGCTCGGCGAGGGCGGTGGCGGCACGAGACTTAAAACTGTCGATTGTCCGGATGTGCTCTTCTTTGAGTTTTGCACAATAGGCGGCAACCTCGGCCGGTGTCGTGAACTCCGATCCGCCGGGTGTTTGTCCTTGGGCGACGCGACGCCAATCGTCTCGGTCCTTCATTAGCCGCTTAATTTCAGCTTCCTTTTGCGCGGCGGCAGATATCTCGCGGGCTGCGTACGCTCGCAGTTCATCGGCTTTCGCGCGAGCTTCGGGAGAGATCGAGGCCGCCACTGAAGCACTTTCCGTCAAAGTCGCCTCCGGCCCGGAAATCAGATCGTCATTCCCGGCCATGGTCGGCCTCCTCGTTCGCAAAAGCGACGCGCACATGGTTGCGATTTCCCCAGACGGACGCCTGCCAGTCGTCGCCCTGACAGCGCGCGGCGTTCGCCTTTGGGGCGTAGATCACGGCGTTGCGACGCGCATTCCTGCCTTCGTCGGCATAACCGTTGGTGACGTATGATCGGACAAGGTGCAGGGCCTTTTGCATGTCGTCCATTTCAATATCCAAGAACGTGACCTTCATCGTCAGCCCTCCCCTGCCGGCGGGGTGGGGAGGGGGAGGTCGCGGATCTTGTTGGCCGCGTATCCGGCTGTGCAGTATTCCTCGCCGAGCTTGTCAGCCAAGGCCGCAGCGTCCGACTGCATCGCCTTCGCGCCGGCCTTGAAAGCTTCTACCTTCTCGTGCGCCGCAATCAGGTCCAGATCGCGCTCGCGCCAGTCCATCGCCTCCGCCCCCTTGGCGAAGCTCGGCGCGGGGGTGGGTTCGAGGGCGGCGAGGATGCGGCGTTCGTAGTCGGCTTGGGCGGCAGCTTTGGCTTCGTCCAGTGTTTCGCAGTGACCCAGAATATCCTCCGGGCTTGAGCAAATCCAAGGATACAGCGCGACTTCCTCGTCTTGGTCGAGATCGCATCCGTACTCACCAAATGGAACTTCAGCGGAATACCCCGCGTGACATTTCACCCATTCCAGCGCCTTGACCTTCACCGCCCCGCCCGGCTGCGGGGCTTGGGTGCTGGCGAGGGCGACTGCCGTCCGCAGCGACGCAAGGTCCATCTCCAGTTCATCGATATGCTCGACCAGAGATTGGAACGCGCCTTCGATAATCTGATTGGTGGCGTCGCCCAGCGCCTGGACGTTGATGCCCTCGGCGAGCATCTTGCGCACCGGCTCTACGAACTGGCGCGTCTTGTCGCTCATGAACCGTTCCCCGCTCTCGGCGGTTGTGGTGGGGGCCGCTTTATTGTTCTGGTTTGTCATGTCATCACCTAGAATTCATTGACCCACGGAGAACCGGAAACATCGGAAATTTTCGCGCCGCCAATCTCGACTAAGGTTTCGCAGCGTTCACATCGGGTGAACCGCGCGGATGCTGCGGGCCAAACCACGCCTGCGTCGTCTTCCTCGGTTTCGAGAATAGGGTGCACGGCGCCACAGGTCGGGCACTCGTAGGCCCATTCGAAAGGTCGGAATCGCGCGGCCGAAAATTGTGCAGGCATCTTTCAACCCCCGCCTTCTTGTTCGCGCTCCCTGCGCAGGCGCATCGCCTCCCTGAGAGTCCCGAGCCGGCCCTTCGCGTCTTCACGAGCCTCTGCAACTGCCGCAAAGGGAGCCTCGCTTCCGGGCGCGCCTACCCGTTCCCCGCTCTCACGGAGAATACCAAGATGTATTGAAGTGATCCGTTCCCCGCGCTGGTGGAGCATCATGGCGAAATTTGCGACATCCAGTGGATCGCCCTTCTCCACGTGATCGCGCAGCAGATTGGACAGGTGGTGCGCGGGGCAGTCTTCTTTGTCTTCCCACCCACCCCGCCCCTCGGCGCGCTTCTGCGCCAGCTTGGCCTTCATCTCAGCCGCGAAACGGTCAACAGCCAAATCGTCAGGGTGCGGCTCCACCTCCCCGCTCTCGGCGGGTGGGGAGACGGCTGAAATCCCCGACCCTGTTTGCGGGGCCGGCGCCGATGATGCAGTTTGCTTCATGCTACCTCTCCTCGGCTGGTTCCTGCTTCATCGGGCCGCTTAATGCGGTGCCCCTCCACAGGCTTCAACGCGCTGTCCGCGCGCCGTAGAATATTGATCGCGGCATTACAGTCGGCGTTGGCCTTGTGGCCGCAGCTTGTGCAAGTGAAAGCCGCCTGACTTTTGCGATTATCACTGGAGATGTGCCCGCACTCCGAGCACATCTGGCTAGTGTACTGCGGCGGGACAAGGATCAATTCTCCGCCGCGGTCTTTCAGCTTGTATGCCAGCATGGTCCGGAACATGTGCCACCCCTGGTCGAGGATGGACCTGTTCAATCCGGATTTCTGGCGCACCTTGGAGCCCGGCTCTTCAGCCGTGCCCTTGGCCGATGCGGACATGGCCCGCACCTTCAGATCCTCCATAACGACGATGCCGTGGCTCTTGGCTATCGCGGTACTGTGCTTGTGGAGGAAATCCTTTCGGGCGTTCGCCACCCGCTGTTGAATGCGAGCGATCCTGAGAACCGCCTTGCGACGATTTGCCGATCCTTTCTTCTTTCTAGCGAGTGCCCGCTGTGCCTTGCGTAAAGCCCGTAGAGCCTTCTTCCCGTGGTTGGCTGGCGCAATGGAAGTGCCGTCGCTCAGCGTGGCAAAGACCGCGACGCCCATGTCGATGCCAACGGCAGAAGGCGGTGGCTCGCTTTGCGTCAAGATATACTCGTGCTGTACTGACGCAAACCATTTTCCAGCCCGCCTCACGACGGTAACGTTTTTCAGGGCGCCGGGGATATCTGTCCATCCACGAAAGCTAACCCAGCCAATCTTTGGAAGTTTGATCTTCCCAGATGAGCGGCCGGTTCTTTTGATCCTGAAGTTTTCAGGGTCAGGAAATCGAAAACTATCGGTCGAACTCTTTCTGCGTGGGCGAGGAGGTCCACTTCGCCCGGCCCACCAGCTCCTGTAAGCGGCATCAAGATCACGCATGGCCTGGTGAAGCGCATCAGCCGGCGCGGCGCGGATCCAATCCACCTCTGCGCGCAACTGCGTGACTTCGCGGCACTGGCTGGCGAAGGAAATCTTGCGCCCTGGACGGTACCAGTTTCGACGCTGCTCTAGAGCAAGATTGTAAACGTACCGGCATGCGCCTGCGAACTGCGCCATAAGAGCGTATTGTTCCGGCGTGGGGTAAAGCCGAAAGCTCGTAGACCTAGTATCACCGGTCGCCATGGTGCGGCCTCTGCTTGGGAGCGGCGGCGAGCATGGCGGCGTAGATTTCGCGAACGTTGTTGGCGTCGCGAACGGCGGACTGCCATCGGGCCTTCTCGCCAACATCTACCATTTCATGTGTCGGCTTCAACGGCACCATCACGAACCCCGCCGGCACCGCCACCGGCTCCTGCGCGGTGGCGGATTGGGGCCACGCCATGGGCAGCGCGCTTCCGGTCGGCTTCGCCGCCTGCTTCGCCCGGATCTTGTCGACTTTCGTCCAGATGCGCGCGAGTTCGGTCTCGCCAGATTCGTGCATGTCGAGGCCGTGGGCGAGGCAGTAAGCCGCCAGTGTCACCATCACGCCGCCCACCTCCTGCGTGGGCTTACCGGCCGGTCGGCTCCAGACGTAGCCGGTCAAGGCGGCGACGCGCTCGGCCGGGTAGCCACCGGATTGCAGGAGCTCCAGCACCTCCTCAAGAAGCCGGTCTCCGCGCTCCAGTCGGTCGGCCGAGATGATAGGGCCGAAGCACGCCTGCATCCACGGATCGACGCGTGCTTGGAAGGGCGCCACCGGCTCGCCGGCTTGCGCGCGGGCGTGGGCTTCATCCGCGCGGCCCTTGAGGTACGCGGCCAGCCCGTGGTTGAGCGTTGGGTTCGCATAGCGGCCCTGGTCATCCGTCCCGGTGGATATGCCGAGGTCGCGCGCCCACGCCTCGAAGGCTTCCCGGTCTCGATCAGCGGCGGTCATGGCTGGGCTCCTCTGCGTCTTCGATGCGGATCAGGACGGGGCGGATGCGCCAGCCCCGACGCTTGGCGCCTTCCCATCCATCGTTCCAGAACATGCCGGCAGCGATCCGCGCCTCTTGCGCCAGTCCACGGACGGTGGGCGTGACGATGCAGTGACCAGATTTGGTCGCGTACACTGCCGCGAATGCTCTCTGCTCACGCATCGCTGTCTCCTGCTGGTTCGAGCGTCGCCGGCAGCGTGTCGATGTTCCCGAGCACCGGCACGAAGGTGTAGGCGGCGACCCACGGGTTTTGCGTCCATGAGCCGAGGCCGTTGATGCTTTCCCAGAGCATCGCGTAGGAATCCACGGCATGGGTTGCAGCGCCGGTCATCCCCCGTTGCACATCAATTACCGTGAACCAGCCATCTGGACGCTGGACGACACCTTCCGCCCGCGCATCATCCTCGCTGATATCCTTCAGCCGCTCTACCCGCACGTCGGTGACGTAGAGCGTCAGGCGCGATGCCCAGCGGGGCATGTGGATCGATGGCTTCCACCGAGGCTTGCCGGAGCGGTCGAAGTCGGCCTGATAGTAGGCAGCAAAGTCGGCATCATCTGGCGAAACCGTCTTCGGGAGCGCCCATGCGGTGCGCGGGCAGATGGCGTGGTTCTCCCGGCACCACAGGCGGTCGCCGGGCTGGATGCGGATGCGTTCAAGGTAGAACTCGCGCTCCCACTGGCGCGAGGTGGGGACGCCGGCAGATACATTGCTGCACCAGTCGTCGTAATTGGAATACGACTCCTGCATGGCTTCGGGGATCGCGCGGCGCGTCTGCGTCTTTGTCCCGGCGAGCAGAGCGCGCACCATCGGCGCGGAAAACAGGATCGGACGGTCCGTCATTCCCCGCCTCCTGCTGCTGGAGGGGTGGGGAGGACCGGAGGACTAGGCCGATGGCGCCATGCGATCGGGCTCAGGTAAAGCACATCCGTGCTGAGCGTCTCGCAGCCGATCCACCCGAACATCTCTCCTTCGAGATATTCTCGATATCCTTCGGTGTCCGGCACCTCATCTTCCTCGCCTACGGTTTCCCACCATTCTTCTAGAGATTGAGGCCAAGTGAACGCACCTTGAACGACGCCGATACCGTCGAATAGATCAAGGTCGGTCCCGTCCTTCGGGGCGGCATCCATATCAAAGTTCCACGGGCTCACCGCCTCCCGCAGGAAGGCCGCAAGGGCGCGGGCTTCGGGGCCGTAAAGCGAGACGGACAGATACACATCATCTGGCGCCTCGACGGATATCCGGTCGCATGTTTCCGCCACTTTGAGCGCCAGCGCCTTGGGGTCGATATCAGAGGTCATTGCTCTTGCTCCGGGTTATTCTTGGCGAAGAACACGCCGGCCAGATGGTGCTGGTTGAACTCAGCGAGGCATTGGCCTCCTGACCACACCCTGATATACGGGATGTCGCAGTATTCCCCGTTCTTCTTGCACGCCTCGATGCGCGTCACGCCATTCTCGCCAACGACATAGGTTATGCCTTGGACTTGGTTCTGGTAATCGTCGTAGCGGACGATTACTTTAGAGATCGGCTGCTTGACAGCGTGGACGGTCTTCTCAGCCTCAGTCACGGTCACGGGAGCCTCCTTCAGCGAGGGTGATTTCGGCGTCGAGAGCGGCGCGCCACGTCTCGGTAAAGTCGGACCCGAAGTCGATGAACCCGTCTCCGGTCTTTTCCATTTCGGGCGTCGGCTCGCGCATCGCCTTCATCACGGCGAGGGCGTCGCGGAATGCGTCGGAGACGCCATCCCCGCCCAGCGGGTATTCCGGGAATTCATCGGCCAGTTCGCGCAGCGCCTTGACCTGATGCGCCCAATACTTGTCGGGCGCGGGCTTCCCGTTGCGGCTTTCCCAGATCGCCCGCGCGATCCGCTCCTGCATCTCACTGCTCATCGGTCTTCTCGCGGGTATTGGTGACGACAGCCTTGCGATATCCATTGTCGCGGGCGAGGTCGGCAGCATGGCTCTGCGCGCTACCCGGCCACACTGCCGGGTAGGCGATGCACATCACGTCGAGATGGGCGACAGACTTGGCGACTGCGTTGATCTCGTCGCAGAGCTTCACCGCCGCATCGTAGTCGGCGCAGGCGACCACATCGTCCGGCCCGCGCACATGGGCGCACCAAATGATCGCCGCTCGGTCGTTCCATGACCGCTCCAGGTTTTCCTTGCGATCGAAATGCAGGGCTGTGCAGGCCGAACACCGGGAGCATTCGATGTAGGACGCCCCTGCGTTTTCATCTTCGATATCCGCCGGCACGTCGCACCGCTGCGCAGGCGAGCCGCAGAATGGGCATGGCAGAAGGTCGGTCATCCCTGCGGCTCCGTGGTGGGAGGAGCGGGAAACCGGCGCCACATGGTCGCAGTCGGATGCTCCATCGGGTGCCCGTGTGCGTCGGTCGCATCCTCGTAGAGCCACCAGTAGCCAGCGACTCTATGAGTCTTTGGCCTCCACCCGGCGACCATCACCCGTTCCATCGGCGGGCCGGGCAACGGCGACCAGCCGCCGTTCGTATCGGCGCTCTTCCACACCACCTCTCCCCTGTGCCAGAGCGCATAGCCCCCTTCAGGCCCGGTCCATGGGGCAATGATCACCTGCCCTGCTTCGTCGTCGTGGATGGTGAGTGAGGCGGTGGTCATCGCGCGACCCTCTTGGGCTCATGGCCGACGATGCCCTGAAGTGGATATTTTGGGTCGTTCGGCATAATCTGGTACAGGGCCTCACCCGCGACGCCGGCTGGGTCTCTGGTGCCATGCTCGATCTTCAAAAGTGCTTCGCGGCAGATCTTAAGCTGCCGCTGAAGTTCGATGACGCGATCAGGCTTCTTCATCGACCCTTGCCTCCGATAGGCTCGCCCGTGGCGCGGTCCACCACCTGGCCGTTGATCTTTCGCTTCACCCGGCTCGTGCGCGCGCCGGCCATGTGGGATGGCTGGCGGATGCCGAGGTGCCGCTTGCGGATGCGATCCGACTTCGCGCGCAATGCCACGTCTTCGGCGGTCTTCGCCTTGTGGGCATCCTTGAGCGCGAGGGCGATGTTGCTTTCCCGGTGCTCGCCTCCGAGGCAAAGCGCGAGCTTGTGCTCGAACTCGTAGGCGTCGCCCGGCCGGATCTTCTTCCCGGTCAGGTAGCATCGCCCTTCTTCCCGAGCCCAGATGCGGAGCTTCACCCTGTCGGGTATTTTCGCGTCGGGGCTGGTGGCAATCCATTCTTCAACAGCGCGGGCCATGGTCACTTGCCCTCCTTCAGGAGGCGAACGACCGGGAAGTCCTCCGGATCAAGGCACTCGCCCTTGTTCAGGGCGGCCTCGGCACCGGCGCGTGTCATCTCGAAGTGCGCCGACTTTTGCGCCCCGACACGCATCTGCATTTCTTTGACGCGCTGCGCGGCGCCCATTTCCTCCATTGCGCACCAGTCGCCATATGCAGCATGGCCGGGTCCGGCGAAGTACCGATTGCGGTAGCTGATGGTCATCCTGTTCGGGAGCCCGAGCGCGTGGCGGGCGAGTTCTCGCTGCACCCGAGAAAGCCGGCATCCCCCAGCGGGCGGCACAGCCACAGAGACTGCACCGCCCGCGTCCGCCGGGATGGTGGAGAGGGGGGCTTCCAAGGACCCCGGCGGATTCGTGTTGGTCATGCGGGCCTCGCAAAAGAACCAAACAGTTTTGTCGCTGCGCGGATGTAGGCTTTGTGCGCATCCGCCTCAGAATCGAAAAGACCCAGGTAATGAGTCTTTCCATCACATTTTACCTGAGCTTGCCATTTGCCTATACGTCGTATGAAAGTAGATCCCTTTAGCTTGTTTCCTTTTGCCTTCATATTCGCGTTGTTCTGGGTCGGCGTAGCAATGCGCAGGTTTCCAATTCTATTATCAAGCTTATCACCATTCGCATGGTCTATTATGCCGCCCGGCCAAAGCCCATAGTATATAAACCATGCTACCCTATGAGCTTGGATGACCCGGTTTTTGAATCGTATAACAAAGTATCCCCTACTATTTACATATCCAGCTTTAACGGGCATCCCACGCCTATAGCCAGAGCGAAGAGTTCTGAAAAAGTCGCCAGTCCAAGGGTCGTATATGATGTTATTTGCTAGCTCTACGTCGTAATCGTCTGGCATCACGCTGCGACGCCTCCCGCGTTCTTCTGGAGATCGGCAGGCGTCACGCCGAGCATGTCGGCGATCACATGCATGATCGCTGCCTTGCTCTCGTAGAACTGCTTCGCCCCCATGGCGCGCATGGACTGGCTCTTGGCTCGGCGGATGAGAACCGTGCTGCCCTCGATCTTGGCGAAGGCGAATTCGTCCAATGCCGGGACGGCCGCGACGATGCGTGCAGCCGCAGCTCGCGAGCCGGCATCGATCGCGACTTCGGTGAAATAGCCCGCCGCGATCAGTGCCCGTTTCCGAAGGTGGACTTCGGTCGGGTAGAGCGGGGCGATGTCCTCCGGAAGGTTCATCCAGGCATCGTGGAGCCAAGCGAACTGATGATTGTGGCTGGCGCCGGATCGCGGCTGCTCCACCACCAGGGCGTAGACCTCGCCGACAACGAAGAACTTGTCGGCTAGCTTCGCGAAGCGCTGAGAGACGGGCACGAACGCTTCGCCATCCCATTGCGTGGGGATAGGGGGCGCGCGGTCGTTCATGCTGCCGCCTTCCCGTCGCCATAGGCGCGGATGGTCTCCACCACCTCGTGCAGCTCAGCATTGAATTCGTCGACGGCACGGGAGAGGCCGGCGATGTAGACCTCGTCACGCTGAGCGCGCACCACCAGCGGCGGCAGGCGGGGCCAATAGGTCACGAGGTCAATCCACTCGCGCTCTGCGACCCAAAGCGCGCCCTGGCACTGCGCCTTGTGCTCGGGCGAAAACTCTCCCTTCAGCAGCTTCTCGATCAAAATGTGAGGAAGCGCGGTCTTGATTTCCAGCATGCCGTCGGAGCCGAGCATACTGTCCGGGCTGCACCCCTTGAGGCCGTTGATGATGAAGCCCACACGCTCGGGCTCGACATTGTGCTGGAAGGCGTACCAGTTGCGCGCCTCCTCCTCCATGACCTTGCCGCGCTCCATGTGGGCGTTGGTGAAGCTATCGGCCGGCTCGCCGGTGATGATCTCGCCGGCCAGCTTCAGCATGTAGGTGCAGCGGGTCTTGCTCTCGCCGCCGCCGCGCCCGGAGGCCATGACGGTGGCGAACTCGGAGGCGGTGGGCATGCCGGCGCGGACCCGGAACCATTCCTCGGTGCCCTGTTCGCAATTTACGATCTGCATGGTGGGCTCCTCAGTAGCGAATGGAGACGTGCGGCACCTGGCCGGCGATGATGAGCTTGAGGACGGCCTTGGCCGCTTCCTCGGCGATGCCGCCGCTGACCAGTGCCTGAAGCGCTTCTCGGTTGACCCGGCCCCGGTGCTGCTTGTCGGCTTCCCGGCGCTTGGCCTCGGCCTCTTCGGCGGCCTTCTCCTGCGCCTGCCGGCGGCGCGCGGCTTCCTCCGCATCGGCGGCCCGGCGCTCAGCATCCTCGGCGGCGCGCTTCAGATCCTGCTCCCGACGCTCGGCCGCTTCGCGTTCGCGCAGGATCGCCTCTTCGGCGCACCGAGCGTCGGCTGCGGCCTTTTCCTCGGCTTCGCGCTTCGCCTTCTCCGCAGCCTCTCGGGCGATCTGTTCCTCACGGTCCTTCTTCGCCCGCTCGTCAGCCTGACGGCGCAGCTCGGCGAGTTCGGCCTGTTCAGCCTCGTAGCGCCCGCGCGCCTCGATGCCGGCGGTCAGCGCCTGGACGGCAGCGTCCTTCGCCTTCGCATAGGCGGCCTCGTATTCCTCGCACTGGGGGCCGACACCGATGGCCTCGATTTCGGCGAGGAATTCCCGAAGCTCGTGCACCGGCCTTTGTAGAGGGGAGATGCCGGCGATCTGCTCCATGCGTGCGATGGTATTTTTGTGAGCATCGACGCGCGCTTCCTCCGCATCCTCCCAATCGGTAAGCGGCTTCCGGGCTTGTTCAGCCAGCGCTTCCAGCGTGTCCTTAGCGTGCTTTCTGGCGGCGTCGATTTTCTTCGGAATAAGCTTCTGTTCGTCGGCCAAACCCTTGCCGATGCCCTCGATATAGGTTTTGACCTTCGTCACTTTGGCGGCGAACGACCGGATCTCCCCACGGCCCTTGGACGTGGACACGTCGGCCTTGAAGGTGAAGACCTCGTCGCGAACCCGCTGAAGGTACGGCTCCAGGGCGTTCTCCGTGGTAAAGACAGCCAGCGCGGTCTGCGGCTCGATCTGGATGAGTTCGAGGTCCATCACTTCCCCCTCTTGCGTTCCAGGGCGGTCTTCGCTTCGTTGAAGCGGCTTGCAGGAAGATCGGCGAGACGTTCGATCCGCATGAAGGTGCAGAAGCGCTTTTCATCGGCCTCGACGCTGGCGGCGAGATCGCGCAACGCCAGCACCTGATCTTCCGAGATCATCTCGACGCCGCCGGCAGCGCGGCCATCGTCGTCACGGTCTTCGCGGGCTCGGCTCTGGAAATTCAGGAGCGCGCGGGCCGTGTAGCGCTGGCCATAGCTGATCGTGCTGCCGACGGCCTGCACCGAGTTCTTCGACCCGGTGCTGTCGTGCATCAGAGTGATGGTGGTTTCCTCCTGGTGGCCCTCGGTGTGGCTGAGGACGGCAGTGATGTTCTGCTTGCCGTCGGGCGCGACGCTGAGGCGGAACGACAGGGCGAAGCCATGGGCGCGCAGCACCGGCTGGATCGCCTCGTTGATGTCCTCCCACCGGGCGTATTTGGTTTCCTGAATGAGGACGCCGCTCTTCTCGATGCGGATCCGCCCGTTCTGGTCGATCGTCGGCAGATCGGCTTGCATGTCGGGAAGGGCCGCGAGGTAGGCGCGCTTTGCCTCTTCCGCTCGGATGGAGCGGTAATTGTCCATCAGGCTCGCGACCTTCGCGGCATCGATTTCCGGGTTGCTGGCGGCCTGCATGATGGCGCCGAGGATCGACCCGGCATCGGACTTGGCAGAGGCGCGGCGGGGGGCTACAGCGCGCGGTGCGCGTGGGGCCGGAAGATTGGCCTTGGCGGCGGTGGGTAGAACGAGATCATCGACCTCATTCAAATATGCAGTTTCAGACATTATCATCCCCCACGGCATGGACACGGGCGTCAGGATGCAAGGTGAAATCTCCGACCACCTCGTCTTCGTCGGACAAATCCAGAGCCATCTCTATGGTGCGCTCCAAAGACCATCTGGCTTCTCTTTGCTTGAGGCCGGCGAGAACCTTGATGAGAACGCCTCGCAGGCAAAAAACCTGAAGAGACAGGGCCGAATTCCTCCGGCCTGTCATGGCCGCAGTAACAAGCGCTCCTGCCGAGGCAGAGGAGACGATGGCGGCGAAGGTGAGGAGATCGATGGACATGGCTATTCCGCAGCCTCCGCAGCGGCAGGGCGCGGGTTCTCGATGGGCGCGACCCGGACGACCTCATTCACGTCGAGGATCATCGTCTCGCCGTTGAACTTTCTGGCCCAAAGATCACGCCCATCAACAGCGATGGCCGTCATGCACTCTCCGTCGTATTTGACCTGCTCTCCGGGCCAAATCTTCTGCCGGCGCAGCGTCAGGGCTTCGGCGCGGAAGCTCGCGGTGCTGAATGTCTCTTCGAGCTTGACCAGAACGCGCTCGCCGGGGCGCTCGTCAAATTCGACGACGCCGACCACGGTCACCAAATCGCCCTTGCGAAATGTTCTCATCACCAGCTCCTCGTCCATTTGCGAGCATCGTTCTCGTAACGGTGAAATTCGCGCCACTCGGCGTCGGTCCACTGCGTCACCGGCTTGCGCAGGAAAGCCTCGCGCTCCTCGCGCTCGGTGAGAAAGGCGATCCGCTGTTCGTTGCGAGCGATGCAGGCGGCGGTTTCCTGCGCCACGTCGTGCTCAAGGGCGGCAAGGTCGGATTTGTCCATGATCCCCTCCCGTTGGAGAGGAGCGGCCGGAGCCGCCCCAATTTATTGCCCGCCGTCGCCGTCGCCGTAGCCGTAGCCGTAGCCGTAGCCGTCGCCGTAGCCGTAGCCGTAGCCGGAGCCGTCGCCGTCGCCGTCGCCGTAGCCGTAGCCGTAGCCGTAGCCGTCGCCGTAGCCGTAGCCGTAGCCGGAGCCGTCGCCGGAGCCGGAGCCGGAGCCGTAGCCGGAGCCGTAGCCGTAGCCGTCGCCGTAGCCGTAGCCGGAGCCGTAGCCGTCGCCGGAGCCGTAGCCGTAGCCGTCGCCGTAGCCGTAGCCGTAGCCGGAGCCGTCGCCGGAGCCGGAGCCGTAGCCGGAGCCGTAGCCGTAGCCGTCGCCGTAGCCGTAGCCGTAGCCGGAGCCGTCGCCGGAGCCGTCGCCGGAGCCGTCGCCGTCAAGTTGCAGCGCCCTCATTACGGCGCTCGTCTCGCGGCGGCGCTTCGCCTCCTTGACAGCAGCGCCGACTGTGAACGCAGCAGGCCATTCCGGCTTGGCAGACGCCATCACGCCCGAGTAGCAAGCGCCTCCGCGAACGAGGTCGTCCGCAGTGATGATGCGATCCAGGGTGCTCACGCCGACACCCACTTGGCCCACGCGGTGTCGGACACCTCGAACACCGCCGTCACGTCGTGCAGGACCGGAATGTCGGCTTTCGCGCTGATGCGGCTCTTGCCGGTCGGGCCGGTCTCGGCCAACTCCATCACGCCCTTGGTCGTGCCCCAATAGATCGCCATGCGGGCGTCCTTGAGGGAGAGCGTCTTGGCGGACAGGTCAGTGTCGGCGGGCACGAGGCCGGCGAACACGCCGCGATGGGCGGTAGTGACGAGGATCGGCTTGAGGTCGCTCATTGGTCTTGGCTTTCTCTTGGTGGTGGAAATAATCGGCGGCCGGAGCCGCCCCGGTGTGGTCAGCCCTTCCGGCTCAGGTCATCCACGAGGTGGGCCTGCTTGCTGGTGATGCGGCGGGGAGCGAGCTGGTGGGAAGCTTCGGCGATGGCTTCACGGACGCGGCCCATCACCTCCAAGGTGTTGGATCGGCCACCGTATTCCCTGTGCAGCCAATGGAGTTCCCGGTACGCCTCTTGAAGCGCTTCCAGCATCTGCGGCGCCGCGCCGATCATGGCGTCCCATTCCTCATCCGAGATGTCTCGGTGCAGAGGTTTCGTCTCGGTGCTGGTGGGCTGGGTGCTCATGTCGTCCCCTCGTGTTCGATGAGGAGACAATACCATTTTGGTTTTATGCGTCAACACCAAAACGGTGTTTGTTTTTGCGCACTCCTGTTATCCTCCCTCACGCCCCGTGGTGGGGCGCACGAAAAAGCCCGCCCTCGATATCCCGAGGGCGGGCATGGGAGGGCGTGATGGTGACGGGCGGGAAGCTACGAGAGCGCGGGCCGGTGCAGTGGGTTACGGTTCCAGAATTTTGGACAGGAGGTCGCGAAGCTGCGCCGCGCCCTGTCGTGGTAATCCAATTCGAATGGGGTGAAGCCGCCCTGAAAGCCCTATCTCAGCCGTTATCACGGGACCGTCGTCTCGAAGTGCAAATGAGGTGGCCTTGATCGCTGGCGCCCCGTCGCCTGGACGGAACTTCTCCCGCGCGTCGATGATCGCATTTTCCAACGCAGGCAGCATCACTTCGAAGACCGTCGTCGGGAGTGACACGATGAAGCGTGCGCCGTCAGCATCGAGCATCTCGATCCCGATGACTTTGCCCTCATCCATTGGGTAGGCGCCGGCAACCATCCGGCCTTCGATCTCAGGTATCTGCTGCGTCATGCTCCCCTCCCCCTTTATCGCCATAGTTGCGCTGGCGTCAGGAAGAGTCGAGAGCGCACGAAAAAGCCCGCCGGTTAGGGCGGGCTTTTCCTATTCTTCCACTCCTAGCCTCGCTCTCAACATCGCGATGATGTCTCGGCGCTCGACCCCGGCTAGGCTGTCCGGGTCAGGGACAATGTGTGGCTGTTTCTCTCGATCCTGGTGCAATGTCGCGCCATTGTATGACGGCTTCATTGGTGTGAGCCCGAGCACCTTGATCGCGGCCCGGTATTCATCTGCTGTCACGCAGCGGCTGCCATCGACGCGTTGACGGTCACATGCGCCGGCCAGAAATTATCGCTGAGGCGCGATTTTTCCAGGGTTACGCTCTGGACCGTGTGCCCTTGGTGCTCAAGGATGTCACGCGCGGCGATTGGGAGCCTCTCTTCCATCTCGGCCATGGTACGGCCGTGGACCATGAGGCCCGGCATGTCCTCACTGGTGGCGAGGAGAAGGCCGGTTTCCCTGTGACGTTTGATTTCGACGTTGATCATTTGCTCCATGTGGTGGCTCCAGATGGCGCCGCCAGCGTCCCGATGCGGCGCCTGCGCGATTATGCGGGGCTGGCTCGCAATTGCCAAATTACAAATTCGATGGGCTTTAGATCGCGCCATGCGCTGGCATGCCCACCTCACATATCAATGATGGACCGCCGGAGGCGGGCTAGCGCTTGAGCGTGTCGGCGCACCGGTCCACGCCGGAGATCACGTCGGCTCGGAAGGCTGGGAGAGCAAACGCCTCGACCTTGGAAGAGGTGCCGGCGGCCATCACGCGGACGAAATACAGTTCGTTTCCTGGCGTCGTGATGGTCTGCTGCATCGTGATTTCATAGACGGAGCCGGGTGCAGTCGTGGCGGCAGAGTGGGTGATTGGATAGGGGCGATTGAAGTCGGCAGGGAACTTGGAATTCAGGCCGGTTATGACGCAGGCCACGGCGGTATCGACGGGTATAGGAAGCGTCCACGTGGCCGATGGCCCGTCATTGCGTGGCGTTGACGCACATCCGGCAAGGGCGGCGACCAAGATCAATGCCGCCGGGAAGATGTCGAATTTCATCCCACCACCCCAAACCGCCGAAGCACACGGCCGATGATCTGGATCTCTGAAAGTGCCCTATCCTTGGGCGGATGCTTCGGGTTGTCGGAGATGATCCGCACCACGATTTCCTCGTCACGGGGGTGTGAGGCAACCTCAAGCCGCTTGATCACGACGCCCCCGAAATCGTCCGTAAGGCAGTAGACGCCGTCGGGCGACGGCAGGCGGTGCCTGGTGTCGACAAAGACGAAGTCGCCCTCCATGAGCGTGTCGGCCATGCTGTCCCCTTGAACGGGCACCACGATCACGTCCCGCGCCTTGAGCCCGAGGGACGCAAGAACATCGCCCGGAAGGCGCCAGAAGTCGCGGACATGTTCCGCCGCGAACGTCATCCCAGATCGGCCCGGCACACCATCCGAAATGACCGTGAGGCCGCCGCCGCCCATGCCCGCGGTCACGTCGAGTTGGGCTGATGCATCATCTGGAATGCCCCGGCGCCCTGTTTCCTGCCCGATCGTCATTGGGCGGTCGCCCGGCTTGCCGATTTGAGCGGCAACCTCTTCCGATTCGAGGTGGCGCGCCCGGTCCGGGAAAAGCAGGTCGGAAGGGTCAATGCCCAGATGCGGCGCAATGCGCACCGCCCACTCCTTGGTGAGCTTGCGCTGGCCTTTTTCAAGCCGGTCGATTTGAGCCTGTGAAGTGCCGACCAGTTTGGCCAGCGCTTCTTGGCTCATCTCGCCTCGGTGGGCACGTAGCGGGTTCATACCGAATTGGTACTCAATGCCCCGGTGACGGTCTAACACCAAGGTGGTGTTTTTCAGTTGCGTGATAAAACCAATATGGTATTGTCGCCGCATGAAGCTGGGAACTCATCTCACCGCCAACGGCATCACCCACGCTGAGTTTGCGATCCGTATCCGGACATCGCAGGCCGCAGTCACACGATATGTGCTTGGGCAGCGGACCCCACGGCCCGACGTGATCGCGCGCATCTCTGAGGCGACGGCCGGAGAAGTGACCGCGAACGACTTCATGCCCGACTACGCCCACCAGCCCGCCCCCGAACAGACAGGGAGCGCTGCGTGATGGCCCAGCTTCCGACGCGCCCCACGGTAGCGCCTCTACCGCAGAAGACTCCTCGCGAACTTGTTCGGGAAATGGCCGACGCTCTCTCGCCCCTTATGCGCATTGGCGTCGCCCCTTGGGAGCATATCGAGGTCCCCATTGGGCCGGACACGTCAGCATCAATCCGGTTCAAGGGGCGAGTGGGCCGCCTCGAAATCGAAGTGCTGATCAAGCATCTGACGCTGCTCTGCGAAACGCTCCCGGCGGGTGACTGGGCGAAGCCGGCAACGGCCGACGATATCCGGTCGATCATGGAAGACGCCCTTAACATCAAAATGCGGGAGGGCTGAGCCATGAGCATGTTTCATGTGGGGCAGCGGGTGGTGTGCATTACGGATGTTTATTCTGTCCCCGCGGCCAAAAATCTTTTGGATAATGGTTACAAATTCCCGACGAAAGGGATGCGGTATACCATTCGGCATATTTGCAAAATAAATGGAAGCGTTTGTCTTTTGGAGGAAATTGTAAACCATCCTCTTCCGTGGAAGTCGGAAGAGCCGGGGTTTGGACTAAGCCACTTCCGCCCCGTCAAAGACACCTCCATCGAAGTCTTCCGCGCTCTCCTCGCCCCCATCCATGAGCGAGAGAACGCATGACGCCCTCACTCCAGATAGGGGCGCCGGACGGTTGCCCTGATATCATCATCGGCATCCGGTTTGGGGGCGGGAATACCTGCCCGGCGAGCGTGGGCGTCGGGCCGATGAAAGAGCCGATCCGGCCCGCCCGCGGCGCAAGCCGTACATTTCCCGGTCAATCGGCTCGACCCACGCATTTATTCCAAGCGCCGGCCGGCTTCCGGAGCGACTTCCACACCGGCCGGCGCGCGGGCCGCTCCACGCGGGGCATTGCGCGCGGCCCGATCCCTAAGCCTCTCCACGATGGCGCCGGCAAGCGTTCCGATCGCGGCGAAGCCCTGAATTTCGTTCCCCTGGCCGAGTTCCTCCCGGCCCACCTTCCCCTGGCTTGCTTCGGCTGGCTGGGGGCCTTCTTCAACGCGCGCCGCTGGCCATCCTGCAAGATCATCAGCCGCGCGCCACATGGTTCCGTCTCCCGGTCACTCCCGATGCTTGAAGTAAAGCAGAAGGAGATACCGCAGTGTCGGATAATGATACCGAGTTCTCGGCCAATCGCACCGAGCACAAGGTGAGGGTCATGAGCGCAGTCGTAAGAGCATCTGAACATCTCCGTGAGCTTTCAAAGCCATACGCACCCGGCGAGGGCGTGAAGGGCGCGATTAACCGCGTCGCCAAGCTCGTCAACGAAGTGGGCCGGGCGCGAGGCATCCTGAAAGATCCGATCCGCACGTCCCGCATAGAGGACATGTGGCGGCGGCAGGCCCGGCGCATCGACGCTGAGGAGATGGACGCGATCCGTGCGGCGCTGGCTCTGAAAGAAGCTGCCCAGAAAGAGAAGAACGTCAATGACGCCCAAGCAGAATACGCCGGGCTGGTCGCCCGCATCGCCGCGCTCGAAGCTGCCCTTCGCCTTTGCACCACGGACGAAGGCCGGTCTTCTCTGGCTGCGCTTCTCCAAGCGGGTCGCCCGCTGGATCGCCCCATGGATTGATACGGAGATCGGCCAATGACCGGCATCGGCGACAACAGCGAGGCCGGCGCAGGGCTGGTCAAGAGCTTTGTGGACCGCATCCTCCGGCTCAAGGAAGAGCAGGACGCGATCGGCGACGACGTCAAGGACGTGTACGCCGAGGCAAAGTCGCAGGGCCTCGACAAGACCGCACTGGGCAAGGTGGTCGCGAAGATCCGCGCCAACCAGAAAAACCCCGACAAGTACGCCGAGACGGAAGCCTTGGTGGAACTCTACATGAATGCGGTTGAGGCGGAAGCCCTCACGCATGCGCGTGCGTGAGGAGTGTCCCGATGATCGTCCTTCACCTTCCCATCCCGCCCTCGGTCAATGAGCTGTACCGCATCCGTGACGGCGCCCCTCGCAAGTCGGACCGGGTGAAGACCTGGACCCGCGCCGCGCATGGGCATTTCCTTGAGCAGGGAGGCCACAGGGCGGGCAAGATCGTCGGCCGCTTCCACCTGACCGTCATCCTCGACGAAAAGCGCCGTGGCACGTCCGACGCGGACAACAGGCTGAAGGTTCTTCTGGACTACCTGCAGAAGGGCGCGCGGGTCATCTCGAATGATCGGTTCGCGGACAGCATCACGGTTCGTTGGGGCCATGCGCCTGTCGGCTGCACGGTGATGATTGAACCGGTGTTTGCGGAAGCGCAGGCCCCGCGCGCCGCAGAGTGACCCTCACCACCGTAACGATCACACCGAGGACCGCATGATGGCCGCCACTATCGCAGCCCCCCAGTGGCCGGAAGAAGAGAAGGCCTTCGCGCTCGATCTGGACGCTCATGGCTTCTCGGCATCGAAGATAGCCGAAGAGCTGAACCGCGAGTTCGGCACAATGCGCACCCGCAATTCCGTCATTGGAATCATTCACAGGTCCGGTGTTCGGGAGAAGCGCGGGAAGAGAACTAAGGTGCGCTCGACGGCTGGGCCGCCGAGGACGGAAACATCCAAGCGGCACCGCAAGGAGCGCATGGAAAACATCGCCCTTGATCAGGAATGCCTTGCTGCCGAAGTGCCCGAAACCCATCCGCCTTCGCCTGAAGGTGGCGTGTCTATTATGGATCTTGAGCGTTGGCACTGCCGCCGGGTGGTGCACGAGAGGCCTGCGATGTTCTGCGGGAAGCCTGCGGCCTTCAACACCTCATGGTGCACCGAGTGCGCGCCGCAGATCTTCACCAAGGACGGCTTCGAGCGGCTCTTAGCCAATAAGAAGGCGCCCATCCACCTGAGGGCTGCGGCATGACAAATGCGCACGACTGGATTCGAGTGGCAACGCCAATCCGTGGTCAAAGGCCAGACCTTATTCAGATCATCATTTTGCGCGTATGCGCGCATTTCATGGTGTCCAGGTTGGATGTGATCTCGCCGCGCTGCGCAGCTCATGTGGTGCGGGCAAGACATGTCGCCATGTACCTGTCCAAAGAGCTTACCTCAAAAACCATGGCTGGCATCGGACTGCGGTTTGATCACCGCGATCATACGACCGTTCTCCACGCGGTGCGCAAGATCTCCGCCCAGATCCAGACCGATCCTGTCCTCGCCGCTGAAGTCGAAGCCATCCGCCGGCAGATCGAAGGGGGTGACCATGCCCCGTCCGAGTGAGGTGGAGAAAGCTGCGCGCGACATGGAAGCGGCATGGAAGGTTGTTGAGAACGGCGAGCGCCTTCCACCGGCCAAGCGAGCGCTTCTCCGCGAGGGTGTGAAGAAGGGCATCTCGTTTCTGAAGGAATGGGCGGAGACCGCACGCCAGCGGCAGGGGGCGGCAAAATGAGCGCAGACATCATCAGCTTGCACGAGCACCGCGCGTCGCGTGACGACGCAAGGGGGATCCTCATAGCAGAGGCCCGTCGTCGGTATGCCGAGGCGAAGCAGGCGGCCGAGGCGAGCCTAGACATGCGGGATGGCATCCATGCCGCCCGATGCTTCGTCGCGCTAGCTGACGCGCTCCATGCGGCCGAGCGTGACGTGACAGACATCGATGCGCTGTTCCCCGCCATGGTCTCAGCATGGGAGATGGCGGCGGAAGCGTTGGCGAGGTGCCGGACGAGGGGGCGGGAGAGCGAAAAGTGAATAAGAATACGGTCACTACAATGATGGTTGTCAGGGCAATCGAGCGCGCAGCTAAGGGCGCCGCAGAAATACTAGAAGAAACTATCGCCCCGAGCCTAATGAGCGCAAAGGATAATGTCGAGAGCCCAATTGAAATTCTACTGCTGTGCGCCTTAGAGGCCGTATCTATCGTCCGCTGGAGGTCGGCAGGTATGACTTGGCGGAATTTTGACATGCTCAAGTCGTGTGCGATTGATCGCGATGAAATCTTTATCATACCGCAGTTCCCAATCGTAATCGATAGGATGAACTGCCGAGTTGACCTAATGATCGCTCAGGGGCCGGAAGCGCGCCCGATGGTGGCCGTAGAGTGTGATGGGCACGATTATCATGAGAGAACGAAAGAGCAAGCGCGCAGAGACCGGGCGCGAGATCGGGCTATCCAAATGATGGGCATTGCATCACTGCGATTTACGGGGTCTGAAATAAATGAGGACCCTTGTGGGTGCGCCCTTCAAGTCCTCGACTATTTGGACCGATAATTATGTCTGGGCGGCCTTGGTATAAACGCTATGGCGCTGACTTCGTGCACGGCTGCCTTGGGCTGACTCTTGAAGAGAAGGGCGCCTATAGCCTGTGCCTGGACTTGATCTATGACCGCGGCGGTCCGATCCCCGATGATGCACGCTGGCTCGCCGGGGTATGCGGTGTGTCGGTACGGAAGTGGTCCGCACTTCGTGGCCGACTGATCGATGCGGGTAAGCTTGTAGAGACTGGCGGACGCCTGTCCAATACGCGCGCCGAAAAAGAGATCGAAACTGCCGCGAAAACATCTCAAAAACTCGCAGAAAGCGGCGCGAAAGGTGGCTTTAATCGTGCTGTAAATGCAGCCTCATCAATAAATAACAATGATTTAGATGAAGCCAGCCTTAAGCATACGCGCATAAACCAGAAGCCAGATGCCAGAGAAGATATATCCGATACTGACGTATCGGTGTCGCCGCCTGCTTCGCTGGAAATTTCTGAAGCGTTCCAATTTTACAATGTTGTGGCGGATAAAGTTGGGTGGCCGAAGGCAGATAGGCTGACGGCCACCCGAAAATCAGGGTTGAAGGCCCGGTTGGCAGATTGCGGTGGAAGCGCCGGCTGGCGCGCCGCCCTGGAGCGGGCTGGGGCATCGTCGTTCCTGTCGGGAGATAACGATCGAGGGTGGAAGCCCAATATCGATTTTTTTCTCCAAGCCAAGAGCTTCACCAAGCTCTTGGAGGGTGCATACGACCGCACAGTGCAGCCCCGCGCCTCGCCGTCATGGGCTCCCGTGGACACCAAGGCGGCCCTTGAACGAGCGATGGCTAAGGCAGGCATTCAGACATGAGCGCAGAAGCTGCATTCGTCAATTTTATCAGGCCGATGATGGTCGCGTTCAAGGACCCTCCGTCTGGTGATCCAGAAGCGTTTTTCCAGGCTTTGAGCGAGGATCTGGCCAGCTTCAGCCAGTACCAGCTTGAGGCCGGGGCGCGGCATATCCGACGCGAGCGCACTACGCGGACATTCCCGACCGTGGCGGAGTGCATCGCGGCGTGCGCCCGGTGGCCGGCAGTGGAGCCGGTTCGCACGGAAGTCCCTGCGGCGGTGGGATCGGCAGATGTCGACGATGTCGCTTCGTGGCACCGGAAGCGGCAGGCGTTCGCGATGATGCGGCAGAGCTATGACCTGTCGCGCCAGGCGTCGAAAGAGGGCTGGCTGGGGCAGCTTTTCGACTACGCGATGGAGCGCGGGATGCTCCCGCCGCCCGAAGCTTCCGGGCGCCTGTGCGCGCAAGCCGAAGGCGTGAGGTCGCAGCTTGCCGCGGTCCAAGGCGGGTTAGGCCTGAGCCTGATCGAGGCCTACCGCACCCGGTACAAGTCGATACAAGACGGTGTTTTCAGCGATGAACGGGCCGCCTGACCACTCCAGAGACGACAAGGGGCTGAGACATGAGCGAGACCGAAGAGGTGTTGGCGGTTTTTGAGGAGATGCGCGACCACATATGCGAAGTCGGGGGCCATGGATGGGGGATTATGTCCGGCGTGGCGGCTCGGCTTCGGGCATCAGAAGCGCGCGCCGCCGATCTCCGCAAGGATCTTCAAGCCGCGCAAACCGAGAAGGCCGGCCTTGAGGCATCCCGCATCCGCTGGAAAGCCGAAGCAGAGGCGGCAAAGGCCGAGGCCGAACGCTGGAAGGCAGCGGCGATGGGCAAGATCACGCCCGAATGGCGGGCGATCCACGAGGCAGGCGCCAAGCCCATCGAAGGCTAACAGGCCGGCAGATCGATTACGGGCGTCACTAGCGGCAATTCTGGACATAGGGGCTACATCGTCATGTCGAAGAACCGTAAGCGCCGTGGGCGGCCCTCCAACGCTAAAGTGCAGCGCTACGCCTGCGGCAAGATCCGGCCGGAATCACGGACCATGCGAGGAGAAACTGAGATGGCGATCCGGTCCACGGTTCTAGCCGCGCGTCAGCGGCTGTATGCGGTCCCCATGGCCGACGCCGGGTCCGCTGAAGCCGGCTACGAATTGGGGCGCCTCTGGCTGTCCGGAAAGATCAGTGCGCGTCAACTGGAGGCCGGGAAAGAGTATCACTGCCTCGTGGCCGACTACCAGAGGGCCATCGATATGCCATCGCCCTATCCGCAGGGCATGGACCTCGGCGCGGCCAGGGGCCTATCCCTTAAGGGCGAGCCAGACGAATCCCGCATCAAGCGGACGGTGAATCAGTACATGCGCTCCCTGACCGCAATGGCGGATGCCGGCAAGCCTGCAACTGTCGCCGTCCGGGAGGTGTGCGTCTACGATCGAGGCGTGTTTGATGTGGAAAACTTGGCGCATGGGCTCGATATTCTCGCAGATTTCTTCGGCATCCCGCTTGAGGCTGTTGACGGGCTGCGGCGACACAGGTAATTTCCGAAATTGAAGCTGAGCGAACTGCGCCGGCAGAAATGCCCATCATCTCAGCACACACGACCTCAACGCCGCCCGGGGCATGAGAGCCGGGACAATTTCGCGGGTTGGAGCGGCGACGCTCGCCGGCAAGAGCCGGTAGGCCGGGGCATACCTGGCGCCCGTGAACTAGATGCGGACCGACCGACAGGCCTCCGGGCACGAAGGCGGCGAGCATGGCGCTAAAGGCAAGCATCTGGCCCGCGCCGGCTGAGAGGCTGGCATCTCCCTTTGCGGGGGTGGTCTCGGCGACCTAAGGCCCTTCCAAGGCTCCAAGGCGGGTTCGATCCCCGCTCTCCGCTCCATCACGAGGGTGATTGGCCCTTGGGCTCTTCGATCCGCCATGGCCCGAACTTGTGATAGATCGCGGCGCAGGCAAGCGCAATGTGCCGGGGGATCTCCACCGGGCGCCCATCTTCCCGGCGAGACCCGCGCTCATAGTTTTCGATCGTGGCCTTGGAAACGCCAAGGGCTTCAGCGGCCTGCGCCTGTGTCAGCCCCACGACCTTGCGCCACGTCTTGAAGACCTCGTTGTCCATGGTATCCTCCGTTCAGGAGGTGAGACGCTTCCTGTTCCGGTGGGGACCGGGATTTCTCCCGATCCCCTTTTCGTCAGTTGATCTTCAGTGTCAGGCGCCAACCGAACAACCTGAAGGTCAACCTCAACCGGACTTTCACGCGTCTCACCTCCTTTCGCTTCACCGGGTCACCGCGACCCGGTAAGAATGTTGTATCGTACTCAGTACGAATACACAAGCTGAAAACTCGATCTTTAAGCCAGTTTTGTACGAATTTGCCCGCCCGGCGTCCGCTGCGGCGGGCTTTCTCGTTGAGGCCCGCTCCATGCTCCTTCTCCTGATCGGCTTCATCGCGATCTGGTTCGGCTTCGGCTGGGCTACGGGCTATGCGCGCAGGGATTGAACGATGGCTGAGATCCACGTCATGCCCGGCGTCGAGCGCCGCGACCTTATCGGCCCGGAAATTCCCGCGCGCCAGACGCTAGAAGAAGCGATCACCGCTGGGCTGCATGATGTGATCATTGTCGGCAAATGGCCGGACGGATCACAGTATGTCGCAGTGAGCATGGCCGACGCGGACCGGGCCGCCGGAATTATGCTCCGCGCTGCGAATTGGCTCACATCGGTCAGGATCGACAATGACGCGGTGATCGATACGGAAGATGGGGCGTGAAGTGACCGGGAAGCCGAAGCCAAAGACGGATTGGGAGCGCATCGAAGCAGAATACCGCACCGGCAAGCTCTCCGTCTCGGAAATCGGCCGTCAGTACAGCGTGAGCCATACCGCGATTAACAAGCGGGCGAAAAGGGAAGGGTGGGTTCGCGACCTTTCCGAGAAGGTCCAGAAGCTGGTTTCAGCCCGTCTGGTTTCAGAAGGGGTTTCAGCCGCCACGGTTTCTGAAACCGTAGAGAAGGCGGCCGAGCGCGATATCCAGATTGTTCGCCAGCATCGGGCGGATATCCGCGACCAGCGCGTCCTTGTCGGCGACCTCGTGGCCGAGCTGCGGGAATCGACCTCGTTTCGAGAAGAGATCGAAGCGGAGATTGAGGAGGAGACGGCAGACGACCGAAGCCCCCGGCGGCGTGAACAGATGCTTCGGGCCGTGGCGCTGGCGTCTCGGGTCGGCGTGGCGAAGGACCTGGCTGCGGCGACGAAGACGCTGGTGGAGTTGGAGCGGCAGGCGTTCAACATCGGCAGGGGTGAGTCGTCCGAGACGACACTGACGGACCTTCTCCGGCAAATCTCCGGCACAGCATTCCGCCCGACCGAAGAATGACCGACGCCGAGCTGGTGGAGGCGCTGAAGTCCCCGGACTGGCGCCTGCGCAACCTGTACTGGATCACGGACAAGGGCGGGACGAAGGTCAAGTTCACCCCATGGGCGGAGCAGGAGAAGTTCCTCGCCAACCTGTGGTTCCGCAACATCATCCTGAAGGCGCGGCAGCGAGGGTTCTCGACGCTGATCCAGCTAATGATGCTGGACACGTGCCTGTTCAACGAAAACATCAACGCTGCCGTGATCGCGCAGGATCAGGAAGCGGCGACGGTGATCTTTCGCAAGATCAAGTTCGCCTATGACAACCTGCCCACGGCCGTGCGCGAGATGCTTCCCCTGGCGCGGGACAGCGCATCGGAGCTGATGCTGGGCAACAACTCGTCGCTGCGCGTGGCGACCTCGGTTCGATCCGCGACGCTTCAGTTTCTCCACGTCTCCGAGTTCGGAAAGATCTGCGCCAAGTACCCAGAGAAGGCGAGGGAGGTGCTCACCGGTTCGCTCCCGGCCGTGGACCAGAGTGGGATCGTCTGCATCGAAAGCACGGCTGAGGGGCGCGAGGGCTCATTCTACGACATGGTGACGGCATCGCGCACCTTGGCCGATGCGCGGAAGGCTCTGTCGAAGCTGGACTATAGGTTCCATTTCGCCCCGTGGTGGGATGCGAAGGAATACGAGATCGACCCGGAAGGTGTGGGGCTCACGCTGAAGGACACGCTCTATTTCGAGCGGATGGAAGGCCGGGCGCTCGCCGAGATCGGGCCGCGCAAGCGCGCATGGTACGTGAAGACGCGGGACACGCTCTTTGCGGGCGATGCGCAGATGATGCGCCAGGAGTTCCCTTCGGATGCGGACGAGCCTTTCGAGGCGTCCACAGAGGGCGTTTACCTTGCCGAGCAATTGGCGGCGGCCCGGCGTGAAGGACGGATCACACGGGTTCCCTACGATCCTCGGGCGCCGGTCAACACGTTTTGGGATTTGGGCGGCGGGCGTGACGAAATGGTGGTCTGGTTCCACCAGAGGATCGGCCTACGGGACCAGTGGATCAACTACCTTGAGGCGGCCGGCGAGCCCTTCGTTTGGTTCGTTAATAAGATGCAGGCCATGGGCTACGTCTGGGGCAAGCACTTCCTGCCGCATGATGGGAATACACGACATCCGGGCGCGGAGGCGCTGAAGACACCAGCCGACATGCTTGAGGGCCTTGGTCTTCGGGATATCGAAATCGTTCCGCGCATTTCGGACGTGGTAATCGGAGTGCAGCAGCTCCGGGACGCCTTCCCGTCCTACTGGTTTGACGAAGAGAACTGCGCCGAAGGGCTCAAGCATTTGGGCCTCTACCGCAAGGAATGGAATGAGCGTCTTGGCGTGTGGTCCGATCGGCCGCGCCACGACGCCCACAGCCATCCGGCGGACGCGATACGCCAGCATGCACAGGGCTATCGGGCGCCATCGTCTCGGAACCCGCAGAAGCGCCGCGCCTCGAACTGGCGCACAGCCTGACAACTTCTGATTGGTGATTTTCCGGGGGTTTAACCCGGCCTAACGCGACCACGCACGCTGTGGTTGCGAAAGAGGGCATTTGATGAACGATCACGTCCTCGACCTCACGCGCACCGCCTGGAAGCAGGCGCACGGCGATCTGGAGGCCATCGGCACATGGCTCCTGCATCGGGACGGCCCGCTGCCGTGCCTTGTGCTGAAGCCGCGCAATGCCCAGCGGCATGACCAGTTCATCCCGTGCGTGGTGCTCCAGAAAAACGCATGGGTGTGGTCGGAGGCGATCGGCGACGGAGCCGAGGCGGCGCGGACGGCCTGCGAATTCGCCGGGGCGCTCGGCCTCGACACGCACAATTCGACCAACATCATCCGGGTAGCCTCGATCATCCGCGACCACATCGGCGACCTCCTGTCTATCCCGCCCATGCCGATGGAGCGTGAGGTGGTGGGCGAAGCGACGGTGACGGACGAGCGCGGGCGCGTGACTGAGGGGGAGATCATGGCCCGTGTTTGAGGTTTCCGCCAAGCGCACCGAAAGCCCGGTCCCCAAGATCGAACCGGCCAAGGCCGCGCCGAAGCCGAACGATCTGGACAGCGAGGAGCTTTCCCGCCTGCATGGCGCGCTGCTGGACTATTATGCCCGCGAGCTGGATCGGCAGAACGAGAACCGCCTTGAGCAGGCTGTGGATGAGGACTTCTACGATTCCATCCAGTGGCGGGCCGAAGACGCAAAGGTGCTGAAGGAGAGGGGGCAGGCCCCTATCGTCTACAACGTGATAGCGTCCACGGTCGATTGGGTGCTCGGCACGGAAAAGCGCGGCCGCTCGGACTTCAAGGTGCTGCCGCGCCGGAAGGAAGACGGCAAGCCGGCAGAGAAGAAGACCGCCCTTCTCAAATACCTGTCGGATGTAAACCGCACCCCGTTCCACCGGTCCCGGTCGTTCGAGGATTCCGTCAAGGTCGGCATTGGCTGGCTTGAGGATGGTATTCAGGACGCCGATGATGAGGAACCCATCTCGTCGCGCTATGAGAGCTGGCGCAACATGCTGTGGGACACCGCGGCGACCGAACTCGACCTGTCGGACGCACGTTACCTGTTCCGGTCCAAGTGGGTTGATTTGGATATTTCTGAAGCGCTGTTTCCGAAGCGCTACGAGGTTCTGCGCCGGTCCCTGTCGGACAGCGATTCCACCTATTTCATCGGCCAATATGGCGACGAGGCCATGGACTCGGCGGAGTATGCCAACGAGACGAGCGGAGGCCTTCGTCCGGCCTCCTATGCCCAGAACCATCGCCAGCGGGTGCGCATCATCGAAGGCTGGGTACGCCGGCCGGTGATGGCCTCGCGGCTGAAGGGCGGCCAGTTCTCCGGCGACCTGTTCGACCCGTCCTCTCCGGGTCACGTTGAGCAGGTGAATTCAGGGCAGGCCCAGCTCGTGGAAAAGGTCACGATGCTGATGCACGTGGCGCTGTTCACCAGCGCCGGCCTGCTTTGGTTTTCCCCGACGCCGTACCGGCACAACCGCTTTCCTTTCACCCCGATCTGGGCCTATCGCCGCGGCCGGGACGGGATGCCCTACGGCATGATCCGCCGGCTCCGCGACATCCAGGAGGACATCAACAAGCGCGCCTCCAAGGCCCTCGCCATCCTGTCCTCGAACAAGGTCATCATGGACGAAGGCGCCGTTGATGACCTGGATGAGTTCGAGGAAGAGGTAGCCAAGCCTAACGCGATCATCGTCAAGAAGGCCGACAAGGAACTGAAGATCGACGTGGACCGCGACCTGTCGCAGTGGCACCTCGAACTGATGTCCCGCTCCATCCAGATGATCCAGCAGCAGAGCGGGGTCACGGACGAACTTCTCGGCCGCACCACGAATGCGCAATCCGGGATCGCGGTGCAGCGCCGGCAGGAACAGGGGTCGCTCACGACCACCAAGCTCTTCGACAACCTCCGCCTCGCGTCTCAGGTGCAGGGCGAGAAGCAGCTTTCCCTTGTTGAGCAGTTCATGAGCGAGGAAAAGCAGTTCCGCATTACCAATATGCGTGGCGGCCCGGAATTTGTCACCGTGAACGACGGCCTGCCGGAGAACGACATTGTTCGCACCAAGGCGGACTATGTGATTTCGGATGCGGACTGGCGCGCTACCATGCGGCAGGCGGCGGCGGACCAGCTTATGGAGATGCTGACCAAGCTCCCGCCGGAAGTCGCCATGACCATGCTCGATCTTGTTGTCGAGAACATGGACTTGCCGAACCGCGACGAAATCGTGAAGCGCATCCGTTCCATTACGGGCCAGCGCGATCCCGACGCAGACGAGCCGACGCAGGAAGAGATGGTGCAGGCGGAACAGGCGCAGAAAGCGCAAGCCGTGCAGGAACAGGCGCTTCAGCTTCAGCTTCGGGGACAGGCCGCGCAGATCGCCAAGACGGAAGCCGACACGGCCAAGATCGGGGCGCAGATCGCGGACTTGCAGTCGAAACTGGCCGGCACGAACGTCGCAACGCAGAGGGCGGCCATCGACACCGCGCAGACGGCGGCCGTCGCTCCCATGCTTGCGCCCGTGGCTGATCAGATCCTGAACGAAGCCGGGTTCGTCTCGGCTCCGGAACAGCAGCAGCGGGCACTTGAGCAATCCGCGATGCAGGAAGCCATGGCGCGCCAGCAGGTAGCGCAGCAGGAGCAACAGGCGGCCCAACAGCCGCAGGAACCCCCGGCGCAGATGGCGCCTCAACCTCAGCCAGGAGCCTAAGAATGGCCGGCAAGTACACCAACGACGAACTGGAATTGCTGACCGAGGAAGAGCGCGCCGGCCTCATTGAGGAACAGGGCGCGCCGGAAGAGGTCAAGACCGAGGCAGAGGCCGGCAAGGAGACGGCTGTTGAGGCCGCTACCGAACCATCCCCGGAAGCCGCCCCTGCGGAGCCGGAGAAGGTGGAAGAGGCGCCCGCCGCCGAAGCCGCCCCTGACGAGCCGAAGACCGAAGCCCAGCCCAAGACAGCCGTCCCGAATTGGACCGTCCCGGCCGATACCGACGCGAAGCTCCAGGCTCTGGACGCCAAGGAAACGGAAGTCGAGACGAAATTCCAGGCCGGCGAGGTCACGAACGCGGAATACCGCGAACAGGTCCGCGCCATCGACAAGGAGCGTCGCGCCATCGAAGGTGCGAAGCTGAAGGCCGAAATCGCCGCCGAGACCAAGGCGGCGGTGTGGGCACAGCAGACCGTATCCGGCTTCCTTGACGCCCATCCAATCTATGGGCAGAACGAAACCCTGTTTGGGGCGCTGGATATCGAGGTGCGCAAGCTCCAGGCGAGCGCGTCGGACCCGTTCTCCCCGTCCATCCTCACCAAGGCGCACGCGAAGGTGCAGGCGGCATTCTCTGCCATCGGCGGCCCCAAGGATGCTCCGGCTGCGGAAAAGCCCAAGGCCGACGCGAAGCCCGCGCCCAAGGTGACCGAAAAGCAGATCGAGGTGAAGCCTCGCGACCCGGTGCCGCCCTCGCTCGCCAAGGTGCCCGCTGCTGAGGTGGAATCCACGGACGGCGGCAAGTTCGCCTATCTGGATCGGCTCCAGGCCAGCGACTATGAGGCATTCGAGGTCGCTCTGTCCAAGCTTTCGCCGGCTGATCACAACGCCTATCTGGCGAGCGCCTGACGCATGCTCACGCTCAACGTCCGCATCGGGGAGACGGTTCGCATCGGCGACGCCGCCACCGTGACCGTTGAGCAAAAGTCGGGACAAAGCGTCCGATTGATCTTCGATGCGGACAAGAGCGTCCCGATCACAATCGTTGACCCCACGAAGAAAGCAGTATCGTGGGGCCTCACAGGAGTTCGTCAAGAACAACAGACCGAAAGCGCCTTGAAAAGCACTTAAAGCTGAAGTATATTACGCCCACGAGACGCGCAAGATGTGCCGATCGTGATCCCTAACACGGTCACGGAGACACATCATGCAGACCGTTATCCCCTTCGGCGATCCGAAGGCAGTCAAGCGTTGGTCCGGCTCTCTCTTCCTCGACGTGGTGAAGAAGAGCTATTTCGACCGAAAGTTCGTGTCCACTTCCGACAACGCCGTGATACAGCGCCTGACGGATCTGGACTCTTCGTCTGGCGACACGATCAACTTCGATCTGTCCGTCCAGCTCCGCAACAAGCCGACCTACGGTGACAACCGTGTGGACGGCAAGGCGGAGAATCTGAAGTTCTTCTCCGACGAGGTGAAGATCGACCAGATGCGCCACCAGGTGTCCGCCGGTGGCCGTATGTCCCGCAAGCGCACCGAGCACGACCTTCGCATGGTCGCCAAGGACCGCCTGTCGGACTATTGGTCGAAGTTCATCGATGAGATGCACTTCATCTACCTCTCCGGCGCTCGCGGCATCAACGCGGACTTCACCGAGGAGACCACCTGGGCCGGTCACGCCTCCAACTCGATCCAGGCGCCGGACACGGGCCACATCATCTACGGCGGCGACGCCACGGCGAAGAACAACGTCGATTCCTCGGACGTGATGTCCGTGACCGTCGTGGAGAAGTCCGAGACCAAGGCGCGAATGATGCGCTCCACCGACCCCACCACCGTGAACATGCTTCCGGTGACCGTGGAGGGCGAGGCTCGCTACGTGCTGCTGATGTCTCCCTTCCAGGAGCATTCGCTGCGCACCTCCACCACCTCGGGCCAGTGGCTCGATATCCAGAAGGCCGCCGCCGCGGCCGAGGGGAAGAACAACCCCATCTTCAAGGGCGGCCTCGGCATGATCAAGAACGTGATCCTACACTCGCACGAGAGTGTGATCCGTTTCTCCGACTACGGCTCCGGCACCAACCTGCCCGCGGCCCGCGCGCTCTTCCTCGGCCGTCAGGCCGGAGTGGTCGCGTATGGCTCTCCGGCCTCCGGTGGCATGCGCTTCACCTGGGTGGAGGAAGACGCGGATGCCGGCAACGAGCACCTCGTCACCGCCGGCTGCATCGTCGGCGTGAAGAAGACCCGCTTCAACAGCAAGGACTTCGGCGTCATGGCCGTGGACACCTACGCTGTCGATCCCAACGCCTGATAGGGGAGACTCCCATGGCCGTTTTCAACTCCAAGTACGCCACGCGCGAGTATCCCGTCCCCTATCCGGACGGCTCCGCTGAAGTGATCGCGGTGCGGTTCGCCTACACGGTGCCCGCAACTATCGCGCTGAACGACATCATCGAGATTGCCGTGCTTCCGGCCTATTGCCGGGTCGTGGACATGATCCTCGATGCCGACGATCTGGATACCGGCGGCTCTCCGGCCATCGTTCTCGACGTGGGCATCATGTCGGGCGCAGTGGGCGACGGCGGGACGCGCACCATCGGGGCGGAGTTCTTCTCCGGAGCCACCACGGCACAGGCGGGCGGCGTTGTCCGCCCGACCCTGAAGACCGCCTTCCGCGTCGCTCCCACCAGCGATCACCGCTCCATCGGGGTGAAGATCGCGACTGCTGCGGCGACTGCCGCGGCCGGTGAAATTGGCCTCACCGTCCTCTACGCCACGGCCTGAGGCTGACGGCAGAGCAACCCCAAGGGGCGGTCTTCGGGCCGCCCTTTTTCTATGGAGACGGCCAATGCTCATTGAATGCATCGCCAAGGTGAGCGGGACGGTCGAGACCGCCATCTCCAACGACGTGTACGTGTTCCGCCTCGATGCCCATGGGCGCCTTGTGTGCGACGTGGACCGGGAAGAGCACCAAGCGGCGTTCCTCTCCCTGACCGGCGTTTATCGCGCGGCGGAAGCGGTGAGTGCGTCTGCCCCGGAGGCCGCTGCTGTAGAGCTGGAAGCCTCGACTGCCCCGGAAGAGCCCGGCCCCCCGGCTGAAGCGCCCGCCGACACCCTCGCCGGCAAGACGTGGGACGAACTCGCGGCCCTCTACGAAGCTAAGTTCGACCGCAAGCCCCATTCCAAGACCAGCCTCGCGACGCTGATTGAGCGGCTGACCTGACATGCTCGCCTCCGACATCCTGTCCCGCGCCGCGACCGTCCTTCAGGACGAAGAGCATGTGCGCTGGCCACTCCCCGAACTGGTGGACTGGTTGAACGACGGGATGAAGGCGATTGTCCTTGCCCAGCCCTCGGCGCATGCCGTGAGCTATGCCCTTTCCTTGGCTGAGGGGACGCTACAGGCGCTTTCCAATGCCAGCCACCTCCGGCTGCTGCGGATCACCCGCAATCTGGCCTCTACGGGCTCCCCGCGCGTTGGGGGTCGGGTTGTTCGCGTGGTGCAGCGGGACTTGCTCGATATGCAGTCCCCCAACTGGCACGACCCGAGCAACACGCCTTACAAGAAAGAGGTTCGGCAGTACGTCTTTGATGAACAGAACCCGCGCGAATTCTACGTGTGGCCGGGCAATGACGGAACCGGCATCGTCGAAGCCGTTCTATCCACGCTGCCGGCCGCGATTTCCGCCACGGGTGACGTGGACGCCATCGGCTCCTATGCGACCGCGATCGATCTTCCCGAGCCGTGGGGCGTCGTGCTCCTCGATTTCATCCTGTACCGCGCCTACTCGAAGGACGCGCTTGAAGGCGGGGCTGGCCGGGCCGGGCTGCACTATCAGCAGTTTGCCGGGGCTGTGGGGATCAAGGTCCAGGGCGATTCCGACGCCAGCCCGAACGCTCGCCAGAGGGTCACGCGCACATGAAGGACATTGATGCCCTCCTTCCGAGGGTGCTGCGCTATGCCCCGGCCTGTCCGGAAGTGCTGGCGCTCTCCCATCTGCGGGACGCTGGAAAGACGTTCTGCCAGCGCACCAAGCTCTGGCGCATGGCGGACGCCTTCACTATTCCCGACACGGGCGAAGACATCCTGTGCGCGCCGCAGGGCTCGTACATCCTTGAAATCGTCGCGGCCCGGCTGGACGGGAACAAGCTGGAGCCGGTGACGGCCTCCTATCTTGACGCTCATCAATTCGGCTGGCGCGACGACACCGAATCCTCCGGCGCGCGATGGATCACGCAGACCGAGCCGGACAGCGTGCGCGTTGTTCCCGCGCAAGGTGGCGCCCTGAAGTTCGATCTGGTGCTGGCGCCCTCCGATGACGCAGACCAGTTCCCTGATTTCATGGTGGACCAGTATGCGCAGGCCATCGCGAACGGGGCAATCGGTGAAATCCTGAGCACCCCGTCTGATTTCGCCAATCCGCAGCTCGGCGGCGCCTTCGTGCAGCGGTTCGACGCTGATCTGGATCGGCTTTCTGTTTCGGCCCGCAAGGGGCAGCAGAACGCGCCTCTGCGCACGCGAGCGAGCTTCTTCTGATGGCCGTCGAGAACATCAAGAACGCCGTCGCGCGGACGCTCTCCTATGTGATCGGACACGATTCATCCGGTAAGGGTGGGCGCATGACGCTCGCCAATCTCAAGGCGGCGATGGGGATCACGGCGGCGGATGTAGGGGCCGCCCCGGCAACGCGCACGATTGCGACCGGGACAGGACTTTCAGGGGGCGGCGACCTTTCCAGTGACCGGACCTTGGCCCTGGCGAATACGGCGGTTACGACGGGAGCCTACGGCAGCAGCGCCGCCATCCCGACTTTCACGGTCGATGCACAAGGACGCCTGACTGCGGCCGGCACGAAGCCTGTCATCACGCTTGAGATCACTCGCGCGCAGATCGCGACGACGACGATCCCGCTCAATTGCTTCGCCGTGTCCGGGCACACCACCGTTGGCGACCTCGGCGCTGGCGCGGTCTACGTGCGCGGAACCAGCTCGGGGCCGATGGCCGTGCAGGACGCGGCGGGGACGTGGTGGGAGCTGTTCACGAAACACGGCATCCGCGCCGGTTGGTGCGGCGTGAAGGCTGACGGCACCACAGACGACACCGCCGCCTTTCGGCTCGCGTGGGACATCGCGTGCGCTTCCGGCAATCCACTCTTGCAGCTGGAAGCCGGCACAATGCGGATCGCGACTGCGACGCAGACGTTTAGCGTAGTGTCAGGGATGCAAGTGGTAGGTTTAGGGACCGGTTCTTCTATCGTTAAATGGATAGAGGGTGATCTACCAATACTTTTCGGCCGCTCTTATGATATTCCTGGGCGCGTGTCTAATGTTATATTCAGGGATTTTTCGGTAATAGGATCGCACGGTGACGATGGTGACTATACCACATCGTCAACGTATCCGTTTTTGTCAGTAAGGGTAGACGGTGTTCTATACGATAATATTCGTGTAGAGAAATCCCGCGTTATGGGCATAGTATCAAGGTTGTCAACAAATACTGTGGCAAGAGGATGCGTAGTCAGGTATTGCGCAAGAGATGGGATAAATTTTGCAGACTGTGATGATTACGATATCTCTCACAATTTGGTAGAGTTCGTTGATGACGACGCCATTGCGGCCCACAATGACACGAGCAATCGCATCGACCGGCGGGGCGTGATCGCTGGCAACCGGGTGCGCTTTTCGCAGGGCATCAAGGCGCTCGGGATGGTCTCCGGTGTCGTGGCTGACAATGTGGCGGAGTTCTGCATGGGACAGGGCATCCGCGTGACCACTGAAACCAGCGGGGCAGAAGGCAGGAACGCGGCAAACGGTCTTCAGATCGGCCCGAACCTCATCAAAAACTGTATCGACCGCACGATTGTGGACGGGCTCAATTCCGGAGCGCCCTACATCAGCCTCTCGGGCGTTTCGGCACAGGCCGGTGGTCTATCGGCTATTCCCGGGGAGAATGTGACCGGAACCGCATCCGTTATCAGCCCATACCCTTATTTTCAGGGGAATGACGGCGGGGTCACTACCGACCCGGTGCCTGGAAGCTACGCCATTCAGGTGGCGGGCAACGTCTGCGTGCGGGACATCCCGAGTGGCGGGCTCTTGTCGGATCTTGGCTACGGCACGTTTTACACTCGTAACGGTCCTGTCGACCCGACGTTGACGGAAGCCTCACTGCGCCAGCCAGGTGTCTCTATCGACGGAAAGGTGAGGGCATTTTCTGCGCTCGGGAACGTGTTCAACGGAATTGGCTATTCGTTCTTCTTCGGAGAAACGGCGCAGGTTAAGGGCGATATTAAGAACAATACGACTTTCGACGTTTACGGCGGCCTCGTGTTCTCTGGATCTAATACGCTTCACCAGAACATCATCTCTCAGGGGAACACCTGGGACATGGACAGTCTTGTCAGCCACTCCGGGCGCGGTGCAAACGGGGCGTGGACCTCGGCCGGCGCCGGGATCACGGCCATCCTCATGCAGGGTGCCTATGGGGTGAAATCGCGCGGTGACACTTTCCGCAATTGCTCCCGCATTTCGGATGAGGCGCTGGCGGCGGCGGCCGGCACCAGCACGAAGCTGTTCGTCGAGCACGCGTTATTGGAGTGCCAGCCCGTCGCAACGAGTTTCTCGACCTCGAACAAGGGCATAGGCGAATGCCCACGTGCCGGCCCGGCGTTCTGGTATTCGATCGTGGACAGCGACCCCGGCTCTGCCGCCTACGGCAACACGCTGAACAACTGCGGGCGCCAAGCCGCATCGATCCCGACCAGCGGCACCTACATCTACGGCATGTTCGTCCAGAACACGGGGTTCTTGCTTTCCGGCGGCAAGGTGACGCTCGGCTGGGCGCGCCTGACAAATGGCAGCGGCCACGTCAGCGGGACCGATTGGGCGACCGTCACTCCGGACGCGAGCTGAGAGATGAACAGCCCGACCCCCCTCTACTGCACCACGAGCTGAGGACCGGGCCTGATGAAAACTGCCCTTATCGGATCCGAGGCGGATGCTGGGGATGTTGCCGTGTGGTCGTGGACCGATGAGCGCGGCGGCGTGGCCCTGATTGAGTGGGATGTAGACGGCACGTTCGAGCCCGCCCCGAAGACGCGGATGATCGCCAAGCCTATTCAATCTCGTGGCGTTGAAAAGCTAAAGGCTTTGCGCGCCGTGCGCGTCCCGCCGGGGCAGAGAGAAGTCGTCGTCCCGAAAGAGGGCAGGAAGCCATGAGCGGAACAATCCTCTTCAAGACGCCAGACGAGCGGCTTGATTTCGACGTGGACTTTACGCGCTGGCTCCCGTCTGGGGATGCCTTGGCCTCATCTGTGAACACGATTTCGGGCGGGACCGCGACCATCGACACGGCAGAGGTGTCCAACACGATCGTGAAGCTGTGGATCGAGGGCGGCGACGCTGACGAGACGAATGACGTGAAGGTGGTTGCGACCACCGCCGAGGGGCGCGTCTGCGAAGCCTGCTTCCGCCTCCGGATCAAGGAGTGCTGACATGGCCCTGAAGCTTACGAACAACGCCACAGGGCTGCTTGCGGCGAACATCAATTCGTCGGTCACGTCCATTTCTCTTGCCGGGAGCGCCGGGAGCAAGTTCCCCACCCTCGGCGCCTCCGACTGGTCCCCTGTCGTCGTAGTGGACGGCTCCGGCAATCTCGAAATCATGCGCTGCACCGCGCGTTCTGGAGATGTTCTCACGGTCACGCGGGGGCAGGAGGGCACCACGGCCCGTTCGTTCTCTTCCGGGGCGCGGGTGGATGTGCGGCTGACCTCGGCGGCTCTGGCGGAATTCGCACTGGCCTCCGACATGACGACGGCGCTCAATCTGAAGGCCGATCTCGCCAGTCCTGAATTCACCGGCACCCCGCGCGCCCCGAAGGCGGCGGATGGTGACGATAGCGACCAGATCGCGACCACGGAATGGGTGCAGGACTTCGTTCCGATCCCGATCGGGACGGTTCTTGAGTTCCACGGGGCGACGCTTCCGGCGCGGTTCCTGTGGGCAAACGGTTCCGCCGTGTCTCGCGTCACCTACGCCCTCCTTTTTGCCGCCATGGGCTCCCCCAGCGCATCGGGCGATGGCTCTACCACATTCAACACTCCGGACCGACGCGGGCGGGTGGGCGTCGGTAAGGATAACATGGGCGGGGTCACTGCGGCCGGCCGGGTTACGACGGCAGGAAGCGGCATCGACGGCGCGACCCTTGGGGCCTCTGGCGGCGCGCAGAACGTCACCATGACCGCGGCGCAGATGCCAGCCCATGACCACAACGTCGCCGCGACGCAGGCGGCGCATAAGCACACGGTCCCGATCAGCCGCACCATCTCAGTCCAGACCGGGGGCTCCGCCCTCGCGACTGGAGCGGGTCCGATCGACACTAGCGAAGAAACTCCAGCCATCACGGTCACGGAAGACAGCATTGGCGGCGGGCAGGCGCATAACAACATGCCGCCGTCGATCGTCTGCAACTTCATCGTCTACGTGGGGGTGTGATGTCGGCGCTCAAGATCACCGCGTTTTCAGGTGAACAGCCCCGCATCATTCCACGGCTTCTGCCGGATACTGCGGCGCAATCCGCCTTCAACACGCGCTTGGACGATGGTGGCCTTTCGCCCTATTATGAGCCGTCATCGGTTTTGTCGCTCTCCTCGCCCCCTGTCGCCTCATACCTGACCATTTACAAGTTCGGCGATACGTGGCTCGGGTTTGAAGATCACGTCCACCTCGCGGAAGGCCCGGTTGCGCAGAACCGCCTCTATTACACAGGCGACGGCGTGCCCAAGATGCGCGTAGGTTCCACGGTCTATCCCTTGGCTCTTGCCGCGCCCTCCGGCGCACTCACGGGCACCCCCAGCGGGTCCGGGACGGGCAACGTTTACACCCGGATCTATGTCTATACCTGGGTGACGGGCTTCGGTGAGGAATCGGAGCCCAGCCCAGCCTCTGCGGAGGTGGATTGGCAGGCGGGGCAGACCGTGACCCTGACCGGGTTCGCGTCAACCCCCTCGGGCCGGAACATCACGCACCAGCGGATCTATCGCAGCCAAACGGGGAGCGCCGGGACCGACCTCTACTTCATTGCGGAACGCTCGGCCTCCACATCCTCCTATGTGGACAGCATCGCGGTTGATGCTTTCGAGGAGGTGCTGCCATCGCGCTACTGGACGCCTCCGGTGGATACCCTGTCCGGCCTAACTGCAATGCCCAACGGCATGATGGCGGCGTTCTCCGGGAAAGACCTGTATTTCAGCGAGCCGTGGCGGCCCCATGCGTGGCCGGAAACCTACGTCCTGACCACGGACACTGAGATTGTGGCTCTTGGTGCCATTGGCACATCTCTTGCGGTTCTGACTAAAGGGCACCCCTATTTCGTCACCGGCACCACGCCGGAGAGCATGACCATGGAGAAGATCGAGGCGAACTATCCGTGCATCAACGCACGGGGCGTGATCGACCTAGGCTATTCCATCGTCTTTCCCTCCCACGAGGGGCTCGTCTCGGTGAAATCGAGTGGGGCCATCGGGCTCATTTCGGGCAACCTGTTCAGCCCTGACGAATGGCGCAAGCTCAACCCGGGGACCATGTGCGCCGGACAGCTCGCAGGGCGATGGATCGCCTCCTACAACTCGGTGGACGACAACAGCCAGGCCATCACCGGGTCCATTCTGGTGGACACGTCGGGGGCTGCATCCTTCCTCATCCGCTCGGATGTCTATGCCTCCGCATGGTACTACGACGTTGAAGAGGGGGCGCTGTATTTTGTTGAGCCGGAAGCGGAAACCATCTTCCGGTTTGACCCTCCGGGTGGCGTTCGGGCCAAGCAGTATTGGCGCTCGAAACAGTTCATCCTTGGGGCGCCGCAGAACTTCGCAGCTATCCTCGTGGATGCGTCTGGTGGGCTCTCTGCGGAAGAAGCAACGGCCCTTGACGCGGAAATCGCGGCCATCGCAGCGGCGAATGAGGTATTGATCGCGGCCGGCTCCATCTCTGGAGATTTGGCGTCCGACATGGTGGGGGTTGTCCCGTTGGCCGGGGACATTCTCACCCCTATTCCGAGCGCCGGGGCGAGCACGATTGCCGTTGGCGTCTATGCTGATGGGGTGAAGGTCGCGACCATCTCGGAGGCGAATAAGGTGAAGCGCCTTCCTGCGGGGTTCAAGGCGCGCCAGTGGGAAATCGACGCCTTCGGGGACGTGGATATTTCCCAGATCGCCATGGCGACGACGGTTGACGAGCTGAAGGCGCTGTGAGGTCGATATGGCTGATCCTGCGACCACGCCCGGCGGCGTTCCTCTTGTCCCTGTGAGCCGGATCGGCGGCGAGGTCGTGTACGTCCGCTCCGATAAGGTGGACTCCGCGCCCGTGCTCGCGACCTTCAATGAAAGGGGAGCGCGCCAACCGCGGGATGTGAAGGTAGGCGATATTTCGGGGGCTCCTGAGGGGTCAGGCTTTTGGGAAACTGGCCTCGGGAACTATCTTCGTAACTCATATGATGCGTTCTCCAGAGGGGCAAAATCGGCGCGAGAGACCTTGGACGCATTCACTCCGGGTCCGGGCGCCGTGGCTTCCATGCTTCCGGGCGCCGGCATCGTCCAGGGCAACGAGGATTTCCAGCGGGGGCGGGCGGCGCTCGGGGAAGGGCGGTATGGACAGGCGGCGGCGGACTACGGCATCGGCATGGTCAACGCCGGGACGGACATGGTCCCGATGTTCGCGGCCCTGCCTCCATTGGTGGTGAAAAGCGCGAACATGCCGCCCATCGTGCGCTCCAGTGAACGGGGGATGGTCCGAAGCGAGGCTCCTTGGAAAAAGGGCGAGGACTTCCGCCTGACGGGGGTCAGCACCAACAAGGTTCCGCCGGACGAAAACCCCTACAACGCGCAAAGCATGGACCCGGTGATCGGGGTCCCGGTGCAGGCGCACCACAATGTGGACGACGTGCTGGCGGGCCTTGCTGAGGTATATGACAGCGGCCGCGGCCTGCCGCCGAATGTCGAGAACGGGGATTACGGCTCCTTCGCGAAGTGGCTGGACGACCCGGCCGTGCGCGCCCTGGTGGAAAAGCGCATCGGCGAGGCGCGAGGCGCGGACCTGATTCCGCAGGACGCCGACAGCGACCTGTGGGTCGCGCTCCATGCGCAGCGCAATCCGCGCTCTGGTTGGGCAAGGTGGCTGGGGCCGGACGCGCCGCCGGAACGTCGCGCTGAAATCGAACAGCGAGCGCGGGAGATGGATGCAGCCGAGCGGGCGCGGAGCGAAGAGCTGGGCAAACGAGGCGCGGCTTTCGATGCTTACATGGCGGCTGGCAACATGCCGCCGTCTCCGCATGGTGCTGCGGCATGGAAGGCGGCCAATCCAGGGCGCGCGCCGACCTATTTCCAGTATGACGACGCGACCGGCAATTGGTCGGTCAGCGATACGCCATATCCGAAGGGCAATCGGTGATGGCGAACAACAACGTCCTTCAGGAGCAGCTTGAAATCCTCGCCGGCACGCGCCGGCAGGGCAACCAGGGCAAAGCCGCCGTCCGATATGAGGACTTCAACAAGCAGATCGGCACGAAGACCAACCAGACCGATTTCGAGACCTATCAGGCGACGGTCACGCAGTCCCTTGCCGATCAGACGACGGCCCTCACGGATGCGGAGGCCGCGCTACAGGCCGATATCGATGCGCTGACCGATGCGAAGTCCAACATCATCCGGACCATCAACACCTACACCGGAACCTCACAGACGCTTGCCCTTGGTGACGCGGGCAATGTAGTGCACATGACCAACGCCAGCGCGAAGACGCTCACGGTGCCCCCCAATGTGGACGTGGCATTCGACGTGGGGACGCAGGTTGACGTTCGGTGCTCCGGTGGCGGGAAGCTCACCTTCGCTCCGGGCTCCGGGGTGACGATCGAGAGCTACAACAGCAAGTATGGTCTGGAATCGCTCCGGTTCGCGACGCTGCTCAAGGTGGCGACGAATACGTGGGCTCTGGACGGGGCCTTGGTGACGTGAGCCGGTTCGGCTTCTGGCACGGGGGCGGCAACCGCCCGCAGATCGAGTTCATCGGTTACCTGCTCCAGAACAATTCGGGGGGCAGCTATTCGTCAAAGACGTGGACAGGCGCGAGCTTTGGCGACCCGGCGAGTGACCGGGAAATCATCTTCGCCATCAGCCATAACTCTCCGGGGAGCCAGACCATCACGTCGGTGACGATTGGCGGGGTCGCGGCAACCCTTGGTTCTGCGGCGGGCGGGGCGGCCATCGGAAAGTCAATCGGCTCCGCATGGGCTCATGTCCCGACCGGGGCAACGGGAGACGTGACGATCACGTTCAGCGGAAACATTTCCACGGTTCTGATCGGCGTATTCCGCGTAACCGGACGCCCCGTCATTGGTGCGAGCCACGTTGATTTTGACTCTACTTATGCCGGAAGTGGGGCTTCTTCTGCTACAATAACCGACATTGATCTTCCTGACGCAGGCTTTGGTGTGGGGTGCCTCGCGATCTATCAGGACTCGGCTTCGGCGCCATCTTTGTCAGGGGCTCCATTCATTGATGACGCGGTGGTGAATGTGCAATCGAGCGGGGCCGATATCTACCACGCCATCACGCATTGCCCCGTTCAGGAGGGGGCGGCGCCAGATGAAACCCTGACGTGGTCATGGGGCTCTAACGAAGCGATGGTGGCCGGCGTGTGGGTGTTCGCGTGACCGTTTATTCTGACCCGGAGCGCTATCTGGCGTGGGCGGCGGGCCGGATCGGGATTGCAGCGTTCCGCTCGGATGCGCGGGCGATCGGGCTTGAACGGAATGGGGTTCTAGTCGCGGTCGCGGCCTATGACACGTTCTCCCCCGGCTCGTGCGCGATGCACATTGCCTCCGATGGTTCGGGGCGCTGGCTCACCCAGGATTTCCTGTTCCGCATGTTCGCCTATCCCTTCCTTCAGTGCGGGTTCCGCCGGGTGACGGGGTTGATCTCGGCGAGCAACGCGGCCTCATTGAGGTTCGCGCGGCATATCGGGTTTCAGGACGAAGGGGTGCTTCGGGAAGAAGCGCTGGACGGGGATGTGATCGTGCTCGGGATGCTCCGGCGCGAATGCAAATGGATATCGGAGGGCTGAGGCATGGGCAAGGACAGCGGCGATGCGCCGATGCCGGATCCGAACATCAAGAAGGCTGCGAATGCGCAGGCGGCGACGGGCAATGCGTGGCTGAACTTCGCCAACGACGCCTATGCGACGGCACAGGACCGGCAGACGGGCATCGATGCTACAGCCGGCGCTGTTTCGGGCGCGGCGCTTGGGGCACAGGATACGGCCCTCACCAATGCGGCGACGGATCGGGCGCGGTACGAAAACACGTTCGTCCCGCTGCAAGACCAGATCATCAACGACGCGAAGAACTACGACACGCCGGAAGCACAGGCAGCGGCAGCGGCGGCGGCCGGGGCGGACACGCAGAGCGCCATTGCAGGCCAGCGGGCGGCCACGGAGCGGCAACAGGCGTCCATGGGCGTCAATCCCAACTCGGGGCGCTTCCAGGGGACGCAGCGGGCCTCTGATCTCAATTCCGCCCTCGCCGTGGCCGGAGCGAAGAACGACGCGCGAGAGACGACGCGGAACACGGGGCAGGCACTTCGGATGAACGCCGTAGGGCTTGGGGCGGCACTTCCGGGGCAGGCCATGGCTGGAACTCAGCTCGGGCTCGGGGCCGGGCAGGCCGCGACGGGCGCGCTCACGCAGGCGAACCAACAGTTCCTTACGTCCACGGCGATCCCGATGCAGGGGTATTCCGGAGCGATGCAGGGCTATGCTGGTCAGGCGGCGACGCTGGGCAACCTCTACAACGCGCAACTCAGCGCCTATAATGCGCAAAACTCTGCCAATGCGGCGAATACAGCCGGCCTGTACAGCGCCCTCGGCACAGGGCTGGGTGCGGCGGCGTCGTTTTTCTCCTCGGAAGAAGTGAAGACCGACAAAGAGGAGATTCCGGAAGGCGCGGCCCTTGCTGCGGTGGACAGCCTCCCCGTGGAGCGCTGGCGCTATATGCCGGGCATCGAAGATGGTGGCGAGCATGTCGGCCCATATGCAGAGGATATGCAGCGCGTGACCGGCCTTGGCGATGGAAAATCCATCAAGGTTCAGGATGCCCTCGGCCTTACCATGAGGGCGGTTCAGGATGTGAGCCGCAAGGTTGACCGGATCGCACAACAGGTCGGCCTTGGTGCGTATCCCGGGAATCGTGAAGTGGAGGCCGCGTGATGGCGAACTATGGGCTCGGCCTTGGGGCTTTCACGCAGGGGTTCGCGGGGGGCTCGGCCTCGGTCAGAGGTGGCAGGATACTCAGCGACGCAACGACCAGCAAAAAGCTATCGAAGGCGTGAACACGGAAGTCAAGTCCGCCTTTGATGCGGATGTGGCGGCCGGCAAGACCACGCCGGACAAGTATACCGACTACTGGACGCAGAACGCCCTTCCTAAGCTGACGCAGACCTATATCCAGAACGGAAATGTGGAACAGGCCGCGGCGCTCCAGAAGTGGGGCGAAAGCGACGCCGCGCGCCGTGGCACCGCCGCGTTCGGCCGGGTTCTCACGGCTGGCTCTTTCGAGGATGCTGGAAAGGCGTTCACCGAGCTTGCGACCACGAAGGGCTATCTTCCCGCCGGCTATGTTCTTGCTGGGTCGGAAGCCGTGCCCGGTGCAAATGGGCAACAGGGCTACAAGTTCACATGGCGCGCCCCGGACGGCAAGAGCTATTCCCAGCAGTTCGGCAGCATCGACGAATTGAAGACCGCTGCGGCTGGGGCGCTCAACCCGGAAGCCATGGCGAAGATGCACCTTGAGCGAGCCAATTGGGCGGCGGAAGATCAGCGTCGGCTTGGCCTCTATCGAAGCCAGAAGGAAATCGACGCACAGCCCGGCCTACAGCCGGCGTCTCCGGGCTTTCGCAAGACAGCCACGGGAGAAGAGCCGATCCCCGGTGGGCCGGCCTCCCCTGGCTACCGGGGATCGGTGGCGCAGGCTGAGACGGAGGCGAAGAAGGGTCCGCAACTCAACCCCTATGCCAATGGTTCCTACACCGAAGGGCAGGGCAAGGCCGCGACTTTCGCCGACCGCATGGCGCAGTCCCACGACATCATCAACCAAAACGAGAACATCAACAGCGGGTGGGCCGGCGCGGCCGGGGCGGCTGTATCTAGCGCCCTAGGCGGGCGCGCCCCAGCAGTGGCGAACGCCGTGTCATCTGAGGCCCGCCAGAAGGTGGAGCAGGCGCAGCGGAACTTCATCAACTCGGTGCTCCGCCGCGAATCTGGCGCCGTCATCAGCGATAGCGAGTTCGCGAACGCCAGACAGCAATATTTCCCGCAGCCGGGCGATACCCCGGAGGTGATCGCGCAGAAGCGCCAGAACCGGGAGTCCTCAATCCAAGGGCTCTTCCGCGAGGCTGGCCCTTCCTACAAGCCGCCCAAGGGCTGGGAAGACCCGACCAAGGCTCCGCAGCCGACTGCCGCGGGGCAGGGTGCCCAGCCGGGGGCGGCGACGCCTACGAGTTCCGCGCCTACGCCTACACAGGGTGCACCGAAGGCCGCGCAGGCCGCACCCAATGATGCGCTGGCGCAGGCCAAGGCGGCGATTGCCCGTGGCGCGCCCCGCGATGCGGTGATGAAGCGCTTGCAGCAAATGGGCGTGGATACGGCGGGGATCTGACGCATGGGCCTGTTCGATGACCTGATCCCATCGGGGGGCATTGTCCCCCGCGCTACCACCTATTCCCCCAGCGCGGCGGGGACCAGATGGAAGGCGGCTATGAGGCGTCGCGCCCCGGCCCGGATGGTCAGGCCATGGTGCGCACCCTTGAGGATTTCCGGACTGGTGCCAGCCCCTACGTGACCGTGGCCGGGAACCCGTCCCTCTACGGGCGCCAATACACCATGCCTGAGGTCTCCTATCAGGTCGGAGGCCAGCGCTACACGCTGAAGGATGTTCCCGTCGTGGTGCATGACACCGGGGGCGCATTCAAGACAGCCCCTGAAGGCCGGTTCGACGTTCCGGTGGGGCGCGACCTTGGCGCGCGGGACACCAACCAGGGCCTTTCTGGGGTTCAGTTCATCCCGCGAGACAGCGCCCCCATGGCTTTTACCGGAGAGCCGGCGCGCCCGGCCGGGGTGCAGGCTATCGAGGGTGCCATTCGTCCGGTGCCCGGTGCCGATCCGATCCCGCCGCGTCCACAGGCAACCCCGAAAGAGGCCCCGATGCCCGCGACTGGCCTGTTCGATGATTTGATCCCGGCGCAGCAGCCCGCGCCTGACCAGACGCTTTCGGCCGCTGGCGGCGCCATGTTCGACGATCTGATCCCGAAGCCCACCTCTACTCAGCAGGAAGCGGCTCCAAAGGGCGGTCTGTTCAACAACGCTACGGCGGGCGTGAACAGCGCCATCGCGACCACGTTGGGCGCCCCGGTGGACGCTGCGTCTTGGCTGGTGAATAAGGGCCTATCCGGCGTCGAGGCCGTGACCGGGGCTGAACTGCCCCGCGTCCACGACCCCATCGGCGGCAGTGGCTCCATCACGCGTGCCATGACGGCCGTGGGCGTGAACGATCCCGCACAGGTGCAGGCCAATACGACCGGCGAGAAGGTGGCGCGCGCGGCCGGTGAAGGCGCCGGGTACATGATCGCCCCGGAGGCCATGCTGGGGGCACTGAACAAAGCCGGCGTCGTGGGCGATACCGCAATGAGGGTGCTCGGCTCGATCTTCGGGGAATCGAAGACCGCCGCCAATATCGCGTCGAATGCCGGCGTTGGTGCCGCGGCCGGCGCGGGCGGGTATGTCGGTGGTGATATCGCCACTGAGGCAGGCGGGGAGAAGTATCGCCCTCTTGGTGAACTCGCGGGAAATCTCGTCGGCGGTGTCGCCGGAGCCGGTATGGCTGCGGCACCTCGTGGCGTTCAGCAGGCGGTGAAGGCGGCGGACAACTACGCTCTTGTCACGCCGGGCGCTCAGGAGCGTGCGGCCGGTGCCCAGCTTCGCGAGCGTGCAACAGATCCGAATGCGGCTATCCAGGCAATCGACAATGCGCCCCGCGAGCTGGTGCCCGGCTCCCAGCCGACGACGTTCCAGTTGACGGGAGACATGGGCCTTGGCGGCCTTGAACGCGGTGTTGCCCGGTCCAATCCTGAGGCATTCCAGCAGCGCGCGGCCGAACAGAATGCGGCTCGGCTGGATGCGCTCGGCACTGTGCAGCCTGCCGGGCACCCTGAAGCGGTCTCGCAGGCGCTTCGCGATCACCTCGGGATGATCGACGCGGAATCGGCCCGCGCTATCGGCGATGCGACCGGCGTTGCTGTAGAGCGCACCAAGGCCCTTGGCGGGGATATGCCGGCTGATGCCTATGGGGCCGCCCTGAGGGGCATTGAAGCCCCCAAGGTGGCAGCGGCACAGGCCGAGGCGGAAGGCGCTGTGAAGGCCCTTGGCGGCGATCGGATGCCAGAAGCCTACGGAGCTGATCTGCGGCAGAAGGCGCTTGGTGCGCGCGCAGTTGCGAAGGAGAGGGAGAACCAGCTTTGGGGCGCCGTCGATCCTGACGGCTCTCTGGCGCTTCCCGTTGTGGGCACCCGCTCCGGCGCTCGGGATATCCTGTCTTCCATGTCCAAGCTGGCCCAGCCCATGGCTGGGGAAGAGGCCGCTATCTTCGCGGATGCCGCGCGCCTCCCGGAGGTCATCCCCTTCAAAGACCTAACGGCGTTCCGCAGCCGGGTTTCTGATGCCATGGCGGATGAGCGTGGCGCGCGTGGAAAGACCGTTGTATATGGAAGGTTGACGCAGCTTCGCGGCGCCATCGAGCGTGACATTGAGAACGCGGTGGCGAACAAGGCTGCGGTGGAACAGCAGGCGGTGCAGGCAGGCCAGATGTCCGAGGCGGACACAGTTGCTGCCCGGCTTGCCCAAAGGGCTGATGAACTGCGTGTCGGACAAGCTGAAGCCGGGCGAAGCGATGCAATTGGCGATGGCGCGGCTGGAGCCGGGCCTCAGGCCACTTTTTCTTCAGCAGCAGGAGGCGCGAGCCAAGCGCGAGGGGGATCTGGAGATCCTGCGGGAGGTCCGGGCGTACAAGGCTCTAGCCTCTTCCCCGACAACCTCCAGCCCAACTTCGACGCCGGAGCCGCCGAGAGACTGAAGGCCGCGTCGGCCGCCACGAAGGAGCGCGCCCGCACCTTCGATGAAGGCCCGGTGGGTGATATCCTGCGCGGGCCTGCGGCGGACAACTTCAAGGTCGCTGATGTTTCGGTCCCCGGCCGCATCATCCGCCCCGGCGTGGAAGGGTTCCGCTCTGTTCAGGCATTCCGGCAGGCGGTTGGTAATGATGCGGCAGCGATGCTGCTCCTTCGCGATGCGGCCATGGCCGATCTGAAGGACAACGCAGTCAAGAATGGCGTCCTCGATCCCAAGCTCTATGAGCGCTGGCGGGACAAGAATTTTGACGCCCTGCGTGCCTTCCCGGACTTCCACAAGAGCGTGGGGACCGCAGAGAAGGCGGCCAAGATGCTTGCCGATGCCCGTCTGATCCCCGAGGGTATTCTTGACGGAGACGTGGGCGGGCGCATCTTCCGCTCAGGGCCGGGCGGGTTTGAGAGCGTCAACAAGTTCGTTGGGGCCATCGGTGACGCGCGGGCGAAGCCTCTTCTGGAGGACTATGCCGTTTCTGACCTGAAGCGCGCGGCCATGCGGGATGACGGAACGTTGGACCCGAAGAAAGTTGCGCTCTGGCGCTCGCGGCATGAGGATGCCCTGCGTGCCCTACCGGAGGTAGACGCGAAGCTCGCCGATCCCGTCGCCGCATCCGAGGCCGTCGCCAGTCTCGCACAGGCCCGGAAAGAGACGCTGGACGGCTATCAGGCCGGCGTAGTCGGGCGGCTCCTCAATGTGGACAACCCCCAGGATGTGACACGCATCGTCGGCGGCATCTTTGAAAAGCAGGACGCCGTTCAGCAGATGCGGAAGTTGGCCAACGAGACGGCCGGCAACAAGGACGCCCGTGAAGGGCTCCGCAAGGCCATCGCGGATCACATCCAGACCAAGTTCATCTCCAACACCGAGGCGGCCACCAGCGAACAGAAGCTGATCCGCTCGGACCAGTTTCAGACCTTCGTGCGCAAGAATGCCGAGGCCCTGCGGGCGGTGTTTAAGCCGCAGGAGGTGAACCTGCTAGAGCGCATGGCGGACGACCTGAGCCGGGCCAACCGGTCGATTGTCTCGGTGAAGATCCCTGGCGGGTCCGATACGGCGCAGAACCTTGCCGAGATGGTAAAGCAGAAGCGCTCGCTCCTGTCCCACCTTCTCACGCCTCAGGCCCTCGGCGGGGCCGGCGCGCTCGGGGCCATGACCGGCTTCTCGACGGGGGGGCTTAGCCTCCTCGGCGCGGCCGGTGTACAGGCCCTTCGCAATGCCGGCATCGTCAAGGTGGATACGCTGATCCGGGACGCGATGCTTAACCCGGACCTTGCGCGCTCTCTGCTGAAGCCGGTGGCCGAAAGGGCCGGCCCGAGTATCAGCCTGCGACAGGCTCTGGCGCGGGTGGCGGTCCTGTCTGGCACCGACGCCATGAGCAAAGCTGATGCTACCGACCGTAGCGGCTCGCGATAAAGGCCGTAGCGGCGGCGGTATTCGAAGACTGAACACCAGCGCGGATTTCGTCTTGCTTCATGAGGCAGGCGGAGAATGGCTCTGTGCCGGGGGCGATTCCATAGCTTCGGCACTTCCCTTCGTCCTTGGCGCGGATGTCTCCGGCAGACATCAGGGCCTCTCCTTCGCCCGGTGTGCTTGAGGCGCACCCGCTCGCGACAAGCGCCAAAGCCAAAGCCACCAAGTACCTCACAGAAACCTCCCTCAACGGTTGAAAGCACACGCTAGCACCCGTTGGCCCGCCTTTCCAAGCCGCCCCTCACCGGGCGGCTTTTTCTATTCCCCCAAGAGGAGACGCCACATGCAAGGCACCTTCACAGGAACAGGCCGCAGTGCCTCATTCACCCCCCGGCAGGGCGCGGCGTTCAACGTTTCGCTCTGGGGGACTTTTGTCGCGACTGTCCAGATGGAACGCAGCTTTGACAACGGCGTGACGTGGCTTCCGCTCACGGCGGCGGGAACGCAGCTTTACGTCTGGACCGGCCCCGCCTCCGAAATCGCAGCCGAGGTGATGCCGGGCGTCCTCTACAGCCTGAACTGCACCGCGTTCACTTCCGGGACCGTCAACTACCTCATGGGTCAGGCGCAATGACCGACGCTGCACTTGCTATCGCCGAACAGGCGCTCGGGCTGAGCGCGCGCGCGACTCAGCGTCTAGACAACGGCGGGGCGATATATGCCAGTACCTGGGATTTTCGCCTTGCCATTTTCATGGTAGCCGGCCAGTCCAATGCCGTTGGACGCGCCCCGTCGAGCACCATTACAGGGAGCGTCTCCACAGGATACGACTTGGTGCGGTCGGAACTACCGGACAGCCGCATCCTCACCTATAGCTCATCCAACGTTCTGGATGTAGGCTTGTGGAACGCAGACGGCGCTGGAAAGTATGTGGAGAAGATTACCATTGCGGCTGAGCCCCTTTACCATGTGGATGGTGGGCACGGCATGGGACATGCGTGGTCTGCGGCCAGAGATATTTTGAATAGCCGTCTCGTTCCGGCGCATAAGGTCCTGCTTGTACCATGCGGCATTGGCGGAACGTCCATGTCGGCCGTCCAACCTTTTCCATCCCTGTCGTGGGGCGCGGGAACCGATCCCGATGCGCCGCTCAATCCGGGCAGCGACCTCTACGAGTCCGCGATCCGCCAGATGTACAAGGCCGCAGCCGCCGCAGAGGCGCTCGGCTACGACTGGTATTTCGCCGGTATTATCTGGCATCAGGGGGAGGGGAACCAATCCTCCACGGCGAGCGCTTTCCAGCTCATGCAGGACACGATCTTTAACGGCTTCCGTGAGCGCCTCGGCGTGTCAGATCTACCGATCATTGCGGGGTCTTTCATCTATGAGATCGTCGACCCGCCGCTATTCAACAATGCGATCAATCGTCAAGTATGTATCGACGTTGCCCGTCGCCTGCCGCGCACCAGCTTTTTCTACGGCCCCGGCCCCGGCTATCAGATGGATACCGGGACTAACTTCGCTCACTTCAACGCGGATGGGCAGCGTATATTGGCAAGAGGTGCGGTGGACGCTTATGCGATCGCCATCAACAATGTCGTGGGCACCCGGCCGTCTGACCCAACTGTTGTGCAAGCTGCGCAGATCGGGACGGAGCTGCATATCTGGTGGACGCGCCCTTTGTGCCGCGTCACGGATTACGACATTCAGTATGCCGTCGGCGGGGGCGCTTGGGCCGACCTATCCAAGCCAGCCGGGCCTCTCGTGACGGCGAACGTTGATTGCGGGCAAAGGGACCTCCCTGCCGCGCAGATCACGGACATCGTGGAGGATAGCAGCTATCAGGTGCGAGTAAGGTCGCGGAACGAAAACGGCATATCGGGGTGGTCTGAAACGTCAGCGGTGACAGTGTCTCTGCCGGCGCAGGTCACTGGATTGACGGTGGGGGCTATCACGCAGTCCACCATTGCGATCACTGCGGCCCCGGCGGCACGGGCCACATCGTACATCGCAGAGTATTCTCTTGATGATGCGGCGTGGACTGTCGCGGCGTCCGGCTTGGCATCCCCAAGCTATACCTATGTTGGGCTCAACCCGCTCACCACGTACTATCTGCGGATGGCCGCGAGCAATGCGGCAGGGAACGGGCTTGCATCGTCCCCATCGACTACGGCAACAACAGTCATTGACATCCTTGATGATGCCCTGTCGAGTGGTGCAAAGGCGGCGGTGTTCAACTATATATCAGTATCTCGCCGTGTTAAGGAAAGTTATACCGGAAACCTCATCAGGGTCCGCCGCTCGTCCGATAACACGCAACAGGATATTCCACAGACGGCGTCGAAGATCCTTGACGAGGCGGCATTGCTCGCTTTCTGCGGGGCTGGTGACGGCTATATCGTGACGACATACAGCCAGTCTGGCGGGGCGGACTTGGCCCAGGCTAACACCGCCAATCAGCCGAGGATCGTTTCGGGCGGCGTCATCAACAAGGTCAATGGCCGACCCGCCGCAGATCAGACGATGGACGGCCTGCGTGTTCTGGAAAACACCACGCCGGGCTTGTATGCGGCCGGCAAGGCATCGGTTTTCGCGGTGCTGCGGGCAACCGGCGGCGGGGCGATCTCCATGGAGTGCGGCTCTGCCGGCTCCAACCCGCGGTACGCTCCGCTTGCAGTCGGGTCGAGCGGTAACACCCTGTCTCGGACGATCACCAATGATGCCGGAACGGCGATCGAAACAAGCAACACCTCTCCACAGGTGGCGGTCAATGCCGGCTATCACACGGTCGGGGTGATCGACAGCGGGTCGTCTCTGGTGATGAGGCAGGATGGCTCCACCACGGAGACCAAAGCCTACACGCGCTCTGGAGTATTCACGATCGCTCGAAAGTGTATTTTCGGGCAGCACAACGGCGCGACGTTCGCCGGCATCCAAGGGCATTGGTCCGAGATAGTCGAGTTCACCGACACTCTTTCTGATGCCGATCGCAACGCAATCGAGGCCAACATGGCGGCGTGGTATTCGACCGACAATTGATGGCCTCACTGAACTTAGGCATTTACTCCCCCCACCACCTGACGCTCTCACCGTCCCTGCACCAGCCGGGGCGCGCCGACGTGCGTCTCTCCAACATCACAGGTGATCCATGGTCGCTCAGAATTTCGAGCCGGCGCTGGCGTGCGTCAACGTCCACGAGGGCGGCAAGGACGACGACAAGAGGGACCCCGGTGGCCGGACGGCCTACGGCGTCACGCAGGCCCGCTACAACCAGTATCTTCGCGACAAGGGGCGCCCCCGCGCCGATGTGTGGGGTATTACGGTGCCCGAGCGGGTGGAAATCTGGCGCACCTACTATTGGGACGTGATGCACTGCGACGATCTGCCGGCGGGGCTCGATTACGTGGTGTTCGACGGCGGGGTGAACTCTGGCCCGGCGCAGTCGGTGAAGTGGCTTCAGCGCGCCATCAACGACGTGCGGGCGAAAACCGGTGACAGCCCTATCCTCGTGGATGGGCAGATGGGCACCAACACCGTCGTGGCAGCTAATGCGCTGGACGACACGGACGCGGTGATCGCCGCGATGCAAGATCGCCGCCTCGCGATGCTGAAGGCCCTCCGGACGTGGTCGGTCTACAGCAAGGGCTGGGGGCGGCGCGTCGCCGACGTGCGCAAGCTCGGGCAGGCCGTCGCACGCGGGTCCGTGCCGCTCAAGCCGCCTCCCGGATGGACCACGGCCCCCGGAAAGGCCCTGCCGACCGACGCCAAGCCGCTCCCCAGCCCGGACAAGGGGACGCTGGCCGCTGGCGTGGGTGGAGCGTCTTCGGCCGTCTCTACGGCGACCACGGCGATCCAGCCGGCACAGGGCATCTCCACCACGCTCGACGTGGTGCTCAATGTGCTGATCGTGCTCGGCGTCGCGCTCACCCTCGCGGGTGCGGGCTATGCATGGTGGGCCAATCGCAGGGCGAAGCAGCTCAGGGCAGATCTTGACCTTGCGCCGTCTCCCACCCCGGACAATGGAAATGAGCCGGTTCATCCCGTTGCGGCGCCGGGAGAGGCAGCATGACCCGCTCCATCGTTGCCGCAGTGGCCTTGTCGGTGCTGCCGGCCCTCGCCCACGACGCACCCTCCGGCTTCACCTACCTGCCCTCATGCTGCAGTTCCACCGATTGCCGGCCAGCCGATACCGGAGAGGTGGTGGAGAAGGATGGCGGCTGGCTCGTGGTGCCGTCCCACACCTGGCTCCCGGCGAACGACCTTCGCCTGCATGAGGCCCCGGATGGCCGATTCCACGTCTGCAACAAGGTGGCCGGGGATCGGTTGAGCGAGCCGTGGTGCGTCTACCTGCCGAGCTTCGGGAGCTGACCCATGCACATGATCTGGAGCATCGGTCAGCACGTCATGTCGTATGTGCCGTGGTGGGTCTACGCCATCTTCGCCGCGGGCGTCTACATGGCAATCCTGCGCTTCGCCGTGCCCATCCTCGGGGAGAAGGTCGGGGGCATCGCCGCCAACGTCTACGCCATCGCGGCCATCCTCTTCATCGCCGGCGACTATTGGGGCGACCAGCGGGAAGCGTGGCTCAAGGAGCGCGCGGAAGTCATCGTCACCCAAGCCGACATCAACCTCAATGCGCGCGCCGACGTTGATTGGTCGGAACGCCTCGCCCGCATGGCAGTGGAAGCCAAAGCCGACAAGGAGAAGCTCGATGCGCTGGAAAAGGGTAGCCCTGACGGCTGCGGCCCTGTCCCTGACGATGTTCTGCGCGGGCTGCGATGAGGGGCTGAAGGCCCTGGCCCGGAATGTCCCCGGCATGCCGAAGACGTGCACCGTGCCGAACTCCCCGCCGGATCTGGCCAGCGGCGTGAGCTGGAAGCGCGCCGCCTTCGCCTATGCCGCCGCCTTCAAGGTGGCGAACCGCGAGAAGGTCGAATGCGGCCAGTTCGCCGACAAGGTGCTGAACGATATCCGCACGGGGAGGCGGTGAGCCATGGCAACGGGGGAAGTCGATTCCGGAATGGTGGTCATCTCGCGCGAGGAGCTTCGTGAGGTCATGCGCGAGGAGCGGGAGGCCTATGCCACCGAGACCAGCAAAGCCGTGCAGCGCGCCTTCATGGAGGTGGGGCTTTACGCCGACGACTCGGACGAGCGAAAGCGCATCCGGGCCGACTTCCACCACTTGCGGCGCTGGCGCGAGCTGACCGACGTGCTCGCGCGCCAGATCGGGATTACGATCATCGGGGTGATCATCGTGGCCACCATGGGCGTGATGTGGGTGGGTGCCCAGATCAGCCTCATGAAGCCGCCCCATCCATGACCCGCCTCTCGATCGATTGGGACGATGAAGGCGCCTATGCGGTCATCAGCCGGCCGGGGCAGGAAGCAGAGCGGGTCCCGCTCACGCATCGCGATGCCGTCCGGCTCATGAGCGAGGCGGCCGAGGTGGTGCTGGTGGAGGAGGGGAGGCGGGCCGCAAAGTATAATCCGAGCCGGAGGGATTATACCGAAGGCGAAGCGCCGCACTTCATCGGGGTGCTGGGGGAGTGATTTCCTCCCACGGCGTCGGCTTCGGCCCATCACCCCTAAGGCTCGCTTCGCCCTGCCACGTCCATCTGGCGCCAGCCTCTTCGGCCGACAGGCTCGTGCCGCAGCGCTTGCAGCGGAACCGCATCGCCCGTAGTTGACGCGCAGGCAGGAACCGGATCGGGAACTCCGTGGTGCCGCCGCAGCGCGTCACCCGAACCCGCACGTAGCCGGCCGCATGGGCAATGGATGGTGTCGCGTCGAGAGGGTCCATGGGGGCGAGCATATAGGGGAACGGATCGTGAACAAGTGGGTTATGCCTTTTGCTTCCGTGGCGGCCTCCCCGGGCGCCAAAGCAGCGGCCTTCCATAGTAGAGGTTTGACAGCATTTGATGGAGGAGCCGGGGCCGGCGAGTATGGTAGAATCGCGCCTTCTTCCCATTCACATAATGCTGGTGCCATCCGACGCAGATGCCGAAGGCCGTGCGCTTTGACCAGAGGCGAACCCGATGCCAGCGGTTCAACCGGGTGATGGTTGCCCATCGCGAACAATATTCTCTCTCGAAAGAGTAGGTCCGGCCGTTGACCGCGCAGACGCCGCTGAGCGGGTGGTCATAGTAATTGCTCACGAAAATGACGCGTATCTTGTCCGCTGGAACCCTGATCGATGAGGCGACCATCACCCCTCTCCCTCAGGCTCAGCAAGAGCGCGGCGGCCGGCGCTTTGATCCGAGGTGCTGTTCAAATGGACCTTCGGAGGTGGTCGAAAACGGAACGCGCTCTTCTCTTCGATGGTTTGCTTCTGTTCGGGCGTGGCGTATATGGTGACAAGGGTCATTGACCGGTGAAACTTCGGGTTGAAGCACCATATTTCGCCGATCTGCACCCCTTCGGATATCACCGTGTAGAAGAATTCGCCGAGGCTTGCTTTGGTGTGCGCCGGGCATCCGCCCTTCTGGGTTTCATCGGTGACCCACCACGTGGCGCCCTTGGCCTTTAGAACGGGGTTTTCGACGGCCATCACGTCCTCCTCAGTCCTGCTCAGGGGGTGACACATTGAGGGTACGGAGGCGGTCCCGTGCTGCGCCCCTGACGGCGGCATTGTGGCCGTGTGCCCCGTCTGCAATCTCGTGCAGGCGCTGCACCTCATCCTCCATTCGAGCCTCGGCCCTCTCCCCCCGCACATAGGCAAGGGCGGCCTGCCAGCCCATCCAGCGGGCATTCACCATGACCGCGATGTATTCTCCGGAGTCGTCGCGATTAAACTTTGCATGTGGCAAGAGGCCCCGAATGTGGGCCTCGAAAGCCTCTCTATCCCTATCCATCTCGCTCTCCTCAGTCCTTGGCCGCGTCGGTAATCTCTTTCACTCTGTCACGGTCAAGCCATACCACAATCCCAAGCTTCTCCGTACCATTTAGGTCAACTCTCTCAAGCGTAGCGAAGGTGATTTTTGTCTTCTTCGGCGTCATGCTAAGGTCAGTTGTGCATTGGTCCAGGAATTGGACGCCGACGATATCGTCTCCGTAAATGGATATCAGTTCGGATAGTTTCATTGCTCGCATCCGCTCTTGGTGCGGCGCCGGATCTCATCCTCGATCGCGCGGCACCGCGCCTCGGTCCGCTCGACTTCGTATTCGTTGATGACCTCGGCATCGCCTAGGCGCCCTTGACGGTCGCTCTGCCGCTCGCCTTCTTTCTCAAGCTCTTCGAGGGTCATACTCGCGAGCTTGCCGGGCGGGTAAAGAGGCTGATCATCGTAGTAGTCGTCATCAATCCAGTCATCGGCTGGGCAGCGGTCGCATTCATCGACCGGCACCTTCTTCCCCGCGCAATTGCAGTACGTCTGCCTCTGCATGGTCCTCTCCTCACGCTTCCAGCTTCTTGCTGGCGGCCAAAATCGGTGCGGGGGCAAAGCAAAATTGCCCAATAGCAACAATGAGGCCAAACGTCTCCGCACCTGATTCTATGTTATTGCTGGTATTCGCAAATCACCATTCCGCCCCTGGGCACCATTTCACGCTCCAATAGCGTCCGAAGCGATCCTCAGATCCTGAAAAATCAATAACTTATCTCGTCTTGCATGTCCGGCATGGTGCGGGAAGGTGCGATTGCATCCGGCGAATCTGGGGGTAGCTTTGGGGGTATCGGCTCCATACCCCCAGCGGCGATACCCCCACCGATGGCACTTACCGACCTTGCCATTCGCAATCTCAAGCTCGCAGAGAAGCCGTTCAAGGCGTCGGACAGCGGTGGGCTGCACCTCCTCGTCAATCCGAACGGCTCGCGCCTCTGGCGGCTGAAGTACCGCTACGAGGGCAAGGAGAAGCTCCTCGCCTTGGGCGCCTACCCGATCGTCACCCTCGCCAAGGCGCGCGAGAAGCGGGACGACGCCAAGGCGCAACTGGCGGACGGCATCGATCCCGCCAGGTCCCGGCGCGAATCGCGCATCGCGGCGGTGGCGACCTCCGGCAACACGTTCCGCCTTGTCGCCGAGGAATATCTCGACAAGCTGCGGCGCGAAGGCCGAGCGCCCGCCACTCGGCGAAGGTCGAATGGCTGCTGTCCTTCGCCTATGGCGATCTCGGCGAGCGCCCGATTTCGGAGATTGCCGCGGCCGAGGTGCTCGCCGTACTCCGAAAGGTGGAGCAGCGCGGCAGACGGGAGAGCGCCCGGCGGCTGCGATCCACGGTGGGCTCGGTCTTCCGCTATGCCATCGCCACCGCCCGCGCCGAAAACGATCCGACCTTCGCCTTGAAGGGAGCGCTCACCAATACAGCGGCGAAGCACCGGGCCGCCATCACCGACCCGAAGGCGCTCGGCGCGCTCCTCCGTGCGATTGAGGGGTTCGACGGTCAGCCCACCACCCGCGCAGCGATCCAGCTGATGCCGATCCTCTTTCCCCGGTCCGGCGAACTGCACATGGCGGAGCGGGACGAGTTCGATCTGGAGAAAGCCGAGTGGACGATACCGGCATCATGTGTGAGTCGGAGGGCACCGATGCTTGATCGTGGGTAACACCGTAGGATCGCTGCGAGGGGACCGTGGTGAAGCCAGACCGGCAGCTCTGAGAGGCTCCCCCAAGAACAGCGGAAGGGGCTTGTTCGGGCCTCCGGCAGCCCGCTTGAGCCCGTAGAATTCCGATGGAGTCGTTCAACGTGCCGCGCAATCGGAGATCACGAAGTCGGCGCAGGCGTCGCCGCCGGCCGGATGCGGCCACCGCCGTCCGGTTCCGTCAGCTCTGCCGCCCGCCTGGAGAGCCGGCTAGATATTGGATCGCGCGGTGGATCAGTTCGGCGAGGTTGGTTGCCCCGAGCTTGCCCTTGAGCTGCGAGCAGGTGTTAGCCACCGTCTTGTAGCTCACCCCCAGGTCATCAGCGATCTGCCCATAGGCCCTGCCTTCCGCCAGCAAGGCGAGGACCTGCAACTCCCGCGGGGTGAGGTTCGCCATGAATCCGGCCCGGCCGCGGGTGGCGAGCAGCGCCACTTCCAGCGCCAGGTCGTGGCTGATGTAGGGCTGACCGCGGCGGACCTTGTCGAACGCCTCCAGAAGGTCGGCGGCGGAGGTGTCCTTCAGCAGATAGCCCGTCGCGCCCGCCTCCAGCGCCCGGCTGGCGATCACCGGATCGGCATGCATGCTGAACACCAGGATGGGCATCCGCGCCGCCTGCGCCCGCAGCCGCCGCACCAGGGCGAGCCCGGCGAGGCCGCTGCCGTTCAAAGCGAGGTCCACGATCACCATGTCTGGCCGCTGGCGTCGGAACAGCCGATAGCCGGCCAGGGCGCTGCTCGCCTCCAGGAGCTCGCAGATCCCCGCATCCTCCAGAAGGTAGCGGCATCCCTGGAGGATGATGGGATGATCGTCGATGAGCAGAACCCGGGTCATGGCCGTGAATGCTCCACGATGACGGGTGGCCGGTCCCCGGTGATGGGGATCTCCACCACGAGGCAGGCCCCGCCCGCCTGCGATGCCGTGAGCCTGCAACTGCCGCCCAGGGCACGAACGCGCTCGCGCATGCCGGTAAGGCCGAGCCCCTCGGCCAGGTCGGCCGGCGGGCCGGAGCCATCGTCCGTCACCACGAGGCGAAGGCGCGGCGGCGCCTGCACTTCCGTGAGGGCCACGTGCACCGTGCGCGCGTCGCCGTGCCTGAGGGCATTGGTGACGGCCTCCTGGACGCAGCGATAGAGCGTAGCATCATGGGCGGGTCCGTAATGGTCGGCGAGGGCGCCGGGTTCGAACACGAACTGGCGCTCGCCGTCATGCTGCCGGAAGTCTACGAGGAGGTTGGACAGGACATCCGCCATCGCCACGTGATCGAGGGCAGCGGGACGGATCTTGCGCAGCAGGCGCCGGTTGGCGAGCTGCATCCGCTCCACGATGCCGACGAGGGCGGCGGTGCGCGCCGCGATGCGTCCGGCGACCTCCTGAGGCGCAGCGGCGGCGAGCCTCTGCAGGGAATCGGCGCTCGCCTTCAGGCCGAACATCAGCGGCCCGAGTTCATCGTGCAACTCGCGGGCGACCTGCCGCCGCTCGTCCTCCTGCAGGCTCACCAGGCGGGCATTGAGGCGCGCATTGTCCTCCCGCGCCGCATCCAAAGCTTCGGCGAGGGCATTGAAGCGCTCCGCCACCTCCGCCAGCTCGCGGCTGCGCGGCGGGGGCACCCGGCAGGCGAAGCGGTTGTGCTCCAGCTCGCCGAGCGCCGCGCGGAAGCGGCCGAGATCGGCGCGCACCCGCCCGAGGGCGAGATAGAGCGCCAGCAGGATCGCCACGTTGACCGCGACGGCGACGCCCGCGAAGTCGCTGACGTCCTCCCAGACCTCCGCGACCTCGTCGTCGGGCACCCCCGACACCCGCACGCGGCCGACGACCGCGCCGTTCGCCGTCACATCGATCTTCCGGGAGACTTCGCCGACACCCACGAGGCGGGCGAACCATTCCGGCGCGCCCTCGCCTTGCGCGCCGCCATCGGCGGGCAGGGCGAGCGGGTGCCCCGCGGCATCCTCGACCTGGATGCGCACATGGCGCAGATGGCGCAGGTGCACCGGCCACTGGTCCATGGTGAGCCGGGAGGCTCCGTCCGCCATCCGCTCGGCGGTTTCGCGGACCATCTTCTCCGCCATCTCCACCGACGCGGTCATCTCCCGCTCCGCCGCCTCCCGGGCGTTGATCACCACGACGCTGCCGGCGACCACGGCCGCCACGGCATTGATGGCGAGGACGGTGCCGAGCACCTGGGTGCGGAGCGACATGCAGCCGCTGAGGCCGGCGGCCCTTCCGTCCGGCGCGGGTCGGGTCGCGGCACGCAGACGCGGCAGGATCGTATCGCGCAGGCTCATGGCGTTCCCCGCAAGCCGCCGCCGTCATGCCCGCCCGACGACGCGAGCGCGCGCAGCGCCGCGGCCCGGTCGAAGCCGGTGTTCCGGAGATTGAAATAGTGCTGGCACAGGTCCGCGTATCCCGCCGGCCTGCCGCGCTGGCCGAGGGGGATGAAGCCCTGCAGGATCTCCTGCGGCGCCTCGACGATGGAAATGTCGGCCAGCATCCGCTGTAGCTGCACGGTGCGATTCGCCAGCATGCGCGGCGTCTCGTGGAAAACCGAGTCCGCCTCCTTCAGCAGCTGCTGCAACCGCGCCTCCACGGCGGGCCGATCTGGCCCGTCCGGCCCGGTGGCGCGGGCGGCCAGCCACGTCTGCGGCGGCGTGGAATCCCCAAGCTCGAGCCATTCGCGGGTGGTTGGCGGGAGGGACTGGGGCGTCGGGGGCGCGGAGCGCGCGGCGCTTTCGAGCGCAGGCGGCGGGGTATGGGTGGCGGCCGGCCGGCCGGCCGGCTCCTCGCTTTCGCCGCAGCCGGCCAGCACCAGCGACGAGCCGACAAGCATCGCCGCATGCATGGCGACGCTGCGAAATGAATGCCGCAGCGCACGCGACGCCCACGCATCCTGCCGACACCTTCGGCCGGCCTCTGATGTTTTCCTTATTATTTCCCGCATAAGCACCATCTACACCGGACACTCCTAAATATACGTCACGATTTCTGTGGCGCCAGCATCAAGCCCGTTCCAGCCCGGACCACCGGCGGGCGTCCCAACTTCCATGAAAAAT